>NZ_MCHY01000002.1 GCF_003609605.1 Ammoniphilus oxalaticus | reverse complement strand
GGCCGCATTTTCTCCGAAATCCCCTCCATCCGCGTCCTGAAGCTCCGCCTCACAATGCTGCCTCCCATAAAAAAGAGGCTGAAACTCAGCCCCCTTTTCCTTCTGCTATTCTTCCTCAATCACAATTTGCTTAATGTACACTTCCTCTGTCGGTTGACTCGGTTCCCCGGTAGGTCCCGCTTTTACAGGGGTGCTGGCGAGTTGGTCGAGAACGTCTTCTCCCTCAATCACGCGCCCGAAGATCGTATAATTGGGATTTGGATTTAGGCTTCGCGCACAATCGGGTCCACTGCAAATGAAAAACTGGCTACTATTCGTATTTGCTCCGGCATTGGCCATCGCCACGATTCCCTTATCGTAAGAGTAGGGGGATGGCAGCTCATCTTCAAACGTATAGCCAGGTCCGCCCATGCCCGTGCCTGTTGGATCCCCTGTTTGAATCATAAAATCTTTCATGATGCGATGGAAGACGACATTATTGTAGAAGTCTTCTTTTGCTAAGAAGACGAAGTTATTGACTGTTTTCGGAGCGTCATCAGCAAACAACTCCACTTTCATGTCTCCTTTTGATGTTTCAATGATCGCCTTCAGTTTTTGCCCCGTTTCGATTGCCATTTCAGGCGGGGTGTCCCATGATTTTGTTGACGTTTCGCCGCGATTTGGATCGGTGATAATATCTTCCTCGACTTTCTCTTTGGCGCCGCCGCAAGCGGTTAACAAACCGAGCGTAAGTAGTAGCAGTGATAGTTTTTTAATCATAAGCTTATTTCTCTCCTTTTTTATAATTGTCGTTATATTTTCGCTTCATTATACAGGTTGGTCAAGCATAGAATGAAATATAGGAGCATTGACCTATCAAATGACAGATAGATAACCAATGTATAAAAGAGGGGAAACGACCTTGAGAAAAAATTGGAGCATCTTATTCGCATCGGCTTTACTTGGTTTTACCGTCTCGGGTTGTTCGCAGCAGACTACAGTTGAACCCGTTTCTCCCGACATGACCCGTGAACAATTTAGTTGGCAGGCGTTCACTGATCCGAACGGGCTGACTCAAGCAAAAGGAGCTCATGCTAGCGAGCTACCTGATGAAGAGACAGCGGAAAAAGCGGACATCCCTTCTTTTACGTATCCTGACGCCGTGCGCGGCATTTATGTCACGGCGCATTCGGCGGGAGGGGCGAAGCTGGATGAACTGATTGCGTTGGTCGATGAAACGGAATTGAATGCGATGGTTATCGATATCAAAGATGACTACGGTTGGATTACGTATTCGCTTGAAGGAGAGTGGGCCCCGTTTAGCAAAAATTATATTGCGGACCCGAAGGCATTGCTTGAGAAGCTTTCCGAACATCAAATTTACCCGATTGCGCGGATTGTTGTTTTTAAGGATTCAGTTTTAGCTGCCGAGAAACCGGAGACTTCTTTTCAACAAGCGGGTCAAGTGTGGAAAAATCGGCGTGGAGAGGCATTCGTGAACCCGTTTTTAAAATCGGTTTGGGAGCATAATATCGAAATCGCTAAGCTAGCGGCGGAACTCGGTTTTCGCGAGATTCAATTCGACTATGTCCGTTTTCCTGAAGGATTTGAGACGAGAGATCAGACACTGACTTATTCGATGGGCGCCTATTCAAAAGAGGAGCTTGAACCGCGGTTGATGCAAGAGTGGGAAAAGGAGTTAGTGTTGTGGGAGCAAGAGCAGGAGCGAGAGATGCGCGCGACGAACACAAAACCGATCCATAACGAGGGCGCGCCAGTCGGTTCATCGCCCCGATCCATCCCAGCTTTTAAAATGATACCAAGCGGTCCGCCGCAAAAGATTGAACAACGAGATGCGATCACCAATTCGCCTTCAGATGAAAGAGCGACCGAAACGACAGCCGCCTCCAACAACGAACCATTTCCGTCGACTCCGCCACCGCCTGAGCCCGTCTATGATGCGGTGAAAGCGCGGGTGAGCGCGGTAACGGATTTTGTCCGCTACGCCCGCGAGCAGTTAGCTCCGTATGGGGTCGATGTGTCGGTCGATATTTTCGGTTATGCGGCCACGTTGCCGGAGGCGCCTGGGATTGGACAAAACTTCAAGGAAATTAGCGATCAGGTCGATGTGATCAGCTCCATGATTTACCCGAGTCACTGGGGGCCGGGTTACTTTAATATCGCCAAACCGGATCTCGAGCCGTATCGATTGACGCGGGAATACATGAAGGTGGAAAAGGAAAAGTTAGCTGAGCTTGAAAACCCGCCGATCTCAAGGCCCTGGTTACAAGACTTTACAGCGTCCTGGCTAGGGAAGGGGAATTATCTCTCTTACGGCCCGCGCGAAGTTGAGCAGCAAGTCCAAGCGTTGTTAGATGAGGGCGTTGAAGAGTTTTTGCTCTGGAATGCGGTTAACAATTATACGCGGGGCGTTAACTATGCGCCGATCAAAGAGGAGGCCGACCCGTAGGGGGCGGTCTCTTCACCTTTTTTATTAAAAGGAATACGGTAGCCAATAAGCGCATAAATTTCCATTAAAGGTGGAGATCGCATGTTTGAGAACGTTTATGTAGATATTGCTACTATCTCCGCAGTTGTCGCCGCCTTCGTTTCGGTGGTCGGCAATGCGTTTATGATCCCCAGTCGCTTTCGAGCGGTGATTGCCTTATTTGTAGGTGTCTACTTCGTCTCGATCCCGACTTGGCTCGTTGAAAAATCAACGTTGGCCTTACTGATTGGCTTAACCGCGAGCGGGGTCTATACTCAGGTTAAAAAACGGGAATACGAGTCGCCTGAACCGAGCGAGGAAGAAGCAAACAATCGGCCTGTTTATCCTGCGGTAAAAGGACCCGACGACGTGTAAAGCGATTGATCCGACTTGCCTCGCGAGTCGGGATTCCTTTTGTCTCCGATTGGACCAGCCTATGACACTTTTAATATATGGTAAAAAGATTTGGGCAAAATTGGACAAGAACCCCATGTAATATGGTAAAATAAGAGGAGAGCGTGGGGAAAGGAGGAATTATTTTTGAAGCTATTTACGAAGAAGGAACAAGTGCCAGCCAGTTATAAGACAAAAGAAGAACTACAAAAAATAGGCAAAATCCCAACAGGTTCCCCCATCGCGAAACTGAAGGATAAAAATCGCATTTTTTATCTGTTTAGTCTGAAAGATTCAGTCCCCATCCCAAGTCGAAAAACAACGCGTTTACAACCAACAATCGGAAATTTAGCAAAAGCGCTCTTTGTCGTCAATCGTCACGCTAAAACAAGCCCACAACCCCAAAAACTCTATCAATTGAAAACAGATGTTATCGAAAAGTTGATTACCGAAGGAAAAGCCGAGAAGGTCGGGTTACAACAATCACCCAATCCAAGCAAATTTCATCAACAAACATGCAATACGTTGGTCAAAGTTGAAGAATATGGCTTTCACATCATTTCCACCCGTGAAGATCTTCTCGAATTGCCCCACCTCGGAGAATGGAGCGAAGACTTTCGTAATCCGACGGACACGTTTCCATTGCGTCAAGCTGTGCAATTACTCGAGCAGTATAGTCAGCCGATCAAGCGAAAGTCGGTCCCTTCCCAACGACGTGTTTCAAATCAGGGCCAACGACAATCATCTTTTTTTGATCCATTCGGCAAACAAAAACGCCGCACTCGATAATACATCAAAAAAAAACGCCTTCACTCTGAGTAATTGTGAAGGCGTTTTCTGTTTGTCGGGAGTCGGACTGTCTGCTTTTTTACAGTGTGTTTTCCGAAGAGTCGGTTGGGGCATCGACCTTTTGATCTTTTTCAAAATAAATATCGGCGAATACGTCGGCTAATGCGGCAGACGTGTTATACACTTCTTCCAGTGTATTGTCGATTCCGCCTACCTCAATTAAGAGACTATTCGGAGAAATGGATTGATTGTATTCCCCGTGTCCTTCCCCTTTGGCAAAGACGCCGATCGATAAGCCGGGGTATTTTTGCTCGAGTAGATGATGGAATTGGTTGGCCAATTCGGCGTTTTGTTCCCAAAGCGGGTTGCGTTTACCAATCACAAAAAACGGTCGAGCGTACGCTTTTCCATTAATGACGGTCGTTGTTTTATCTTTTCGTTTTGAATCGCGGTGAATATCGAACACATAACTGATTTGTTCATTTTCAGCCATCGCTGCTTTCGCGGCTTTTAACGAAACGGCGTAAGATAGAGCGTAAGCGAGGCCTTGCTCTTCTAAAATTTGTTGATGATCGGTCGTGTCGACGATCGTTTGAATGCCGCGTTTTTTTAATTCTTCACCTAGCCGTTCGCTGATTAAGGTGACGTTTTTGTCTTTGTCGACCACACCTTTATTTGTTGTCACATGGGTCCAGGATTCCGTGTTATGTGTATTATAAATAAACACTTGGCGGGCCTGAGCGGCGACGGCTGCCTGTTTTTTTTCTTCGGCTGCCGCTTCCGCCTCCCTTTGATTAGCAAGTTCTAGTTGTGTGATTTCAAGTGGCGGGGCGGACTCAACAACATAGTGTTCTAAATCAACGTTGGCTCCGATTGATAAAGCCTCGGTTTTATATGCGGCAAGTCCGGGCAATTCGCGACCGAGCAAAGAACGTAAATCAGTCGGATGCAGACCCGTTAACGTTTCAAATGCGAATAGAGCATAAGGCTTGCGCGCGGCGGTTGGATCCACCTCGCGGAAGCGCAAATAAGGAATTTCTCGTTCCATCGCTCCCAACATCGTTTCTTTGGACAATTGAGCGACGGCTTGTCTCATTGACGGCGAAGATATGTTGAACGCTTTTGTCCCGAACAGCCAGCCAAATGAGAGGATAAGCAGGGAGCTGAGCAGCGATAATAGAAATAGTAGATTAGGAAGTCTCAAATGATAAAATCTGTTCATAGTGGGCCACCCTTTAAAAAGAATTGTCGTTTGTTATGCTACTATCAACTATATGGCGGACCATTGAAGAATATGAATGCTTCTATTAAACTGAAAGATATGGATCATAGAGCGGAAAAAAAGGAGCTTATACAACACTATGTTGATGGGAATTGCATTAGTGGCGATTTGGACGATCAGCGCCTTACTGATTGTCACGGATCCAAAGAATCCGAGTTCGCGATGGGCGGCTGTGATGGCTTTTGTTGGGGGATTTGGTTTTTTGGCAGGTTCTTTAAACGAAGAAATACGTCCGCTATTAAACGAGGCGGTCCTCGGCTCGCCCGTCTTTCAAAGCTGGCTGAATGAACGAATGATTGAAGCGGCGTCAGTCGCCTCGCTGATTTGCCAAGTCGGCTTGCCTTATACGTATCTTATGTTCGCGCTTTATTCAGGCGAGCAGCTTAAACCGATTTGGCGTTTCCGATGGGGATTGCTTCTCTTGTTGCCGGTCGTGTATACGATTTGGATTTCACCGGTCATTCCGTCGTTGCAATTAGATTATCCGCGCCTGGTGCTGTGGGTCATTCCTTATATGCTTCTCGCAGCCGCGTTGCTTGTCAAACAAATGTGGCTGGAAAAGGATCCGATTTTGCGTAGAAGTCGTTTCTTTGTCATTATTCTTGCTGTCTTTCCTAATCTAATCGTCCTATTTACGATCTATTTGGCGCGGTTGTTTGGCGATTTCGATGCTTGGAAATATAATTTGGCGCTTATTTTGGCTTTATTTATTTTTTTTGTCGGATTTGCGTTGAAATACGGGGTGTTAGGGGTGCGCTTGCGCGTGGAACAAAATCGGGTTCGTTCGACGCTGCGCGCGTTGACTTCAGGAACCTCGATTTTAAATCACACCTTAAAGAACGAAGTGGGGAAAATTCAATTGCTCGCGTATCGCATCGAACGGATCGCCGCCCAACATCAGTTAAAGGAGATGGAAGGGGACCTGGCGCAACTGCAAGCGGCCTCTGATCATATTTTGTTGATGGCTGAACGGATTCATGACAAGACGCAAGAAATTAAGTTGAATGAGACAGAATTTTTGCTAAGCGAAATCGTTCAGGCCGCGATCAACCATATCGATCCGTTAGCAAAGGCGAATCCGGGCGTTCACATTGAGTTATCGCTGGGCGTGGATGGTCAGTTGACAGCAGACAAGGTCCATCTTACCGAAGTACTCGTCAATTTGCTTCAAAATGCGATGGAGGCGATGGATGGAGATGGGAGGGTCCAAGCGCGAAGCTATTTGTCCAAAAGATATGTCGTGGTCGCTGTTGAAGATACGGGCAAGGGGATTGCGAAGGAAAATATCGCGTCCATTTTCGATCCGTTTTTTTCTACCAAGAAAAGCCAGCAACTTAATTTTGGGCTCGGTCTGGCCTATTGTTTTCAAGTGATGCGTGAGCACCAAGGGCGGATTGAAATGGAAAGTAAGCTTGGGGAAGGGACTTCGTTCTTCCTTTATATCCCTAGAAGACGGTTTCACGAACTTAAAGAAGGAGCAAAGATGAATGAATAAGCATAAGATTCGGGTGATGGTCGTGGAAGATGATCCGACCTGGTTGCAAGGCATTTCAGAAATCGTGCAAATGGAACCTGATTTCCAGCTTGTCGCTACGGCTCAGACTCGGGAAGCAGCTTGGGAGGCTTTTTCAGGGCAAGAAGTGGATGTGGCGCTAATGGATATTAATCTCACAGAAAATGAATGTGATGGCATCGACTTGGCGGCGGAATGGATCGAGCAACAAGCCCAGCTGAAAGTGATTATGTTAACCTCTTTAACAGAGGAAGAGGTGATCGTTGACGCCTTTTCGGCTGGGGCAATCAATTATCTGAACAAACTGCATTTTCGAGAAATTCCAGAAGCGATCCGCTCCGCATTTTCTAAATCTTCTGCCATCCATCCAACGGCAGCCGCTGTATTACGCAAAGAATTTCAACGAATGAAACAACAAGAGAATGAGAGTTTACTGACGCCCGCGGAAAAAGATGTGCTTAAGTTCATCCATGAAGGACATACTCAAGCGCAAGCCGCCGAGAAATTGTTCGTGACCGAACGGACGATCAAAAATCATATCAATCGCATTTTGAAAAAGATGGGGCTGACGAGCAGCAAGGAAGCGGCGGAAGTCGCTAAGAAAAAAAGAATGTTCTAAGTTGGTTATAGGTTGTCCGGTGTTGGATAGGAAGCGGGTGTTTGTGAAAAATAAAAAAGGCATATGAGCTTGCCCTGTGTGAACAGGCTCATATGCCTTTTGCGCTTCGTTATCGAGCAAACCGGTGGTTGCCGATCACGCTCGTCGTGCTGCGTCCAGCCAAAAAGCGGTTGTTGGACTTTTGCGGATTGTGAAAATACAGAGCGCCATTCGTCGGGTCAACGCCATTTAACGCCTCTGAAACGGCTTTAACCGTGTCTGTTTTCGCTTGCATCGCGTAAATCCGTCTTGTATGAACAGGCGTGAATTGTTGACGTTCAAAGATAACAGACTTAATCGACTTGGGGAAAAAAGGCGATTTAGAGCGATTGATAACGACGGCGGCAACGGCCACTTTTCCTTGGTAAGGTTCGCCGCTCGCTTCGGCCTCAACAAGTTTCGCTAACCAATATTGGTCGCTTTCAAACTGACTATTTGAAATAAAAATATTCGATTGTTCAGGTTCCCACTCCACGGATTTGTTGAGCTGTTCTCCAACGAAGCGAAGGGGCACGTATGTACGATCACTAACAATCGTTGGCGGCTGCGGCAGGGTGATCTGTTTACGATTTACTTCCCCGCGCGGCTCATCTATGGTAAGTTTAATATGAACATTTGCGCCTGTGAGTTGAATCGAGCGGGTTGACTGATCCCAGTCTAGCTTCAGCCCGAACGATTCGGTCACTGTTCGAAGCGGTACCATCGTTGTTCCATTTTTTATAAATGGAGGGGCGCCGTTAAAAGAAACGGGCTGCTCTTGAATGAATAGACCGATTTCTTTTGCGTCCGCAGGCGTTAGGTTGAGCGCAAGTAAAGCGAACAACGCCGCGGAGATGAATCTACGAAAGCATCTCATAACACTGTTTCTCCTTCGTTCCTTATGTCTTACGGGGGGAAAAAACAACGTGTTTATTATAACAGAAAAAGGAGTTGGGGACGAGTGGAAAATAAAGATGAGTCGAAAGATGTATTATCTGGCCTGGCTCCTGAGAAAAAAAGACTGGTCGAACACATGTTATCGTTACCGGATAGCAAGCTGAAAATTGTCGAAAAGGCCATTCAAGCGTCGCAGCGGATGGCGGATAACAACTATCCATTTATGGGGAATTTTATGATGTTGGAACCGATCGACAGTCTGTATGATTTTAGCTGTATGATGCCAATTACGAAGGATACGCTCAACCCGTATCGGATTGTTTACGGCGGGGTCACCGCCATGCTGGCTGACATGGCGATGGCTTGGATGTTAGATGATATGATTGAGAAACGAGATAAGATTGTTACCTTATCGATGAATGTCAATTACCATTCGCCCGGCCGCGGCAAGACGTTAATTGCGCACTGCAAACTCGTCCAACGCGCTCAAAATATTATGCAAGCATCGTGCGAGATTGTGAATGATCGCAATGAATTAATCGTTACCGCGACAGGCTCTTTCCTTCACTTGGTTCGTCCCATCAAGGGCAAGAAACCTTAATCTTGCGGTGGGCGGTTGACCATATGGTAGGCGGTTTGCATCAGTCGATTCATCAAGAATTCTCTGATTGGCCCCGTCACGCCCACTTGAGCTAAGGCTTGGTCCATGCAACCTAACCAGGCCTCGGCGCTTTTGGGCGTAATCGGGAACGGCATGTGTCGAGCTCGTAACATGGGGTGACCATATTCGCGCGCATATAGGTCGGGTCCACCGAGAAATTGAGATAGAAATTTAAACTGTTTTTCTTTCGTTTCCGTCAAGTCATCAGGAAAAATAGGGGCAAGCTCAGGGTGAGCGGCAACAAGCGTATAAAAGACATCGACTAGTTTTTTTAATGGTTCGGCTCCACCCAAATCATCATAGGGATTGCCGTTGTACGTGAGCGTCATTCCGTCACGCCTCCTTTTTTACATGCATCGTGTCCATTATTGTACCGCAGTTGCTTCGCTTTTCCAATAAGCCGTCGATGACAACAGCGATTTGTGGTAAACTACGGTTGTTAATAATCGGTATGAAAGGAAAGAGATGCGGATGAATTTATATCATATTTTAGGAGCGAAACAATTTGATCGAGCATCATTAGAAGATATTTTTAGTTTAACGAAAGAAATGGAGCAGGTGGAAGCGAGCGGGGGGTCGGATCGCTATAAAAATAAGGTGATGACTACCCTTTTCTTTGAACCGAGCACACGTACGCGGTTGTCATTTGAATCGGCGATGAGTCGACTGGGCGGAAAAGTCATTGGCACGGAAAACGCGTCTCAGTTTTCATCAGCGATCAAAGGAGAATCATTGGAAGATACGATTCGGATCGTCTCGGGGTATAGCGATGTGATTGTGATGCGTCATACGGATATTGGCGCGGCGGAAAAAGCGGCGGCAGTCGCTTCAGTTCCGATTATTAACGCGGGGGATGGGGCGGGAGAGCATCCGACGCAAGCGCTGCTCGATATTTACACGATTGAAAAAGAGTTAGGACAAGTTGATGGGCTAAAGATTGGCATGATTGGAGACTTAACGTATGGACGCACGGTCCACTCCCTCTCATACTTGTTGGCCAATTTTAACAATGTGACGATTTACTATGTCGCTCCAGAAAACGTGTTGATTCCTCCTTACGTGAAGAAGTATCTAGAGGAAAAAGGAATCGCCTATGTGGAGACGAACGATCTTGAGCAAGTGGCGGCTAACGCCGACGTGTTGTATCAGACGCGTATCCAAAAGGAACGCTTTCCTTCACTTGAGGAATATGAGAAAGCGCAAGGAAAATACGTGATTGACCAATCGATTCTGGACGTGATGAAAGAAAAGGCGATCATTCTTCATCCGCTGCCAAGAGCGGGAGAAATTGCCCCAGAGGTTGATCTCGACCGCCGCGCCGCCTATTTTCGTCAAGCCCAAAACGGACTCTATATCCGCATGTCGATTATTCACAAATGCTTTGAAAAGCTTGGTTTCGTAAAAAATAAATAGTCTGCCTCAAAAGAGCTTCTTTGCCTCTATTCAAGGAAGCTTTTTTTGTTGCCAATTGGTTATATTTTTCATGTTTGAGACCGAGCGAAGATGGACAGGCTAATACAAAGAAACACAAGATGGATATGTCAGGAGGTTTTTGAGTGCATCCGCAACAATTTGAGCCGAATCATTCGTTACGCCAACATGAACCCAATTACATACACCCTTTTCCAGAATGGGGTCAACAGATGGGTCCAATGATCGACTTATATGAAACCACGGAAGAATTCATTGTGACATGCGACATTCCCGGTCTGCAAAAGCAGGACGATGTGGACATTCATGTGTCAGGCGGTCAGTTATTCCTGCATGGCGTCATTCAACGCGAGAACGAGGCCCTTCAGGAACATCATTACCATTTAAGTGAACGTTTTTACGGACAATTCCAACGCGAAGTCAGTCTGCCTGGGAATGTCATGGAAGAAAACGCGACGGCTTCGTATAAAAACGGGGTGTTAGAAGTTCGTCTAAAAAAAGCGCAGGCGGAGCATGGGAAAAAGATTGAAATTGATTTTCATCAATAATAAGGTTCCGAATTAAAGTTTCGGTTGGAATAAAAAGAGCGTCTCGAACGCTCTTTTTTTTGTTTAAAAACTAAAATCGATGAGCATTCTAAGAAAAGGTCGAGGAAAGGAGTGAAGCGTAGATGTTTTTCAAAGATTTTACAACTGAAGCTCGACAAGCAGGTGTTCGACAAGGAATGTGGACAACTTTGTTAGTCACGTCCCCTTTTATTATAGCAGGTGTGAAATGGATTGCGGAAAACCGTAAGCCGATGATGGAGCGGGTAAAAGATGTCCAGTCTTCAAATATGTACGCAAAGCTCTTTGATCGGGCGAACTACGAGGAAAAAGAAGCGGAACAAAAGTTAAATAAATTCCGTTCAGGCGAAGGGAATTACAGTAATTTTGATGTGGAAGCTTCAAAGGAAGAAGATGAGGCGTTGTTTTCGATGATCAGAGAACTGACGAAACAAGAACTGAGCAATCGAGAGAAAAATATGGGTGACGACGAAAGATAACGATCAAAGGGGGTTTGCTTCAGTTAAAGCGGGGCGAACCCCCTTTTTAAAACAATCCGAAAAACTTCCACACATTAAGGAGGGGATGGAATGATTTATTTGCAGCCCCAATTTCGTAACGATCAAGGCGAAATTTTAAATGTCGTGAATACGAAAGGCAAAGCGGTTGGCTACTTATCTTACATGTACCGCGAACAGGGCGACTTATATGTGCTAGGACAACTGGATGATGAAGGCGAGAAGCAAAATTTTTTGGATGTGACGACCCATTTCATAGACGGTCTAAGACAGTCTGTCGTGAGCGAGGACGCCGTAGACCCGTATGTATGCATCTATGTGGGCGGGCAAACGCTCGATCTAGAGGAAACAGAAAAGGAAGAAGATGAATAACCAATCAGATGAATGGAATTTTTTTTTGTTATACAAGTCCCGCGGGTTGTGATATGGTTAACGTATCAATGAACTAATGATAAATTAGTTGGTTGAGAGTTAACCTCGCTTCTCCTACACGGAGAAGCTTTTTTTTTTGCTGTTAGACTACATAATTCGCCCCGTGTTCGAAAAAAATAGGTGTACGACTACTATCTGGGGAGGCGTTTTTGTGTTCAACCGAGAGCAAGCAGCAAAAGGCGGTATCTCTTCGATCGTCTATGATTTGACAAAGTGGGATTATGAAGTGGGGCATAGCGGCGCGGATTCGCTTGATATTACCGTCGTTAAAAATAGGGAAGAAATCGCCGATGTTTCTTTTTCCAACGAGGACTTGAAAATTCATCGCAAGCGGCTGTTAACGCCTATGGAGGAAGCCGAATTGGAAATGTACATTGATGATTTAATTTGGGAAGACGAATTTTCATCTTTTGCCCATTTGGCCACGGCGCAAACAGAATATAAACGGGTCGGTGATTTGATCCGCATGATGAAACAAAAATATGAAGATGATTTACTCTATATTCGACATAACGAACAAGAATCGTTCATGGGTTACTTGGAAGAAGTTTCGGTGAAAAAATCGAACGGCTTAGACACTCTATTTTGCTATTTTACACCGAGCGATGAGGATGCGGAGTTGATTCGAACGACGATTCTGATCCAACCGAATTTTAAAGCGGTAGCGACGGCGAATGCGCTAAAAGTGGAAAGTGGCGGCGAGACATTAGAGATCTCCCGGCATGTACAACACATTCAATAGATGTTTAACGGGTGAAGCTAGGCATTCACCCGTTTTTGATTTGAGGCATAGGATAATGTATTGACTGGAGAGGAACCGAGAAATCATGCCGCTAAAAGGAGTGTTCTAGATATGGCAGGAAAAGAGATTCATTACTATGCTGGGGGAAATACAGCGAGGGGATTCCGCAGTTATTTGGATTCGACTCTACAGTATATGGACCGCATATTCATTTTATTAGGCGCGCCGGGAAACGGAAAGTCGTCGATGATGAAGACGTTGGGCCGAAAATACAATGATGAAGGGTATGACGTGGAGTGGATTCACTCTGCGCTGGATCGTGACGCCGTAGAAGGCGTGATTATTCCCGCTCTCAAAGTGGGCGTTGTTGACGGCAGTGGTCCGCATGTGATCACAGCAAAAGCGCCAGGGGCGATTGAACACTACATCAACTTCGGAAGCGCTTGGGATACGGAGTCATTAGCGAAACAAAAGAAGCGGATTGTACAGCTTAGAGGTTCGATCGAGCAACATCTGGAAGAGGCTCGTCAGTGTTTTCGAGAGGCGTTAGAGATTCATGACGAATGGGAAAAGATATACATTACAAACATGGACTTCGCAAAAGCGGACGAAATTACAGCTGAATGGATTGCGGCGTGTTTTGGCGAACTGCGCTTAAACAAACAAACACAGATTCTTCAGCGTTACCTCGGCGCGGCAACACCGCATGGGGCCGCTGATTTTGTGCCGAATCTTACGGCAGGTGTCGCGAAACGCTATTTCATTAAAGGGCGAGCAGGCTCTGGAAAATCGACCATGTTAAAAAGAATTGCAGCGGTTGCGCAAGAGCGCGGCTTTGATATGGAGGTATATCATTGCGGATTGGATCCGAACAGTCTCGATATGTTGATCTTTCGCGAATTGGGAATCGCTATTTTTGACAGCACGACGCCGCATGAGTATTCTCCTGATCGAGAAAATGATGAAATTATCGACATTTACGCGCGGGCAATCGAGCCTGGCACCGATGAGAAGTATGCGGAGCGAATTCAAGATATCAGCGCTCGCTATCGCGCCAAAATGAAACAAGGGGCGACTAAGCTAGGCGAAGCCAAGGAAGCGCAAGATCAATTAAAGGAGCTCTATGTCGCGGCGATGGATTTCAACCAGGTTGATGCGATTCGAGCGGAAGTGGAATCAGAAATCGACAGCATTGCCCGTCGTTTTGCGCAAGACTCAAGCGAGTCTTAAAATGAAAATAATGAAGCGTTTGTCGATTTGTTAGCCGTTTTCGTTTTCTGCCTGTTTGTAAAAAGGCGAAAGGCGAGGATGCTGGCGCATTGCGTCGAAAAAAAACGAACGATTTTTGTTGGAATATCAATGCCTTTTATTTACAATTATAGACAAGGAAACCAATTGATGGGATGTTTTGTTGAAACGTAGAAAACTGTGGAAATTTTATATAAAAGGTGTTGAATATTCATGGAAAATGGAGTTCTAGTAGTCGGAAAAAGAGTACGCGGTCAACACGTGATGGTTACCAAGGGGGTCATCGCCCCGGAAGTTTTGGATGGCATGAGCAAACAAGGATGGGTTTTATCGAAAGTTGAACAACAAGCGACCCATTTTCATTATAACTTTATTCGTGAACGGAGAAGACAACGATTCGGTCGCGCATACGCCAATCAACATGTTCCTTTATTTCAACAAACCTCCTTTTAGGCGAGGAGCAATCAAAGGGGACGGCGAAAGCGTGATAGGCATAAAAAAACCAGGACAGCTAGTCCTGGTTTTTTTAAGGGTTGTCTGGAGGAAAAATAACGGTAGGGATGACCACCCATGTCGCTTTACCCGGGACGCCCGCATTGTTTGGCGCGCGCGTGTTTTCCAAAAGTTTGACAACGACATTGAGTCGTTTCGTTGGATGGTTGATTGGTAACTGCTCTAAGCGGACTATCTTTGACTCTTTTGGCCCGATCTCAAATCGCTTCACAATTTGTTCGACTTTTGGCGTATGGCTGTTTTTGAGCGGGTCTTCGCTCACAATGAGCGCGGAAACACTGTCCGCGATCGGGTGGTCGGTGCCGTTGTATAGCGTAATATTCAAGTCGAATGGACCCCAGACACGGCCATTGGCGTCCATTTGTTCCGATGTGACTTGGATATCTTGGATGATGACAGGATGCTTGTCCTGTGATTGGGCTTGCGGCGATGCCGCCATCAATTGCGAAATCTCTTCTTTTTGTCTCTTCACGGTCTCTTCTAAGTTTGTTAGCTTCTGGCTCATGTGGACTGCTTCATCTTCCCGTTGTTTTAACGCGAGCTCTATGTCTTTTACATTATTTTTTAAACGAATGAATTCTGTATCCATTACTTTCTCTTGCGAACAACCCGTTAAGATCAGTTGGGTGACCAGTAAGGTCCAAAATACAAGGCGCAACTTTTTCATCGTTTCCCCCCTACAAAACACAACATCGCGCTTTCGTACGCGCATACGGACTTAAGTATACTTGCTCTTGATCGTTGCGGCAATAAATCTTGAAAATAAACTATAACATGGATTGAATTGCGATGCCGTTTTTTTACTTTTGTCTTTTTTTCAATTAGAATAAAACAACATGTTAGCAAGCGGAGGATACCGATGATTGATTTTATTTTGTTGCAATTGATGCGAATGATGCCGACCCATCTTATTTCTCGCTGGGTTGGAAACGCGGCTAGCCGTCCCATCAGTAGAAAGGCGATCCCCTTTTTCTCTAAATTCTATCAAATTTCGCTTGAGGAAGCGGAAATGGCGCTTGGAGATTATCAGACGCTTAATGATTTTTTTACGCGCAAATTAAAACGAGAGGCGCGACCGATCGATACGGATGAAAAATTTATTGTCAGTCCCGCTGATGGAAAAATAGCCGCGTTTGGAACGATTGAGCGGGGGCAACTGATTCAGGCAAAAGGGATTCCATTTGCCGTGTGGAATTTGCTTGGCATCCCGCAAAGCGAGACGCAAAGATATGAAGGCGGGCAATTTATGACGATTTACTTAAGTCCGCGCGACTATCACCGTGTACATACGCCTGTCAGCGGCGAGATCACCGATTATAGTTATTTACCGGGCACTTTATTTCCTGTCAACGCTTTTGGGGCGCGCGCGGTCAAAGGTTTGTTTGCGAAGAATGAACGGTTGATTACGTTCGTCCAATCTCCGACTGTTGGTAGGGTTGCCATCGTGAAAGTAGGGGCGACCATTGTAGGAAGTGTAAAAGTAGGGTATAGTAGAGAAGCGGGAACGAATGTGAAAGCGGGTACGGTTTTACATCAAAGGCTAACGGCTGCAAAGCCGCTTGAACGCGGGGAAGAAATTGGATACTTTCAATTCGGGTCTACTGTTGTGCTCGTTTTTGAGCAAGGGAAGGTGGAATTTACATCGTCCCTAGAAGAAGGACAGGCGGTGAAAATGGGTCAAACCATCGGTCGCTGCATAACAGTCGAATAATGCCGAAAGATTTAATTCTTTGCGTCTAGCTTTATTTCCTGATATTTTTAATGTATATTTAAAATTGCACATAAAATCTAGGGGGAACATTTTTTGAGTACGATTGAAGTAGGAAACATTATCGAAGGTACAGTTGTAGGAGTGCAACCATTTGGTGCCTTTGTCAGTATTGGTGACAGTAAGCAAGGTCTCGTTCATATTTCACAGATTTCTTCCTCATACGTGGAAGATATTCATCAAGTCATTAAAGTAAGCGATAAAGTAAAGGTAAGAGTAACAGAGATTAAGGCAGACGGTAAGATTTCGTTAACGATGCGTATTGATGAAGAACCTAGAGCGAGATCAGGCAATCGTACACCGAATAGAAGACGCGACGATCGGGGTCCAGGTGGTGGACAACGACAAGCGCAAAATCAAAAGGACGATTTTGAATCGTTAATGAGAAGATGGATGAAAAATAGCGAAGATAGAATGGGCGATTTAGGAAAGCGTGAAAGAAGAAAATAACAACGAAGCTGACCGCGGGAGTTGACTCGAAACAAAGATTGGCGATGGAAGCGACGAGCGCCGTTTGGCGCTGCGCTTCTTAAAGTTAGGTTAATGGCCACGTGTTTGACTCTACCTGAAGGGTCAGCTTTTTTCACCTTCGTTGGCATCCTTCGCTTTCCTCAGTTCTGCTCCCTCCAATCGACACATATAGTGTTAGGAAATAGTGTCTGAGGAGGAGAATATGAGTTTTTTAAACCGAGTCAGAGGGACATTTGATGCGGCCACTCGTAAATCGCAAGACGTAATCGAAATTAATAAATTGAATCACCAGATAAAAAAGTTAGAGGATGAGGCGGATGGTCTCTATCTGTCAATTGGACAAAAGGTGTACCGCGATCCGAGTATGCTGAAACAAGAAACGAAAAATCATGTCGATGTTCAAGTACATGCGCTGGAGCGACTCCATCGGCAGATCCATGAGGCTAAACGCAAGGCCTTAATTCTGAAAGACTTAGTTGAATGTAACGCTTGTCATAAAATCGTAGCTGTGGATATTGCGTTCTGTCCAGATTGCGGAAATCATATCGCCGATTTAGTTAAACAAACCATGAAATTTCTTGCGTTAGAAGAACAGCATAAGCAGAGTGAATAAAAAACCCTCATCGATAGGGTTTTTTTCTTGTCTTAAGCGTAATAAAAAAGTCTTTCTTGCAAAAAGAGGAAAAAACCAGTACATTCAAGTGCAAAGGGGGAAGTCCAGTTGAGTCAAATGAAGGAGAAGCTATATAGTGATGATGATATTCGGGTCCTAAAAGGCTTAACGGCTGTTCGGGTTCGTCCGGGGATGTATATCGGTTCGACTGGGACGAGAGGGCTGCATCATTTAGTTTGGGAGATTATCGACAACTCTAAGGACGAAGTATTGGCGGGGTATGCGGACCAAATCGATGTCACCATACATAGAGATAATAGCGTTTCAGTGGAGGACAACGGACGCGGGATTCCAACAGGGATCAATCGAGATGAAGGAATTCCTACGCCGACCGTCGTGTTCACGGTGTTGCACGCGGGCGGAAAGTTTGGCGGCGGTGAAGGGTATCGGAAGTCAGGTGGATTGCATGGCGTCGGGGCGAGTGTCGTTAACGCCTTATCAGAATGGCTGGAAGTAGAGATCCACCGCGAAGGGAAAGTATATAAACAACGCTTTGAATATATCGAGGAAGCCAACGGTGAGATGAAAGTCGGACATCCTGTGACCGATCTCGTTGAATCAGGCTCCACGCGCAAAACGGGCACGATCGTTCGGTTCAAACCAGATCCGCTCGTGTTCACCGAAACGGAATACGAGTATGAAACGTTGCAAGCGCGTCTGAAGGATAATGCTTACTTGCTCAAAGGGGTTACGATTAACCTCAGGGACGAGCGGGTAACCCCGCATCGGATCGACACGTTTAAATTTGAAGAAGGTATTCGAGCGTTTATCGCTTCTTTAAATGAAGGCAAGTCAACACATCATGAAATCGTTTACTTTGACGGTGAACGCGACGGGATGGAAATTGAATTGGCCTTTCAATACAACGATTCCGCGACAGAAAATTTACTGTCTTATGTGAACACGATTCCAACAATCGATGAGGGCACCCATGTGTTAGGGCTACGCAGCGCGATGACGAAAGTGTTAAACGACTACGCTCGTAAGAACAACTTTTTGCGAAAAAACGATAAAAACTTATCAGGGACCGATTACCGCGAAGGATTTATGGCTGTATTAAGTTTGCGGATTGACGATCCTCAATTTGAGAGTCAGACGAAAGATAAGCTAGGAAGTGAAGAAGCGCGTTCCGCTGTTGACGGGTTTATTAGCGATCGAATGGGTTTTTTCTTGGAAGAGAACCCAGAGACAGCGAAAATGATCATTGATCGAGCGATTGAATCACGTAAAATCAAAGAGGAAATTCGCAAGGCGACGGAAGCGCTGAGGAACCCAGGTAAACGCAAGCGCCGAGGCAGACGCAGTATCAGCGATAAATTTACGCCGCCCGCTAAACGGGATCCAAGCCGCAATGAATTGTTCATCGTGGAAGGGGACAGCGCCGGGGGTTCAGCGATCAATGGACGCGATCGAAACTTTCAAGCGGTGCTAAGCTTACGCGGAAAACCACTTAATGTGGAAAAACGTAAAATTTACGAAGTGATTGGACCGAAAGGCAACGAGGAGATCAATACGATTGTGGAAGTGATCGAAACGGGGATCGGTGATGACTTTGAAGCGGACAAATGTTCGTTTGACAAGATTATCATTATGACGGACGCCGATTACGATGGAGCCCACATTCAAATTTTACTGTTGACCTTGTTTTATCGTTATTTTCCGGAACTTGTGAAACGAGGGAAAGTGTTTATCGCCCAACCGCCGCTTTATAAAGTGTATAAACAAGAAAAGAAACAGCAACGGGGGAGCTATTGTTGGTCTGATGAAGATCGCGACGAAGCGCTTGAAAAGCTTGGTCGAGGGGCTGAGATTCAGCGATATAAGGGGTTAGGCGAAATGAACGCCGAGCAGCTGTGGGACACAACGATGAATCCGGCGACGCGCCGACTGATTCAAGTCGATATTGAAGATGCGGCTGAAGCGGAACGGATCGTCACGGTGTTAATGGGTGATCGCGTGCCGCCTCGCAGAGAATGGATCCAGCAAAATGTGAAGTTCGTTGTTGAGGAGGAATAGTGTGAGCGCTTCTAATGAATATATCCAGATGAGTCTACGGGACGTTTATCGCTCGCGATTTAGCGACTATGCCCGCTATATTATATTATCTCGCGCCATACCCGATGTGCGAGACGGCTTAAAACCCGTGCAACGACGAGTTCTTTATTCAATGTATAAGGAACGCAATTTGCCAGACCGCGCGTACCGTAAATCGGCGAAAACCGTCGGAGATGTGATGGGAAACTATCACCCGCACGGCGATTCTTCGATTTACGAGACGATGGTTAACTTGGCCCAACCCCATAAAATGAGGGAACCCTTAATCGACGGTCATGGGCACTGGGGAACGGTCGATGGCGATTCTGCGGCGGCGATGCGTTATACCGAAGCGAGATTAACGGACATTTCGATGCAGATGTTACGCGACATTGAGAAAGATACGGTTGATTTCATTTCGAATTACGATAACACTACGAAAGAACCTACTGTGCTCCCCTCTCGTTTTCCCAATTTGCTTGTCAATGGGGTTACTGGCATTTCGATTGGATTTGCCACGGAAATTCCGACCCATAACCTTCGGGAAGTGATTAATGGTTCGATTGTCTTGCTTAACAATCCGCAGCTTTCTGTTGAGGAACTGATGACCTATATTCCGGGACCGGACTTGCCGACAGGCGGGATCATCCAAGGAAAAAAGGAGATTTTAAAAGCGTATCGCAGCGGATCGGGTCGGATTATGATTCGAGCGAAAACACGCATTGAAAAGGGGCGACAAGGCCGTCAGTTGGTAATCATCGAGGAAATTCCGTACACGGTTAGAAAGAAAGTCCTCGTCCAACAAATTGAAGAGGAAATCTTGGAGAGAAATGTGGACGGGTTACTTGAGGCGCGCGATGAAACAGACCGCGAGGGGTTACGAATTGTGTTGGAAATGCGACGCGACGCAGATGTCGAAGGCATCTTAAATTATTTGTATCGTCGCACAGACCTGCAGATTTCATATAGCTTTAATATGTTGGTGATTGCTGATACGCAACCGAAGCAACTCGGGCTAAAGGAAATCCTAACCGCCTATCTCGATCATCAAAAAGAAGTCGTCACACGCCGCACCCAGCACGATTATGATCGCGCTGAAAAGCGTCAACATATTGTTGAGGGCATCATTAAAGCGATTTCGATTTTAAGAGAAGTGATCGATACGATCATGGAGTCGGATGGACGGGAAGACGCCCGCGCAAATTTAATGGAGAAGTATGCGTTTACGTATGAGCAAGCGGAAGCGATTCTCGATATTCGCCTGCATCAATTGACGCGTTTAGATATTAAGAGATATGAAAAGGAAAAGAAAGAATTGCAAAAGCAGTTAAAAGAGTGGAAAGGGATCCTCTCTAGCCAAAAAAAGTTGAACCAAGTGATTGAGCGCGAGTTAACGGAAATCCGTGATCAGTACGGGAATGAGCGTCGAACCGTAATTGAAGACGAGATTGAGGAAATCGAAATCGATATTTCCGTGACGGTTCCCGCTGAGGATGTGATCGTTACACTTTCGGATGAATTGTATATTAAACGAGTCTCGCTCCGTTCCTTCTCTAGTTCAGGGGCAAGCTTGGATACGGCGGGGATCAAAGATGGGGATCAGATCGAACGGTTCTTGCGCGTCAATACGATTCAGTCGTTGCTGTTGTTTACGAACGATGGGATGTACTTCCAGTTGCCTGTGCATGAGATACCAGACGCGCGTTGGAAAGACCTCGGTTCGGCCTTAATCAACGTTGTTGGCTTGCAAAAAGATCAAAAAATTATCGCGATGTTCCCGCTCGATGAGAATCAACAAGATCGGTTCGTTCACTTTGTGACAAAAGGCGGGATGGTGAAAAAAACAGCGCTATCCGAATATATTACAAATCAGCGTAAACGCGGTATTATCGCGGCGCGCATTCGAGATGACGATGAGCTGTTGGACGTGTTCCTTGGCGATGAAAGTGATCACTTGTTGCTTGTGACCCATCATGCCCTTGCGATTCGGGTCTCGCTAACTGAGTTCAATCCGTCGGGACGTAATACGATGGGTGTTAAAGGGATTAATCTTGCCAACGAAGACGAAGTGATCGCCGCGTACCTGGTCACGGAAGACGATCAACGGATTATCGATGTGATCACGACAGAGGGTGTCGGCAAACGAATGTCTGTTGCTGATTTCGATGTCCAAGGCCGTAGCGGTAAAGGGGTAACCGTGATTCGAAGAAGGAAGAACAATCCGCATCGCATCGTTTATGCGGCCCTTGAACAGGAAGGCATTGCGACGCAGTTCTATGAAACAGATCAAGGTAAGCGGGGCGAGATCGCGTTCGATTCTATTGATGTTTCGGAACAAGGCGGGATTGGGCGAGCATTGATCCCACTCGAAAAAGGCGAACAAATTACGCGTGTTCACGCCGCTCCCGAAGTCGAGGAACGCGAAGAATCGGAAGCGGATGATTAAAAAATAAACGGTTACAAAAAGGTGTTGTTACGGCAGTTATGAACGACACCTTTTTGTTTTTCCTGTTATACTGTTGTAAAAAGAACATGAATAGGGGAGACAATTGGTGCATTATCCAGCGGACTATATTAAATACCTTGCCCATTTTCATGGGGATCGGGATTTTTTCGAATGTCACGAAGTATTAGAAGAATATTGGAAATCATTGCCCGAACGCGAACCGATCTGGGTTGTCTTGATTCAAATCGCGGTTGGACTTTATCATCATCGACGCGGCAATTACGGCGGCGCCATTAAAATGTTAAACAGTACATTTACGAGAATGACGAAAGCGGATGTTGAACGAGTCGGGCTCGACTATCACCGCCTAACAGAGATGATTAAGCAACGCATCGAAGCGGTTGAACAAGGTGAAGCGTATTTCGATCTTAACTTGCCGATCAGTGATCCAACGTTAGAGGAATTGGCCGAGGCGGAATGCGCGGCACATGGCTGGAGTTGGTTCGCGCCGAGTTCGATGGAAGATGCGTTGATCCATCGCCATGCCTTGCGGAACCGTTCGGATGTTATTCAGGCTAGAGCTGAAAAACTAGCGGCAAATCAGCGGCGTTAGCATAAAATAATGGAGAGTAGCCATACTTTAACAGAGGTGTGAAAAGATGATACTCTCTTATGTGTTCATTATCGTCGTAGTCCTGTGGACGATCTGTTGGTTCCCATGGGCCCGTCAGAAAAAAGAGCCGCAACATCACGATTGCCGACGCTCGAGTCAACGGTATTTATTTCAAGTATTGTCGGATGAAGGCTATCACCCGACCGTCAGTTATCAAGTGGATCGCTTTGAGCTGGATCTTGCATTCCCGCGCCGTAAGTTGGCGATTGATTGCGCGCGTCGTCCGTGGGAAGAGCATGACCTCGATCGGGCGCGCAACAGGAAAAGAGAAAAGGCTCTCAGCGAACAAGGGTGGTGGATTATTCGCTTTACGCCCGATAAAATTTACGGAAATACGCGTGGTTGCATCGCCACAATTGAACAATATCTGATCGCGGAAAAACGCATCTAATGGGGTGCGTTTTTTTGGTTTTTAAATATGTTACACTAAAATGAGCAAAGCATGTTCGAAGTCGTTTGGAAGGAGCGTGTGTAAAGATTGCGGTTTTTATTTCTCACAGACACCCACATTCGGGGTACGGCCCCAGCGAATCGACTAGATCCTTTCCCAGAGACATTGAAATTGAAACTAAAGGAAGCGGTCGCTGTTGCCAATGAGTTGCAGGTGGAGGCGGTGCTGCACGGAGGAGATGTGTTCGATGTGCCTGCGCCGTCACCGTCTGTCGTTGGTGAATTCTTATCTATTTTTAACGCGTTGCAAGCACCTTTGTATGGGATTGTCGGGAATCACGACGTGTTTGCTCACAATCCGCAAACATTAGATCGGACGATGCTTGGGTTGGCCAATAAACTGGGCGTGATCCGCATCATTCATCCAGGCGAGCGGATTTATTTTGAGAAAAAAGGTCAGCGGGTCCAAGTCACTGGACAACACTTTCATCTCGATTTGGACCGCCGAGACCCGACGTTAGATTACTGTGTCACAAAAGAGCAGGCGGATGTCGCGATTCATCTCGTTCACGGGATGTTGCTGGACCGTCCGTTTATCGAAGGGGTGGCCCACACGTTAATCGATCAAATCGTTCAAACGGAAGCGGATTTGACACTGTGCGGACACAATCACCTTGGCTTCCCTGACACGATAAAAGATGGGAAGATGTTCGTCAACCCCGGCGCGCTCGTTCGGTTAAGCAATCATCCCCGTGAAATAAGTCGAACACCGCAACTCGTTTTAATAGAGGTGAATGATCAAAAATTAAGTTATCGCAAAATGCCGCTGCGTTCCGCTCCGCATGGGAAGGATGTACTCGATCGCTCACAGGGGGAAGAAGCCATTTATCGTGAGCAAAAGATGCGTCAGGTTGTCGATCAGATTCGTCAAGCCGGCCAGTTTCAATACGCAAATGTTCATGAACTAATCGAGCAGTTGGCGAGTCGCGAAGGAATTGAACCCGCCGTGCGTCAAATTGTTTTGGAGCAGATCGCCCAAGCGCAAGAACGGTTGGAGGAGGAGAATGATTGAAGGGGATTCAACGCGTCATTATCGAAGATTTTCAATCGCATCGCTATACAGAGATGGAATTGGCGGCTGGTTTTAATGTGATCACTGGACCGAGTGATCAAGGGAAGACAGCGATTTTACGCGCGATACGCTGGGTTTTGTATAACGAGCCGAGGGGCTTGGACTTTATTCGGGTGGGGGCGACGAGGGCCAAGGTAACGTTAGTGATGACTGACGGGACGAGTGTGATCCGTGAACGAAGCTCTTCGCGTAATTTGTATACGGTTATGATTCCAGGCGAAGAGGAACAACGCTTCGAAGGATTTGGCATGCGTGTGCCGCAAGAGGTGATCAAAGCGACGGGCGTAAGCCCAGTGAAGATCGATGAGGACCATCGCGTCGCCCTTAATATCGGGATGCAATTGGCGCCGCCTTTTTTACTCGATAGTAACGGAGCGTTCAAAGCGAAAGCAATCGGGCGGCTAAATGGCGTCCATCTGTTGGATCACGCGCATCGGACGACGAGCAGTGAATTAAGCAGCAAACAAATTGAACAACGTCGCCTGCAAGCCGATTTAGAAAAAGTGAACGAGCAATTAGAGACCTATACCGAGCTTGCCGATTGGCAGCGTCATTTAGAACGAGCGGAGGAAAACGTGTCCAGTCTGAAGCAATTGGAACAACGCGTTGTTGATTTGCGTCAACTTGAGGCGCAACGCCTTGACCTGACCGATAAATTAGCGCGGGCTGCTCATTTTTTAGATGGGCTTTCGACGATGGATCAAGCGGACCAGCGGTGGAACGAAGCGCAAGCTAATGAACATAAATTAACGCTCTTGGTGACGCTCGGTAAACGATTGAACACTATTCGCGGTGAATTGCGGATCGCCACGCAAGTTATTGCGCAAACGGAACCGTTAGCAACTGGAGAGTCCTTGCATAGCGCCGCGCAACAGAAGACAGAAATGTTAGCGGTTTTACTTCAAGGCGCGACTCGTCTACGAGAAATCGCCGAAGGACGCGCGCGGATGGAGGCAATTTGCGTCCAGACGGAACAGCTCGATCAGGCTGGGGAGCGGTTGATTGAGTTGGAACAGACGACATTGCGCGCTGAGCAGGTAACGAACTTGTTTGAAAAACAACGCGAATTTAAAATGTTGCATCGTCGAATCCGTACCGTGGCGGAGCAAACGAACGGGCTGGAAAGAGCGCAAGTGGGATTGGAACAGGCGCTCGCCAAACGGCAATCGGTTGACACGTTGAGCGCTTACGCTGAGCGATGGCGCCAAGCAAAAGGTCAAATGGTAAAGGTTCGAGCTTATTTAGAGCGAAGTCATTCGTTGCCTCGTTCTGAACAGTTGGCTCAAACAGCGCAACACCGCATGGAACTGACTGCCCTTTTAAGAGACTATCATCGAAAATGGACGGAACTAAAGGACCAACAAGAGCGGTTAAACCAAGAGCTTAAGCAAATTGACCAACATTTAGAGACAACGGCAGAAACGTATTATCAACATTTAAAAAAGATCGGTAGATGTCCGATTTGTTTAGGCTCGATTGAGACGCATACAGTCACCCGCATCATTGCGGAATTGAACGGATAAGGGGGAGGGAGAACTGATGAGCCAAGAGCGATTAAATCAGTTGAAAACAGCGATCGAAAAGGGGAAGGAATTACGAACGCGAGCGCTAAGTCGCAAAGAAATTTTGGAGCAACAAGAAAAAGAACTGGTCGAAGAAATTCGCAAACTAGGCGTGGACCCTGAACGGATCGAAGCAGAAATTCAAAAATTACAAGTGGAGCAGGAAAAACTGCTGAAGGAAATTGAGCGTCTGATTCCGTCTGATCTTTTGAAGTAGGAGGGGAACAATGTGAAGTTTGCGCAATGGGAAGAACAGACGAAGCGGTTTCGGCAACAATACGAACGAAGACGGGGACAACAAGATCGGCTCTTGCAAGAACAAGCGGAGCGAAAAACAGACCTGGCGCGCAATCAAACAGAGATCGAAAATTACACGAAAGCTCGCTTTTTGCTGCAAGAAGCGGCGATGTTTGCCCGTGAACAAGCCCGACAAAATATTGAGACGTGGGTCACAGGGGCTTTGCAATATGTGTTCAATACCGATGAGATCGCCTTTAAAGTTGCGCTTGATGAGAAAAACAATCGTCCGGATGCCCAGTTTTATGTCGTTTCAAACTATGATGGTGTGTTAGTCGAGACGAAGCCTGAAGATGCGCGCGGCGGCGGGGTTGTCGATATCGTTTCGCTTGCGTTGCGGATCGCCTTAATGGAGTCTGGCAAACAACAGACCGACGGTCCACTGCTGCTCGACGAACCGGGCAAACATGTTTCCGAAGAATATGGGATGATGTTAGCTCAATTTTTAAAAGGCGTAACCCAACAAACAGATCGGCAAGTCATCCTTGTCACACATAATCAGTATTTGGCTGAATCGGGGGATCGGTCCTTTGAAGTAATCCTTAACAAAGGAACAAGCCTTGTGACCGAACGAAACGCAGGAGGGCCCCAAGACTCGTAATGTTCAACAGCAAACTGTTACCGATGGCTGGTTGAGGAGTCTGTCACTCATTTGCGGCAGACTCCTTGTTATGCTCATTATCGATTTTGGATACGATCGTTTAAAACAGGCAACATTTTGGATTCGGCGATCATCGCTCCCTCACAGAAAGGGCATACGGGCTCTGAGGAAAAAGAAAAGTCTTTTCTTGCCCAGCCTGAACAATCTTCTGTGACGCAATCCCATATATCTGTCATCACTTCTTCAATCGGTTCAGCCTCTTTTCTACGGTTAAAAAACAAAAGGAACCCCTCCTTTAAAAATGATTTCCCTCTAGTATTTCTCGTTGCAGGAAAAAATATCCTCGCATTTTAATGGATCCGCTTTACAGTCAAACACTTATTCGGGTAAAATAAGAACATACATTCTATTTGAGGGAGGGACTTACGCATCGTGGGTTTCAGTTTTGTTCATGCGGCCGATCTTCATCTTGACACGCCATTTGTCGGCTTAAGTCATTTGCCGCAGATGATCCGCGAGCAGATTCAACAATCGACATTTGCCGCGTTGGATCAGTTGGTCCAACTCTGTCTGGAGGAAAATGTTGATTTTTTGATCATCGCTGGAGATGTGTACGATTGTAAGGAACGCAGCTTAGCGGCTCAACTTCGTTTTCAACAGGCGATGTGTCAATTGGCGGAGCGGGGGATTCGCGTGTTTGTCGCCCATGGGAATCATGATCCGCTCGATGGATACCGAGCCCAGTTGAATTTGCCGCCCGCTATTCATGTCTTTTCGGGTGAACAAGTGGAAGCGATTCCCGTGTGGCGCAATGGGAAGGAGATTGCGCGCGTTTATGGGATGAGTTACGCAACTTCGCGGGTGACGGAACGGCTCGTTCGTCGGTTTAGACGAGAGACTGCTGTTCCCTATGCGCTCGGTGTTTTACATACAAACGTGGGCGGCGATCCGTCTCACGATAACTACGCTCCTTGTTCGCTTGAGGAGTTAGCGCAGACGGGAATGGATTATTGGGCGCTCGGTCATATCCATCGGAGACAAGTGTTGCGCGAACGACAACCAACGATCGCTTATGCGGGGAACACCCAAGGCAGACATTCGAGAGAAAGCGGGGAGAAGGGGTGTCTGCTTGGGCGTGTGAATCACGCAGGGGAAACGACGCTCACTTTTCGCCCGTTAGACGTGATTCGTTGGGTTGAACATACAGTAGATGCTGAGGCGAACTCGACGGAGCAATCGTTGATTGATTTGTTAGATGATGAGATTGGTGGCTTGAAGGCGAGTAACGGGAATCGTTCATTAATTATTCGTCTGCGGTTGCGCGTCGGACAGACGCTTGCTGACCAGCTCGGACGCCACGCCTTTTTGCAAGATATACTTGATCGTTATCGCGTAGAACAAACGCCTTTTTTATGGCTGCAACAGATCGATTGGGAGCAACAGCTCGTCGAAGAGGAAGATCCATTTGTTGTTGAATTGTTGAATCAATGGTCTGAACTTAGCGGTGATGCAGCGTTACGCGAGGCATGGTTGCAAGAAGCTGTAGCGCCGTTATTGAATGAGCACCGACTCGGCAGTAAATGGCTCGCCAATTTGAGGGATGAGCCGATCGATTGGGAACGGGAAGTGGAGCGGTTAATTCGGGGTAATAAGTAGCTTAAGGAGGTGGAGCGGGGTTGTATATTCGATCGATCCATATTTATGGTTTTGGCAAATATCACGATTTTTGTTTGGACCTAAAACCTGGCTTCAATGTGATTGAAGGCATGAATGAAGCGGGGAAAAGCACGTTGCTCGCATTTATTAAAGCGGTGCTGTTTGGTTTTGAGAATCGGCGTTCACCAGCAATGCGCTATGAACCGTTGGAAGGCGGTAGCTTTGGCGGTAATCTATTGTTAGTCGATGAGGGCGGGGCTGAATACCAGATCGAACGAACAGGGAAACGAACGTCATTAGGTTCGGTTCGGGTAACGATGCCGGATGGAACGGAACATGGCGACGAAATCCTTGCCGCGCTGTTGGCCGGAATGTCCCCCACATTTTACGCGAATATTTTTGCGTTTGGGCTAACTGAACTCTCTTATTTGACCACGCTAACGCAAGAGGAAGTGACAAGCTACCTTTATCATGCGGGAACAAATCTCTCTTTGCCGACCCTGAAAAAAACGTGGCATGAAGAGCAAGAACGTCTCTTTAAACGGCGCGGAGCGCAACCAAGTCTCAATCAATTGCTGACTCAATTGGAAGAAATCGAGCAGCAAATTGAAAGTTTGCAACGCGAGAATGAATATTATAACGATTGGCTTGCTAAACGCGAGGAACTCGATCATGAAATAAATCAGCTTGAAAAACAAATGGTTTTGCTAAGCAATGAGCAAAAGCAATGGTTGAAAAGCAAAGAAGCCTATGCTCTTCAGAAAGAATGGAAGGTCTGTCAAGAACAGGCTAGTCAGCTCCCTTTAGTAGATTCATTTCCCGAAAATGGGGTTCGACGCTTGGAAGACATTGAACAGCGGATCTTAACGGCAAGCGTTGAGCTAGAAGAGACCCGCCAACGGCTGGATAAGTTGATCATCGAACGGGATGCGATTATACTCGATCCTCGCATTGAGCAATTGCAAATAGAGTGGGTCGGTGAACAAAAGGATCGATGGCAGCAAAAGCGAGAACGACTTGAGATCATTGAAAAAGAAGTAGCCTGGTTGGACCGTGAACTGCAACGCGCGATACAACAACTGGGCTTGGAATGGACCGAACAACGCTTGCGCCAATTTGATGTATCACTCAGTAAAAAAGAAATCATTCGCGACCATCGCCGCAGAATGGAACCGTTGCAGGCCGGGTTGCAAGCGATTGCGGAACTGTTGCAAACGAAACAAGCTGAATTGGAGGCCTATCGACAACAGGCGGATCAGGTCCGCGAACAAGTAAGCGCGTTGAGGAGTGAACAGCAGCTGGTTGAGTTGGAAGCAAGATTAACCGCTTGTCAACGTTTATTGCTTGAAATAGAAACGATCAAACAACAAGAAGCGTGGCTTAATTTACAATTAAGTGATGCGCAACGGTCGTCTACGGTAATCGGGCCCAATCGGTTGTTGATCTTTTTGGTCCTAATTGGCCTACTGGGAACCGTCGCTATCACGATCGTAAATGCGCCGTTTTCGTGGATTGCGCTTATATCGCTCGCGATTGCTCTGATCGCAAGCGCGGCGATCTATGTGACGTCGATCCGCAAAGGCCCCCCTCAACAAGCTACCGATCATCCGTTGCAAAAGGAAGCGCATGCGCTGCAAAAAAAACGTATAGAAACAGAGCGGCGGTTAAGCCGTTTGGTCGATTCATTAGGCGCGGGATTTGATCTGTCTTCGCTGCAACAGGCTTTAATCGAGGTGAAAGAACAGCGCGAACATCGATTGAAACAAACGGACAAACTAGTGTGGCTTGAAGAATTGCTTGAACAACTTGAGCGGGAGAGGCAACAATTGAATGATCGTCAGCAAACCCTACTTAAGCAACAAGAGCAGGAGCAAGCTGAGTGGCAAGCGTTGTTAGACGAAGATGGTCTGTCGGAGCGCTTGAGTCCCGACGGAGTGTTGGAGGTACTCGCATTGGTCGAGCAGAGTCAACAGTTGTTATTGAAGCGAGACCGCGAGCAAGAGATACAAGTAAGCTTGCAAGCGGAATGGCAGGGTTTTCATGATAAGATGAGCGCCGTGTGGCAACAGATAGAACTGCCTGATCAACCTGACGATCCGTTGCGAATGCTGGTTGAGCTGAAACAAGTGATGACGCGTGAAAAGCAACGAGCTGAAGCAAAGGAAATTTTGGAAAAGGAAAGCGAAGCGGAACATGCTCGTTTGCAGATGAAAGAACGTTTCTTGGAGAAATTGCGGGAGCAGCGTCTTGACTTATTGCGTTCCATTTCAGTGACAGACAGTGAATCGTTCAGAAGATTATATCGTCAAATGAAAGAACGTGAGCAACTTGAAGAGAGAATGCGGATGCTCGAGCTGACAATGGACACTGCGGATGTAGATGAGCGCATTAAGAAAAGGATCGATGAATACCCGCTTGATTATATTGAACAACAAGCGAATCGCTATGCAACAAAGGGAGCGGAGGCTCAAATGCGGTTGAAACAGCTGGCGGATGAACGCGGTCAATATACGAATCGTTTGCGCCAACTAGAACACGGCGAACAACTATCGCAATTGAAACAACAGCGTCAAGAATGTTTAACCGCTGCTCAAACCGAGGCAAAAAGGTGGATCACGCTGCGACTGGCCAACCGCTTGCTTGCGCAAACGCAAGAATCGTATGAAGCTCGTAAACAACCGCAAGTATTGCGGGAGGCTTCTGCCCTTTTTTCGGAAATGACCGCGGCAAGGTACCAAAGGGTGTTATCACCCATTGGTGAGGAACGTTTGCTCGTTGAACGAGAGGATGGTTTGCGGATGGAACCGCAATATCTCAGCCGAGGAGCGCGTGAGCAATTGTTTCTGTGCCTGCGTTTTGGGCTAATTAAGGAGAGTAGTAAGACGAGTAGGCCGCCAATCATTTTAGACGATATTTTCGTTAATTTTGATGATAACAGGAAGCGAGCGGCGCTTGATTGTTTGCATCGTTTTACATCTGAACACCAAATACTTTATTTTACGTGTCAACAACGGGCTGGCCAAATGGTAGATGAGTTAAATTTGTCATGCCATCATGCGCGGTTGGAATGATCATAAATGAGAGGAGGCGGGGAACCGCTCTTCTTGTTTGGATTCATTCACAGAATAGTCACGCGAACACAATCGGATTATTGGTTAACTCTGGTATAATAAGATGTGTTCGCCTCCGTTTTGACGGCGAAACAAATGAACAGAGAGGATGAAATTTGGCGCGATGATAGAAAACATTGAATACGTCGTCACACTGGACAAGCCGCATGGGGAACGAGGAAAAATGATGCTACTACAACGAGACGGCGCTTTTGAAACGCAATGGTCGCTTCTTGGAACAGATGAAGAAGAACTTAGTATTCAGTATGCGGGACCGAGCTTAGAACTTGCTTGGCAAGCCGCAGAGACCCTCATACTTGATAAAATCAAACAGGGGTATCAACTCCACAATCCTTTTATTCCCCACTTACTCGAAACATTGTCTCCTCGTTTTACGCTCTCCCGAAAAATGGGCTACTATGCGGCTCAACATTTCAACCCATCCCTTTACAAAGAATTAAAAGAATGGCGCAGAAGCGCTGCCGCCACAAATAAATTGCCCCCCTATATTATTGCGACAGACAAATTACTTACACTTCTAGCGGCGTTCATCCCGCATCAAGACCAACAACTGGAACAGTTGCCTGGAGTGGGCGAACAGCGGAAGGCTCAATATGGCGCTGAGATCTTGGAAATCACAAAGAAATATGAGCAGCCGCGACCTTTTCCATTAGGGTGGGTTGAAGAGGAGGTTCGCTGGGATACACTCGCTTTTTGGATGATTTCCGAACATCGACTTCAGAAACAAAAAAGACAGCTTCGCACAGAGCAAGAACGAGATGAAAGAGTACATTTGTTGCAATTGATAAAAGCGGCGACGCCGATTGAGGAGGCGATCAAGCAGTTAAATCTTTCAATGGAGATCGTCTTGAAAAGAATCCAACAATTAGCCGAGATGGGTTATGACCCGCTTGAATATGTAAAATCACAAGTGGCTGCGATTCAAGAACGCCAGCAGATCACTGAACTCGTCGCGAGGCTTGGCGGTGAACGACTCAAACCAATCTATACTCAACTTTATGGGACTGATGAAGAGGGTGTTGAACGCAGCGAAGTAGGTGAACGATATAATCGTATTCGCTTAGTGCGGGCGTATCTGAGCTGGAGCGAGGCCGACAAGTCTAGTCGCGCCTTAAAAGGTGAAGTTGTTTAAATGGCAAAATGTGGACAAGCTATATAAAAAGGTTCTGTTCTGTTTAGAGCTAGTATTTAGGAGAAACTCATCTATGCATCTTTCCTTTTTGTGTTATATCGGTCCAATTTATCGACTGGCTGTTATTTTTATTGCATCGATTGTGCTTGCCTTCTCATACAATCAATTTCTAATTCCCAACAAAATATTAAGTGGTGGTTTGTCTGGTATCGGAATGATCATCGGGTTAACGACGCCGTTAAATACGGGATTTACCATTTTTGCCTTAAATGTCCCGTTGTTCATCCTTGGTTTTTTAAAACTAGGTAAGCGTTTCATCGGGTATAGTGTTTTTTCCGTCGTTGTTACTACGATTTCGATGCAGATTATTCCGCTTGAGCCGATCACACAGGAACCGTTGCTTGCTTCCGTCTTCGGCGGTGTGTTAGTCGGTGGATCCGTCGGTTCAATTTTCAGATTTCGAGGGTCAACGGGCGGCTTTGATATCGTCGGTTTGCTTCTAACGTTAAAAAAGGATTTTCCGTTAGGGAGTTTGATTTCTTCTATGAATGCGATCGTCGTATTTATTTCCGGGTTTTTATTTGGCTGGGACCTGGCTCTATACACAATGTTATCGATCTATGCGGCGGGTAAAGTGATCGACACGGTTCATACGAAGCACATCAAATTAACGCTGATGATTATAACGAAAGAAGCCGAAAAATTAAGGGATAGCATTTTGATCGGGTTTCATCGCGGGATTACGATTTTGGATGGGGAAGGGGCCTACACGAAAGAAAAGATGAAAGTTTTGTTTGTGGTCATTTCGCGTTATGAATTATCGGAGATGAAAGCGTTGATCAGACAAACCGATTCACACGCTTTTGTAAACATTACCCAGACATTCGATGTATTCGGCTCTTTTCGAAAGAATGATTAAAAACAAAAACAGAAAACGACGCCTTAGTGAAGAGCGTCGTTTTCTTTGTTATAAGCTATACTCGCTTCAATTATCTCAAGTAAATCTTCGGGTTGTACAGTACTAATTCCCTGCCTCAACACAATCTCCAGCTCCCTCTCCTGTGAAGTAAGAAGTTGGTAGAGTTCAGGCCTTACAGATAAAACGATGTCTGAAAGTCTCAGTGTTTGCGTTTCCATCTGAACATCACCTCTAATCGTATTTTTGTATTTCGATCAGAATGAAAATGTTGCCTGGCGGACATATAACGAAACGAACCCTTGCAAAAAAGTATAACATAAAACTTAGTTACATTCTATTACATGATTGCGCCATTTTTTGCATACCCATAGTTAGGGAGGTGCAGAAAAAAATGAGCGAACTTCTTCACATTTTTCAAATGACATCGAAGCCGTATTTAACGGGAGAAGAACAGCAACGGTTTTGGAGAAGAGTCCACCGCTATATGCTCCAAAAGAAGCGTTGGTGGAGACAGAGTATGGACAGGATTGGAATCGATTTAATTTACGAAGGAACAAACCCTTACAATGTATATATGACACTTCCTCAACATCTGATCAACCATTTTCCACAATATCCTCGCGCCAAAGAAAGAAGGAGCAGGGGAAACTGGTCTTATCCGACCGTGGATCTGACAGCGTTAGCCGTCCCCGCCCATCTTTCTGTCTGTGAATTAAAGTTAAATTTTGATCAAATGTTTTCCCTGCCGTCCAGTGACGTCATTTTTCCAGATCATCTCCTATTGGAAGAAGGAGAACGTGCTCGTGTCAGTTTCACGCTGGTCCCCGTTGAAAAGCAGCTCAATCGGAAAAATCATCACGTTTTTCATACGAAAATGGAGAACGGATTTAGGCCTTATCGTCAAGCATCTCATTGGTTTATCGTCTTTATAAATTGGTTGCGGCGGATTGTTTTTAAACGAGAACTTGGCGAACAAGGGCAGCCCTTTTTGTCAAGGGAAACACTTCGGAAATTAAACGATTCCCATTTTAGCGTGAAGATTCGGGTTGCGGCGGAACAGAGAGTTCTTCCCAAATTAACGCTTCCGTTTACTGAATTAAAAGGGGAAAATGAATTAAAAATTCAATTTTTGGCTAAAAGCGAGCAAAAGTCATCGTTACGAGAAATGAATAGATTAAAAACAGGCGGCCGTCATTTAAGCGATCAGAATCTATTAGGCGGACGTGAGCTTTCATACTTATTCTCGTTTCTATCCGAGCAAGAGCAGCCAAGCGAGAAAATCGCCCGATCTCATTTTTAAGTGATATTCTTTCTCCTCTGTGAATATAAACTAGAAATCAATATTTTTTCACAGAGGGGAGAACAATTTTTTGTACCAGATGAATAAGACGACTGTAATGATCGCCATTCTTTTTTTAGTTACTGCCATAGCCCAACAACTACAGGTCACACCACCGATTCTTCTCGGACAAGCATTTTCAAAGGAATTGATTGCGACGATCATGGACCAACCGATAGATGAACAATATGAGCAACTGAAACAAGAAACGGGTCAGACGCATTTGGTCGCGGAGGCCAAGCATGAAAAATTATTGCTAGACAACACGTCTGCGTCAAGGGTATTACTTTTGCAACAGGAATTAGCGGATAAGCGCCGTCAATTTCGTCAGGAAGCGCAAAGTTCAGACGTGACAACGCTTGATTTACGTAAGCCTTCTGGTTTATCAGCGGGAGAGGCTGATCGGTTATTGGCAGGGACAGGCCTGGAAGGTTTAGGTAAGGCATTTGTGGAAGCGGAAAATGATTATGAGGTCAATGCTTATTATTTAATCGCGCATGCCGCGTGGGAAAGTGGCTGGGGGAACTCGAAAATTAGTCGCGAGAAAAATAATTTATTCGGGTTTATGGCCTATGATAACAGTCCGTATCAAAGCGCCAAGCATTTCAAGACGAAAGCCGAGGGGATTGACGTAGTCGCCAAATTCATCAGCCAAAATTATTTGCAAGAGTCCGGGCGTTATTATCACGGTCCGACGTTGAAAGGGATGAATGTGCGCTATGCTTCCGACGGCAATTGGAACCGGGGTATTGCTAAGGTAATCCGTTCATTGGTTAACAAACCTGTGAACGATCCGATGATCGCGTAATTTTCGACGACAGACAGGCGGGCGATTTAACAGGAGAAAATCGTGTAGTCTCTCATCGAAAGCCGAACCTTCTCCAATCTAAGAGAGCAAGGTTAGAAAAATCCTAACCTTGCTCGTATCCGTCGATCTCTACGTTATCGTTTTTTAGCGATTGCATTCTTTCGTACGGCAATCGGGTGTAAAAAAGTGATTGAGACCTAGGCTAGCTCCTTCCAGGCTCAAACCGCGGAACGTAATCACTAAGAACAAACCAATTAGTAACGGCATCGCTAATTTACTCACTTTTTCAATCCCACTCTGCACCCCTTTAGAAAGAGTGACAAAGATGACCGCCCAGATAATCACGATGAAATGACGGCTTGCCAACAACCGAGCCACTCCCCCCTTTCTTCTGCAAACATCCACAATTAGGTAGTGAAATTATCGTATCACTTAAAAAAATTCAGTAAACTGACTTAATTGTGAACATGCAGAGCGTAAAATGGAGCGTAGTTTTCTTTTCAGTTGAACAATTCGTTCGTTTCTTCTAAGATGAAATAAAGCTTCAAAGAGAGGAGAAATACATGAGCTTTCAAACGTACTATTTATCGAATGGGATCCCTGTTTACATCAAGACGATTCCAACCAGTTTTAAAGTATGTATCGATATTCTCGTTGGGGTTGGTTCGCAAAGCGATCCAAGCGATCAACAAGGGTTGGCCCATTTCGTTGAACATATGATGTTTCGAGGCACGAACAAAAGAGACTATAAGCAAATTTCGATTGATACGCTAAAGATTGGCGGTTTCCTAAACGCTTATACGGAACGCGACACGACGACCTATGCCCTGGACGTGCCCTATCGACAATGGGAGAATGCGCTCGATATTCTGCTTGATCTGTACCTTCATCCACTGTTTCCGGCGCATGATATCGATCGGGAGCGTTCAATCATTCAAGAAGAGATTGACATGTACAATGATATTCCTGGCGAGTTTCTGATGGACCGATTCATGGAAATTTTGTATGAAGGACATGCGATGGCGCACCCGATTCTCGGAACCCGACAAAGTATCGCCACAATTGGACGCGACGATGTTCAGGGTTTTTATGAACGTTGGTATTTTGATGAAACGCTAACGATCTCCATTGCGGGCAGAATTGAGGCCGACGAAATTTTGCCCATTTTAGAAGCGAAGCTAGGCAAGCGAAAGTTCACGCAAACGCCCAAGCCAGCGCAGGCGGAATCTAAAATCATCAAGGGGATAGAACGTTATCATCGTGAGGTGGATCAAGCCCAGTTGTTGCTAGGGACGCGCGCCCCGGGACTTGAAGATCCCGATCGTCTACCGATTCAGGTGATGAATGCGATTTTAGGCGGCAATGAGATTTCCAGGTTGTTTCAGCGCATTCGCGAAGAAGAAGGATTGGCTTATGCGGTTGACAGCTCTCATGAAGCTTGGTTAGGGTCTGGTTGTTTTGTCGTGAGTGTTGGACTCGACCATCGGAAGATTGACGATGTGGAAAAAATCATTGTGGAGGAATGGGAGCGGATTCGACGCGATCCGGTTAGTGACGAGGAACTAACCGTTGCCCGCAACTCTTTGGAAGGATTTAAAATTATGGGGCTAGAGGGCGCGGGCGCTTACAATGCCCATATGGGAGCGATGGCGGTTAGGGGACTTCCAGCCGATCCTGAAGAGGAGTTGGCTCTCATTCAACAGGTAACGGCGGCGGATGTACAGCGGGTGGCTGCGCGTATGTTAGACCCTGATAACTATTTATTCACGGCGCTATTACCGCAGGAAAAGAAGAAGCGTTAGCGTTTCCAATTTGCTACTAAAAATAGGAGGCTTTTGTCATGCTCGGGAGAAGAACAATCAAAACAGCGGTATCTGTGATGGTCTCCCTTTTTGTCGCTACATTGCTCGGGCTTGAACCGGCTGTTTTCGCCGCAGTCGCTGCGGCGATTTCTATTCAGCCGACGAATGAACGTTCTTTGCGTTATGCCGTCGAACAAATTCAGGCCAATATTGTTGGGGCAGTCGTCGCCATTTCTGTCGCGCTATTATTCGACGTTCATTTTTATACGGTGTCGTTGGCGATTATCACGGTGATTACGTTAACCAATCTATTTAAATGGAAAGAAAGTATCCCACTGGCGATCGTGACTGTTATTTTTATTATGGAAGCTCCGACTGATAACTTTTTATTTTATTCGGGGAATCGATTTATGATCACGTTTGTTGGGGTTGTCATTTCCGGCTTGATCAATATCGTCTTACTCCCTCCGAAGTATGTCACCCATTTACGCAGAAATTACGAACAGGCATTAAAAATTTTGATCGTCTACTATTCATATTGGCAAGCGGAAGGCCTGTTTCGATTTAAGGAAATGAATGAATTGAAAGAGATTGTTAGCCAGACAGCCCGTTTTGAACAGTGGATGCGGGAGCAGTCCAAAAGTGAAGTGCGCAAGAAAAACTATTACAAAGGGTTGCACATCGAGGCGAGTAAGAATGAGATTCTACAAGATTTTATCGTCGTGACCGAACATTATGGACGGATCCATTGGCCTGATGAACAAGCCCAAATGAGAAGCGAAGAAGAAATTAAATTGTTGTATGAATCTGTGTTAGCGGTGATGGCGCATAGCGCCTTACCTAAAGGGACTGGCCTTGACCTCGAGTGGTGGAAACAATGTTACATTCGGACGGATGAGGAACACGGCGGACAAAGTTTATTGGAGATCTTAACCGCGCTCGGAAGGATGGATAGGCGGTTGCGGCGCTATAATCGATATGTGAGTCAAGAGGGTCATTTTCCTTATTTAGAGGAGGAAAATCGATGGCTCTCCTGGCGTTGGAGATGGTAGGCAGCTCATGATTTTTGTGAGCTGCTTTTTTCGTTGGAACCTGGACGATCTCGGTTACATATGGTGAGGTGAACGAGAAATAAGGGCAGGTGAAGAGGATGGCGCCGAAAAATAGAAGAACAAATAAAGCGGTAGCTTCGACTGTTGATCCGATGGAACATTTCATGCAGACTGTCACGGTTGATACGTGTATCGCATGTAAGCAACCATGCTCAAGAGGGATGGCCTATGTCGAAAAGATGAAGCGACCGGGAGCCATCGGTTACGGCGTACCTTGTATTTTAACAAAAGGAAAACCGGGCCGGATGCAGCGCAGGAGAAGAAGATCATAGGAGATAGAACAGGTTTAAAGAAGATAGAGGGAGCAGAAACGTTTTTATATAGGTACATGAAACAGGGAGGGAACCGAATGGGTTCCCTCCCTGTTGTTGAATGCTAAATATTATTTGACCTCATAGTAGGACGGATAATTCGCTTCATATTCGCCAATTTGTTGATCGTACTCGAGCGTAATCGCGATATCGTCGAGCCCTTTCAATAAACATTCCTTGCGATAAGGATCGATCTCAAAGCTCATCGTGAGTCCACTTGCGTCGGAAACAGTTTGCGCTTCCAGGTCAACCGTCAAGGCGTAGCCTTCTTGCGCTCCTGTGTTTTGGAATAATTGTTCGACCTGTTCTTCGCTTAAGCGAATCGGCAGAATCCCGTTTTTAAAACAGTTGTTAAAAAAGATATCGGCAAAAGAAGGGGCGATTACGACTTTAAAGCCATAATCTAGCAGTGCCCATGGCGCGTGTTCCCGAGAAGACCCGCAGCCAAAGTTCGCGCGCGATAATAAAATATTTGAGCCTGCGTAGCGTGGCTTGTTTAATTCAAAATCATCATTTTTTTGATCTTGTTCGTCAAAACGCCACTCATAAAATAAAAATTGTCCAAATCCAGAGCGTTCGATTCGTTTTAGAAATTGCTTCGGAATGATTGCGTCCGTATCCACGTTGACACGGTCAAGCGGCGCGACTACGCTCGTAAGCTTTTTAAATGGTTCCATTGATTGAATCACCTTCCTATTATGAAATTTATTTAAAATCCCAGTCGCGGACATCGTGGAAATGTCCTTTGATTGCAGCTGCCGCAGCCATCGCGGGGCTAACTAAATGCGTTCTTCCGCCACGGCCTTGACGACCTTCGAAGTTACGGTTGGAAGTTGAAGCGCAGCGTTCGCCAGGAGCTAAGACGTCAGGGTTCATCGCTAAGCACATGCTGCAACCAGGTTCACGCCAATCAAATCCCGCTTCTACAAAGATTTGGTCCAAGCCTTCTTCTTCCGCTTGTCGTTTGACCGCTTGCGAACCCGGCACGATCATCGCATTGACACGCGAAGCTACCTTATAGCCTTTGGCCACTTTTGCGACGGCCCTTAAGTCTTCGATTCTACCATTCGTGCAAGAGCCGATAAAGACGCGATCAATTGCAATTTCGCTGATGGGCGTTCCCGGCTTTAAGTCCATATAATCAAGCGCGGCAGCGCATGCTTTTTGGTCATTGATGCTCTCAAAATCAGTCGGAGTCGGCACGGATTGCGTAATGTCCGCTCCCATTCCCGGACTTGTTCCCCAAGTGACTTGCGGGGCGATTGTGGATGCTTCAATTTCAACGATGTGATCATACGCGGCTCCTGAATCGGTTACCAATTGTTCCCATACCTTGACCGCTTCAGCCCAAGCTTCTCCTTTCGGAGCATAGCGTCTGCCTTCTAAATATTGAAATGTCGTTTCATCGGGAGCGATCAGCCCTGCTCGCGCGCCCGCTTCGATGGACATATTACATACGGTCATGCGATCTTCCATCGACAACTGGCGAATGGCCTCTCCCGTATACTCGATGACATATCCTGTAGCAAAATCCGCTCCGAATTTAGCGATAATGCCTAAGATTAAGTCTTTTCCAGACGCGCCAGTTGGTAATTGACCATTCACGCGAACTTCGAGTGTTTTCGGTTTCGTTTGTTGTAAGCATTGCGTTGCGAGCACATGCTCGACTTCGCTCGTGCCGATTCCAAAAGCAAGCGCTCCGAAAGCGCCGTGTGTGGACGTATGGCTATCTCCGCAAACAATCGTTTTTCCTGGCAGAGTTAAGCCGAGCTCAGGTCCAATAATATGCACAATCCCTTGATCAGGACTGTTTAAATCGGCGAGCGGCACGCCGAAGTCGTTACAGTTTTCAACGAGCGTATCGATCTGTTGTTTAGCGATTGGATCGGTAATATTAAATTTGTCTTCCGTCGGTATGTTGTGATCCATTGTCGCGAACGTTAAATCTGGACGACGCACTTTTCTTCCAGATAAACGCAGTCCTTCGAATGCTTGCGGCGAAGTAACTTCGTGCACAAGGTGAAGGTCGATATAAAGCAAGCTCGGTTTACCTGCTTCTTGATGAATAACATGGTTGTCCCAAATTTTTTCAAACATCGTCTTTGGCTTCATTGCTTGTTTCCCCCTAACGTTGTTACACATGATTAATTTATTTTTAACATTTTCTTTTCATTAAGTCTAGGATATAATAACTATAAAAGATATAGGTTTAACCTATAGTGATAGGTGAGAAGCATGGAATTAAGACAATTGAGGTATGCGTTAATGTTAGCCGAGGAGAAGAACTTCTCGCGAGCGGCCGAGAAACTTCACTTAGCGCAGCCTTCTTTAAGTCAACAAATTATAAAACTCGAGAAAGAACTTTCTGTATCATTATTTGAGCGCCGCCCCGGCTCGTTACAACTGACATACGCAGGGAAAAGGTTTATTGATCAAGCGTCTCGAATCATTGACCAAGTGGAACAACTCAAACAAGAGATGATGGATGTTGCCGAAAGCAAGAAAGGACAATTGGTGATTGGAAGCTTGCCGATTACAGGAGCGCGGTTGTTGCCTCAGGCATTGCAACAATTTCAACATGATTTTCCAGGCATCGAGTTGGTGTTAGTCGAGGAACCGACAGCTCAACTTGAGTCATTAACAGCGAGGGGACAAACCGATTTCAGCTTATTGTCACTGCCATTACATGAACAGGGGTTAGACTTTATTCCCGTTCTTGAAGAAGATATTCTACTGGCGGTCCCGCCGCAACATCGGTTTGGTACTTTAAAAGAAGCTAAGTTAGCCGACTGTCAAGATGAACCGTTCATTCTATTGAAAAAGGGGCAAGGTTTTCGTCAAATTGCCGCCCAACTTTGTCAACAGGTTGGGTTTGAACCGCAAGCGATCTTCGAAACGACGAATATTGAAACGTTGCAATCGCTTGTCGCCTCGGGGATGGGAATCGGCTTGATCCCAAAGATGGTCACACGATCGGAACATGCAACCCTGCGTCCGATTTACCTCCCAATTTCCGATATTCAGGCGCGTCGGACATTAGTTTTAGCGTATAAGAAAGGGCGTTATTTATCAAAAGCGGGGGAACAGTTTATCAGCTTGATGAAAAGGCTGGTCAAACAAGGAAACTATTAGTTTCAATAACACATTGTTATGTTGGCGCGCTTCGCTAAATTCGATATACTATAATGTAATATTGCTAATACATAGGGGGAATAAACGGTGAAGTTAAACGTTCAAATCGAATTTTGTAATATGTGAAATTACTTGCCAAAAGCCATCAGTTTGGTGGAAGAATTAATGAGTGATGACAATTTTCGAAATGATGTGGAAGATGTGGCGCTCTTGCCTAAAGGAGGCGGAATCTTCGAAATTACCGTTAATGACCGATTGGTATACTCTAAAAAAGAGTTGGATCGATTCCCAGAAGAGAACGAAGTAGTCGGATTAATCAGAGAGTTAATATTAAACTAAAGGAGCCAAATCGCTCCTTTTTCATAGACGAGAGAAAGCTGGGTTTAACCCTTGTCAGTGGGAATGTGTATGAGAGGAAAATCGGATGACGCAAGCAAAGTCTTTTCAAGGCATTATTTTTGATATGGATAACACGTTGTTAAAATCGAATATTGACTTTCATGAGATGAAGCAGGTTGTTTACGATTTTTTATTGGCAAACGAGATCATCGAGGTCAATCCGAATTGGGAAAGTCAGACAGCTTCGCAAATCATCGAATCAGGCCGCGCGCATCCACGTTTTGCTCAATTTGAACAAAAGGTGTGGCGTTTGGTCGGGGAAGTAGAAGCAAAGGGTATGCGTGATGCGGCCTTGGAGCCTCATGCGCGCGAAATTTTGCAAGCCCTCAAGGAAGCAAATAAAATCGTGACGATCGCTACAAATAACGCCTATTCGGCCGCGCGGGAAGCATTAGAGCAACTGTCCATTTTTCATATGTTTGATTGTGTGATTGGTCGTGAACAGATGGAAGCGTTGAAACCATCGCCTTCCTGTTTGTTTATAATGATGAGAAAGTGGGGCCAGCTTCCAAAAGATCAGTGGGTGTTTATCGGGGATTCTTGGATCGACGGTATGGCTGCTCAAGAAGCGGGTATCCCTTTTATTTCATATCAAGCAAATCAAGATGAACTTTTGGAACAAGGAGTTGCAACGTTCGAACATACGACTGCTTTGAAGGAATTGGAGCGTTTGTTACTTTAGTTGAATGAACGCTCGCTTCATGGGCCTACATAACCCTTCCAATCCCTGTCTATAATAGCAGAATAGCTACTTATTTTGATGAGGAAAGGAAACAAGCGATGGATGTTGAAAAAGAACTGGAGAAGTTGCTGACAGAGGGCGAATTAGAGAAACAAGATAAACAGCTTGAAGCCGTGAAGCGTCTGCCGCCGAAGTGGGTGGCGGTTTATCCGAGTTCATTTCATCAGGTGGATGAAGAGAACAAGCTATTGCGTAAATTTGTGAATGAAGCAGAACGAGATAAAGAGAAAGAGAGCAAATAAGATGATTGAGCTAAACAATAAAGCAGAATGGGACGAACAGATCGCCAAACAAGAATTGACAGTCGCTAAATTTTACACTGCTTGGTGCCCGGATTGTCATCGGATCGATCCTTTTATGCCCGAATTAGAAAAACAATTTAAGGATCAAATTTCATTTGTATCCCTCGACAGAGATCGATTTCCGGAATTGAGTCAACAGTTGGATATTTTCGGGATTCCTAGTTTTATCGCATTTAAAAACGGTCAGGAATTGATTCGTTTTGTAAGCAAGCTAGGTAAATCCAGGGAAGAGATCGAACATTTTCTGCAACGAGCTGTTCAAGTCGCTTCCACGCTGGATGAATAGAAGAGGTAAAGCAGTCTGATTACGGGCTGCTTTTTCTCCATCATAGCGTAATTGCGAAACGGGAATAAGGCGCGTGGCTGTTAGCGTATCTGCTAGTTAAGATGACATTGTAAATAGAATAGGAGAATCCATAAATGAAAAAACAAACAATGGGAATTGATATTGATGGCACGTTAACGGAATTTGATTCCTTTATTCCTTATTTTAATGAGTTATTGGGGAAGCAGGTAAAGCCTGAAGAGATTGTACAATATGATCTTCACGAAATTTTTGAAATGGATTACGACGATTTTTCAAAACTATTTGACGAACATAGCGCGCCTGTCTATGAGCAATCGCACCCGCGTAGTTGCGCACAAGAAGAGCTAAAGTGGATTGATGATCATTACAACATTGTTTATATCACAGCTAGGTTAGAGGAATTTGAAGAGTTGACGGAAAAGTGGATTAAGGAACATGGATTCCCGAATTCCCCGATTGTTTGTACAGGCACGCACAATAAGATCCCCGCAATTAAGGAATATCATGTCAACTACATGGTTGAAGATCGCTTGGAAAACGCTTTGCATATTTGGGAAGAATTGAGTGTTCCTGTTTTTCTAATAGATACGCCATATAACCAGGCGACCTTGCCATCTGGAGTGCATCGTGTGACGAATTGGCGCGAAGTGACGAATTTCTTGAAAGAAAATGGAGGAGATGCTTGATGACGGATTTTGGGGGACTCCGCGGTTTGATTCGACTTATCAACCGTTTAGAGTCAGATCCAGGCAAAATAAAACTGACTGTGCTTAGTCGCGAGGAACATCAGCGCGTTGCAGAGGAAATTCGAGACGAACTCCTGACATTTAGCGCGGCGGAAGATATTCAAGTTGAAACAAGGACTGGCGAGTACCTGAATGAGATTGCGATTATCCACACCGGTAAAAATAAGTACACGCTATCACAAGATTACCAAGGTCCACACTTTAGTGAGATCAATCGATATGCATGCCGCATTACACCAGAAACGGCAGGACTGCTTGTTTTTCATACCGATTCTCCAGGGATTGTCCACGAGGTTTCAAAAGTGTTAGCCCATCACAAAATCAACATTTCAAGTATGAACCTTTCACGGGAGCAAAAAGGGAGAGACGCATTGTTGGTTTCACTAACAGATGAACCGATCCCTACCGATGTCATTACCTCTATTCAAAATCTGCCTCGCGTGGATCGTGTCCTTTCACTTCATTAAATTGAAGATGCTTGATGAAGTGAAATGGAAATTTTCTTATCTATAATAAAAATGGATAACTCGGATCGTTCAGCCGCCAATTGGCGGTTTTTTTGTTTTTTATACACAAGCTATTGACTTTTTGAATATGATGTGTTATAGAGTTCGTTGCAATGAACGCAATCCGATGTTGTGAAGCGGTGTGTAAGGGATCGAGTAACCTGTAGATCAGCGTTATCAGAGCGCATCACTTGCATTGATGTTTATACATCCATTTAGTGGTAATACTATCAGGGAGAGACGGACTGCTTCTCATCTGTTAAATAAGGGATAGCGGAAACATAGCGGTAATAAGCGTTTGACTCTACGGAGTCAACGGTTGTTGGCGGGAACTCCAAAGAAATCTAATTGCAACAAGCGCGCTAGTGTTGGCTCACTTGACGTTGAACAAGCGTCGCCCCGTCGTTCACCGAACGAAATCGTTTTTTCGCGATAAATTTCGACATTAAGCGCGCGAAGGAATTGAAAGGAGGGGGACATGATATGAAGTTAGAAGAAAAACTAATCGGTCAGTGGATCGAATTCAAGTATAAAGACTATCTTGGACAAGAGTGGATTGGCGTTGGTTATGTGACCATCTTCTCGCAATCAGGCTCTTACGTGAAAGTTTATGATCCAACGCTTCGTAGAACGTTTAATGTCCCGATCAAATCCATAACTGTCAAAGAGGACCCTCATTTAAAATTAGATGACATTAACTGCATTATTGATCTTGCTCTTGACAGACGAGACTGGAATTGGTTACGGGAATTGCGCGCAAAGAAGGAATCGATGTTAGATGCGCAGTAGACGGGCGGCTCTTCCCAACCCGTCTTTTTGTTGTCAGTCTGTACATATAAGATGAAGTGATTGATTCGCGTCCCTGTGATTCATGCGCGTAAAGCTTTGATTCGTTTATGAAGGAATGGGTGATCGAGCATCGATTCGCGGAAACGACCAGTGTCTTTTTTTAACAGCCAATGATAATACCACTGTTTACTGTTTGGAAGTTTCCCTAAATTTTCAAACGCTTCCGTTTTCGCTCCCCGTTCTAATTTTTTTAACGCGGTGATCATCGCCTCAGCTGAACTAACTTTTTTACCATAACGATCGGCTTTGTATTCATCTTTCCTAGAAAATAGATTTTCAATCAACAGATAACCTAGACGAAACAAGAAGGTGAGGGATAGAGCTTTTAAGTACGCGGGGTTTTGCGAGATTAAGGACATTAATAGCAAGAAATAGCCTGTCGCTTGGATCGGGAGCAATGTATAGAGGAGTTCATCGCCGATTCGATTAACGATGCGCATGGGAACCATCGCGTCCGCCCCCATTTTAAGATGGCCTAATTCATGTCCGACGACCGCTTTTAACTCTTGTTCTGTCAGTAATTCCTTCCAATTTGCGGGAAGTAAAATACGGCGAAACACATAGCCCGCATTCATTTTGTTCCATAAGATGACAGTTACTTCACCCGCTTTTAAATCAATGCAAACCTCTTTAACCAGCCTTACTGTTTCCTCGTCTAACCCTAATTTTTCCTCCACTGTTTCTGATTCATTCGACAATGGCGTCATCATCGTTAACTCTCGGGTGCGTTGTTGATACGTATATTGCATAGCTGGATCTAAAAAAATGAGGTATTGTTGCCAGTTGAACGCAGCCGCGGTTTGTAAAGCGAGAAAAACATCGTCGATAATTAGTTTGGCGTACAGTGACGAGAGGGCATAACGGAAAGGAAGTTTAATCATGCTGCCACCTCCTTCCCTATCTATATGCGCCTGAACAAAAGCAAAGAAGTAGCTTGAAAAGTTAAAAGGGTTTTAAAGTTCCTTTTTTAAGGTTAGTGTCGCTTCATTGGCTAACAACAGCAGCTTATTCGGTTCATTCATTTGAGCAATTGTGTCCTCGTCGTCTGGCGGGAAGTCCATCCAGATTTCAGCGCCTAGTGGTTGTCCGTCTGTCTTAAAGCCCAAGCGCAAATCATACCCTTTCCAACGATTCTCAATCATTTCTATTTCCGTTAGGGAACCATGCAACACGGTGATCGTTTCATCAGTATCGAGATCATCATCTTCCCACTCTGTATAGGTCATCTCAAGCGGTTGATGTATAAACTGATCGCGAATCACGGCGACAAGCTCCGATGTTTTCGTCCATTCCAACTTTATCTCTCCTTTTAGTTTCGTTATGTACAACCGATAATTCCCACTATAGTGGTTAGCGGCAAAAATCGCAAAAGAAAGGGTTGACCTTGCGTTGTCATTGTATGAAGTATTAATCTTGCAAAATAAGGAAATAGTAGATGGGGACGAGGAGGTGAATAATCATGGCTAAGAAAAGAATTGGTGTTGAAAACACATTGAGCGATATTGCGCAGACTTTGAAGAATCAAGGTCATGACGTCGTTAACTTAGATGAAAACAATGCGGCTGATTGTGATTATTGTGTCGTTTCCGGGCAAAACAAACATTTGTTCGAAGTTTCTCAACGAGCGAATATGGCTGGTGTAATTAACGCCGACGGGATGACAGCGGACGACGTACTTAACTCGATCGATCACAGCTTCTAACAATTAAACGGGGTTTACCCGCAGCGCAAGCGATTGAATAACCGTCCGTTTGGGCGGTTATTTTTGCTTTATGTGGGTCAACGAGTCCAAAACGAAGCAGATTAAGAAAGATATCTCCTTTTTCTTAATCTGCCTTGATCACCCCGCATCAGACGACAACTACTTTTCTTCATTATTAGGCTGCATCGCTTCTTTTACTTCGTTAATAAACTCTTCTCGGCGAATTTTATCTTTTTCCAAAAAATCATCAAACGTTTTCAAAATCCCCTTCATCATCGTTTCATATGTTTCGTTCTGGCCTGTTAAGGAAGCGTTTGTTGCGGCAAATGAACCAAAGCAACAGAGCATCGCAAAAGCGATGGAGGTTGTATCTACATAAACAAAGACGTTTGCGTTTCCGCTATGATTAATCATGTTGTCAATATCAATTTTTCCGTTTGACAACGCTTTACCCTCCCGATAACTTTTATTTTAAAAAGCCCCACAGTGTGTGGAGCTTGTTTTTAAGGTTCAAACTTCTTTTGTTGTTGGAACTGCGCGGCTAGGGCAAGGGCAATCGCGGCGGCTAAGGCGGTAGATTCAGCTGAGTTTTCCACACAAACCTCGGAATTTCCACTGTTTTTAAGTTTGTTCTCCATTTTTCTGCTCATTTTTATTCCCCTTCCACAGATGTTTTATGTTAGAACTTGCTTTGTATTTGAGCTTCCAACGCCTTTGCTAAAACAGCAGCAAGTGATGTTGAAGCTGATTCAGCCTCATTTCCAACCCGAACCTTTGAGTTGCCGCTTCCCTCTAATGTGTTTTTTATTTTTTTACCCATTTAGGCCCCTCCCTTCATATCCGTCTACTACAAATTATGAACAGCGCGTAATATGGTCACGGCGAATGATTCTATTTATTTAAATATGCGATTGTACAGGTCAGTCAGAATGAAGATCACATACTATGAGGATATCTAATAGAGGGGGGGGGAGGGCAGTGTATTTGAGGGATCGGATTCCTTTGCGAGATGATCGGCGATTGATAGATCTAGCGGCTTCCCAATTTAAAGTACATCCTTCCGTCATTGAAAAAAGACTTGCCAAAGCTACGGGAGTCACGGTTTTGGAGGATGGCGGCGTTGTCGTTGGCTATATTTGTTATCGAATTCGTGATAAGGCATTGTTTGTCGATTTAGTCGTCTTGGATACTACTTATAAAGGAAAGGGAATCGTCAGCGGGTTTTCGAACGCTTTTTTTGAACAAGCCAAAAGAAAAGGAGTTGAAGTGATCCAAGGGTTGGTGGAGAAAAATAATCAATATGCACTCGCTGTGTTTAGACATCTCGGGTTTTCGGTTAAAAGGGCTTTCTTGTTTACGTTGCTAATTGAAAAACGCTTGTAAAAGCTTGTAAGGGCCTGGAAAAGTAGTTTTGTTTGAATAATACGAGGGAAAAGGAGAACAATAATGTCGTCCCTTTTATTGGTATAAAAAACGAAAATTTGATACGATTATATAAACGACTGGTTTAAAAAGGAGATGATACGTTGCAATGACAAAAGAAAATGCTGAATCCGCTGTTGGATGGAATTTTGACAATAGTTACGCCCGTCTGCCCGACATGTTCTATTCGAAGGTGGATCCAACGCCTGTGGATTCGCCGCGCATCATTATATTAAATGAGTCACTGGCGGAGTCGCTTGGTCTAGACAGTGAATCTTTAAAGAAAAATGGAGGTTTGGCGGCCTTAGCTGGAAATGAAGTTCCAACAGGGGCATCCCCACTAGCGCAAGCGTACGCTGGTCATCAGTTTGGACATTTCACGATGCTAGGTGATGGCAGGGCGATTCTACTCGGTGAACAAATCACTCCTTCGGGAGAGAGAGTCGATATTCAATTGAAAGGCCCAGGGCGCACTCCGTATTCTCGGTCAGGTGATGGCAGGGCTGCCCTGGGACCCATGTTACGCGAATATATTATGAGCGAAGCGATGAATGCTTTAGGTATTTCGACAACACGCAGTTTGGCCGTCGTGAAAACAAATAATGCAGTCATTCGGGAGGAGCGATTACCTCTGGCCATTTTAACTCGTGTGGCAACGAGTCATATTCGGGTCGGAACATTTCAATATGTATCCCACTGGGGGAAACAAGAAGATCTACAAGTTCTCGCCGACTATACGTTGAATCGTCATTTCACAGAAGCGCTTCAAGCGGATAACCGCTACCTTTCGTTATTAAACGAAGTGATTGACCGTCAAGCGACGCTGATTGCCAATTGGCAGTTGGTCGGCTTCATTCATGGCGTGATGAACACAGATAATATGGCGCTAAACGGGGAGACGATTGATTATGGTCCCTGCGCATTCATGGATGTGTACGATCCAGCAACAGTCTTTAGTTCAATTGATGCGCAGGGCCGATATGCATATGGAAACCAACCGTTAATTGGGGAATGGAATTTGGCCCGATTTGCGGAAACCATCTTGCCGTTGTTGCACAGTGATCAAAGCAAAGCAGTTGAGATGGCACAGGATGCGATATCCCGTTTTGCGGATCGATTCCATGATCAGTGGTTGACAGGGATGAGGGCGAAGTTAGGGTTATTTAATGAAGAAGTAGATGACGAAAAGCTGATCGCCGAATTGCTTGACCTCATGCTGAATAATAAAGCTGACTATACGAATACATTTCGCTCGTTAACTTTCGACAAATCGGGAGCAACTACGTTGTTTGGGGCTCCAGCCTTTTTAAGATGGATGGAAAAGTGGGAGGCGCGACGGGAGCGACAATCGGAAACGAGGCAAGCGTCGCTACAAATGATGAAACATAATAATCCAGCGGTCATTCCTCGCAACCATCGTGTTGAAGAAGTTTTAACTGCGGCGGTTGAACGCGATGATTTCACTCCTTTGACGAAATTCCTTGCGATTTTATCCAACCCTTATGAACATACAACCGAGCAGGAGGAATACACAACATTGCCGCCGGCATCCACGCGACCGTATCGAACCTATTGCGGCACGTAAAAAAGATATAATAGTGAAAATGCGCGTGTTGGGTCTAAAATGTTACAAATTTCTCTCTTTTTTTCATTTCATTGTGAAGAACAACATAAAAAAATAAAATGTGCTCTGAGGTAGCGTAAAAAGAAGTAAAACGCTTAAAGAATAAGGTTTTGCCTGAAAATTCAGCCGAAATGGAATTTCGTTAATTTTCACTATTATATTACACTGAAATTAGGACTAGAAAGGAGAGTTAGCGCGAAAAGGTCCATAAATTTAAAAGGATCAGTTTTTAATCGCAACAACAAATGTAAGCGCTTTTGTATTACCGACAACCTGTTACATATCATAAAAAGTACGTTCATAAATAAAAGGCCGAAAGGCGGAAGGAGAAGGTTGAAAATGATTAAGAGTCCAACAGAAATGACTCTGGAAGATCTGATCAAAGGAAATGAGCAAGGTAACGCTATTTTAGCTCCTGGTTAACAATCACTTACTTATAAACAACTGTATGACAATGTTATATCATTAGCGTCCACCTTAAATCGATTCGGTATTGGTCGGGGAGATCGCGTAGCGATTGTAATGGGGAATGGGCCCGAAACTGTAATTACCTTCTTAGCTGTTGCTTTTTGTTCGACGGCGGCCCCGCTTAATCCTAACTACACAAAAGATGAATTCGCATTCTACTATGGAGATACAAAAGCTAAAGCTTTGATCACGCTGCCTGATTCCGCGGCGCTCGCGCTTGAAGCGGCTACGGAAGATATGGCTATTATAGAAGCAAGACCGCAAGAAGATGGAACGCTCGCATTTGAACAAGTCAAGGGCGCTTCTTTTGAACCAAAGGAAACAGAACTTGCTTCTCCAGAAGATGTGGCGATGATCTTGCATACAAGCGGAACGACAGGGGCGCCAAAACGCGTGCCAATTTTGCATTCAAATTTAGTCGCAACCGCAATGAATATTAAATCAACTTACAATCTATCAAAAGACGATACGGCGTTATGTATCATGCCGTTGTTTCATATTCACGGGATTGTCGCATCCGTTTTGTCCACGCTTGGTTCAGGAGGTCAGTTGGTCTGCCCGCCAGGATTTAGCGCGCTTGAATTTTGGGGCTGGGTCGATACATTTAAACCGACTTGGTACTCCGCCGTTCCAACGATGCATCAAACATTACTTGCTAGAGCGGAAAGCAATAAGGAAATTATCGAAGCAAATCCATTCCGTTTTATTCGCTCCAGTAGTTCTCCGTTACCGCCAGTTATTCTAGAGCGGATGGAGGAAACATTTAAAGCGCCTGTGCTTGAAGCTTACGGGATGTCAGAGGCGGCCCACCAAATGGCTTCTAATCCAATTCCACCAGCAAAACGAAAAGCGGGTAGCGTAGGAATTGGAGTTGGCGTTGAGATTGGAATTATGGACGAGGAAGGAAACTTGTTGCCGCAAGGGGAGCTAGGAGAGGTTGTTATTAAGGGGCCGAACGTATTTAAAGGCTACGAATCTAATCCTGAGGCAAATGCTGAAGCTTTCACAAATGGTTGGTTCCGCACGGGAGATCAAGGGTTTAAAGACGAAGATGGGTACTTAACGTTAACTGGACGATTTAAAGAAATTATCAACCGTGGCGGAGAGAAAATTTCTCCTGCGGAAGTGGACGATATCCTATTGCGTCATCCAGCGGTATCAGCGGCAATCACATTTGCTGTACCGAGCAAAGTGTATGGAGAGGATATTCAAGCCGCTGTTGTATTGAAAGTAGAAACGACAGAAAAAGAATTGCGGGCGCACTGCGCTAAACAATTGGCCGACTTTAAAGTGCCGAGAAAAATTCTTTTCTTGGACGAGATCCCTCGCGGAGCGACGGGTAAGATTCAAAGAATTAATATGGCTAAGTTACTTGGTCTAGAATAGAGGCTTTACGTTCATCGCGGTTTTAAATAAAAATAAAATAACAATTATAGTTTGTTTGCTGACATAGACCTTTCTTGAATATAGAGAGGTCTATGTTTATTTTGTGAAAGGGTTTACATCCGCGGAACATAGGAATTACGCGGAAAAAGCGGATGAAAAAGCTTGTGTTTTTAATTGTTTTCGGAATAAAATAAAAATACATAATCGAATTTTAATTTAAAAAATGTTCTTGATTTTTTAAAACTGGGCTGGTAGTATTAACTTACAAATACGAAATAGCGTTTCGCAATGAGAAACAAGGGGGAAGATATTTCATATTTTAGTTAGATCGTTGTCAGTGATTTGTGATAATGAGTAAGTGTGGTAGGGTTTAAACAGGACAAAAACATGGTGTTCCATAAAAAAACATGTAAATCAGCGAAGAGAGAAGGTATACTTATGATAAAGACTCCCTTAAACATGACAATACATGATCTTCTTAGTCCAACAGGAAGCGATCATGACGAGGCTCTTTTCGCTCCGGGTAAACCGACATTATCTTATAAACAATTATATGATAATGTCATTCAGTTATCGGCAGCATTAAATAGCTTCGGAATTGGTCGCGGAGATCGTGTAGCGATGGTAATGGGGAATGGCCCAGAAACTGTAGTTACTTTTTTGGCGGTTGCCATTTCCGCTACAGCAGCTCCGCTAAATCCAAATTATAAAAAAGAAGAGTTTGCGTACTATTATGAGGATACAAAAGCGCGAGCGCTTATCACGCTTCCGGGTTCCGCGGAATTAGCGCGCGAAGCCATGACGGAAGATATGGCTCTCATTGAAGCAACACCACAGGAAGATGGGACTCTATCTTTTGAATTAATTAAAGGGCAACGCGAACCTCGTCCTACGGAATTGGCAGCGCCTGAAGATGTGGCAATGATTTTGCACACGAGCGGGACAACCGGCGCGCCAAAGCGAGTGCCACTTCGTCATTCAAACATTGTGGCGTCGGCAAACAATATTAAATCAACATATAATTTAACAAAAGATGACACAGGGTTATGTGTCATGCCTTTATTCCATATTCATGGCATTATTGCCTCAACGCTATCCACTTTAGCGGCGGGGGGTAAATTGGTTTGCCCACCAGGGTTTAGCGCCCTTGAATTTTGGAGTTGGGTCGATACTTATAAGCCGACGTGGTACTCAGCTGTTCCAACAATGCATCAGACGTTACTTGCTAGAGCTGAAAGCAACAAGGACATTATCGAAGCAAACCCGTTCCGTTTTATTCGTTCCAGTAGTTCACCGTTACCGCCTGTTATACTAGAGCGCATGGAAGAAGTGTTTAAGGCTCCGGTTCTAGAGGCTTACGGAATGTCAGAAGCTTGTCACCAAATGGCTTCCAACCCATTACCTCCGGCGCAACGAAAGCCAGGCAGTGTTGGGATCGGGTTTGGTGTAGAAGTTGGCATTATGGACGAAGAAGGAAACCTGTTGGAAAACGGGGAATTGGGTGAAGTTGTTGTAAAAGGACCAAATATTTTCTCAGGATACGAAGAGAATCCGGAAGCAAACGCAGAGGCGTTTGCAAATGGATGGTTCCGCACAGGGGACCAAGGTTTCAAAGATGAAGACGGATATTTATCTCTAACAGGACGATTCAAAGAAATTATCAACCGTGGCGGTGAAAAAATATCACCGATTGAAGTTGACGATGTTCTTTTACGTCATCCCGCAGTTTCGGAAGCGATTGCGTTTGCTGTTCCTAGTAAAGTTTACGGGGAAGATATTCATGCGGCAGTTGTCTTAAAAGGAGATGCGGACGAGAAAGAATTGCGGGCGCACTGTTCAGCGCAATTGGCTGACTTTAAAGTGCCTAGAAGATTCCATATCGTGGACGAAATCCCGCGTGGGGCAACAAGTAAAATACAGAGAGTTAACTTGGCAGAACTGCTAGGAATTTCATAAGGGAGGAAGAGATCATTGCGTTTTTGTATCGTAGGAGCAGGAGCTATTGGTGGCTATCTTGGCGCTAAGCTTGCATTAGCTGGTGAAGAGGTAACATTAATTGCTCGTGGCGCTCACTTAGAAGCCATTCAACAAAACGGTTTAACTTTGCGTATGTCAGATGGAACAGAACAAGTAGCTCATCCTAAATTAGCGACGAGCAGAATGGAAGAAGCTGGAGAGCAGGACGTTGTTATCGTAGCGTTAAAGGCTCACAGTTTACCTGGACTAGCTCCAAACATGCGTCCACTTTATGGCCCGGATACGGTCGTAATTACTGCGCAAAATGGAGTGCCTTGGTGGTATTTCCACAAACATGGCGGACCATACGAAGGAAGTCGTATTGAGTCTGTTGATCCAGGCGGTATTATTGAAGCTAATCTAGAAACAGATCGTGTGATCGGCTGCGTTGTTTACCCAGCGACAGAATTAGCTGGTCCTGGAATTGTTCAACACATTGATGGCGACCGTTTCTCCCTAGGGGAATTAGATGGTTCGAGGAGCGAACGTGTTCGTGAAATTTCAAGAAGAATTAATGCTGCTGGTTTGAGAGCGCCTGTGCGCACGACGATCCGCGATGAAATTTGGGTTAAGTTATGGGGCAACTGCGCATTCAACCCGATTAGCGCATTAACACATGGTACTTTGGAGGAGATTTGTCAGTATGCTCCTACTAGAGAATTGGCTCGAAACATGATGGTTGAGGCTCAAACGATCGCTGAAAAACTAGGTATCCGTTTCGGAGTATCTGTTGATCAGAGAATTCAAGGCGCAGAAGCGGTTGGAGCGCACAGAACTTCTATGTTGCAAGACTTGGAAGCTGGACGCACGTTAGAGATTGATGCTCTTGTTGGAGCTGTTTGCGAACTAGGGAAAATTACGGATACCCCAACTCCAAACCTAGACGCGATCTATGCATGTGTTAAATTACTAACGATTGACAAAGATTTAATTCATGTAAGATAGTTCTATTTTTAAAATGTAAGACATATAATGGTTTCCAACCCATTATGTTTTATGTATATTAATGAAATGAATGAATTACAAAACTTTAAGAATGAGTGGAGGAAGTGACATGTCTGATAGCATCTTTAACCAAGTGAGAGAGTTGTTTGCTGATTTCTTAGCTATTGAGGGAGACAGCATCAAAGTTGAATCTACAATCAGTGACGATCTTGGGGTCGATTCCGTTGATATCGTCAGCATTGTGACAGAAATTGAAAATGCTTTTGATTTGAAAATTTCTGATTCGGATGCTGCTGGTCTTGAGACGGTTGGTCAAGTTGTTGACTTGATTAGCGCTGCCAAGGCGTAAGCTAGATATAGACTACTAGATTAACTTACAAGACAATTCTGCTAGTTTAGGAGTAGGAATCTACCAGTGATTTGGATATTGCCTCATTTTCACGATCCAAATCACTCAACTGATTGGCTCTCTCGGTCAAACACCAATTACTGAGAGAGCGATCAGTACCTATGAGATGATGAATCATAGTCAAAAAGGAATCTTTCTATAATTGAAGAAAGATCCATTTGGTTTTTTGCTAAAAATAGGTCTTGATTTTTTTGTGGTTGACTGTTAGTATAAAGTTACAAATAAGAAATTGTGTTCTTATTGTGTAACAGACAGACAGAAGCCACTCTAACGAATTATTCGTTTATGAATCGAGCAAGTTTGTCAATTTTTTTGCTTGTTTGGAGAAACGCTGTTTCTCAATGAGAAACACAGGCGTATTCAACAGTGAAAAAAGAGATTGTTCACAATTTAATGCCGAATGCTTCTCTGTTTGGTGTTTAATAGTGAAGGTGATTTGCTTGTTAGGCAGATTCCCTCGATTTTCATAGAACAATTTGTTCGGATATGTGGTAAATTAGTATATAGCTAGTCACTATCCATACTAAAGAAATTTTTAGGGTTATGAGGAGGAATAATTAATGGCTAAAGTTAAAATGACAGCAGCTCAAGCAATTGCGCTTTATCTTGAAAAGCGCGGAGTAACACAACTTTATGGTGTGCCTGGAGCAGCTATTCTACCATTCTACGATTCAATTCTAGAAGATACTAAAATCGATTCTTATGTGGTTCGCCACGAGCAAACAGCTGTGTTCATGGCTGACGGATATTCCCGCGCCACTGGAAAAGTTGGTGTTTGTTCAGCGACATCAGGTCCTGGCGGAACGAACTTCCTAACAGGGTTATACGGAGCTTTCATGGATTCTATCCCATTGATCGCGATCGTTGGACAACAAAAAGCAACTCTTTTAGGAACAATGCAGTTCCAAGAAGCGCCAATCACTGAAATGGCTAAGCCTGTTTGTAAGGCTGTGTATCAATTAACAGATGGATCTAAAGCAGTTGAAATGATCCATGAAGCATGGGAAACAGCTACAAAAGGACGCAAAGGTCCTGTGTTGCTTGACCTTCCAGTAGACGCGCAAAAAGTTGAGGTTGAAGTGGATCTTGACGCATTAATCGCTTCTAGCGAACCAGATGTATTGCCGCAAGCTTCAGATGAAGATATCGAGAAAGTTCTTGAGTTCTTGAAAGAAGCTAAAAAGCCTGTTCTTGTTGCGGGTGGCGGTATCAACCTTTCTAACTCTACAGCTGAATTAAAAGAACTAGCTGAAGCGTTGCAAATTCCTGTGGTTACAACAGGTATGGGTATGGATACATTCCCTAACGATCACCCGCTATTTGCTGGTCGTATGGGTACGATGTTAGATACTCCATTCGGTAACAAAACAATTTTAGAATCTGACTTGATCATTAACCTTGGTGGACGTTTTGCTGACCGTAGCACAGGAAACGTTGAGATTTTCAAACGTGACGCAAAAATTATCATGGTTAATATCGATGAAAAAGATATCGGTAAGACAGTTGAAACGGAGCTAGGCGTTGTATCCGACGTTAAAACATTCATGAGTAAGTTAGCTGAAACATACAAAAAGCTTACTGCTGATGTGGCTGCTACAGCTGAGGCTCCAGCGAAGCTTGACTTAACGGAAGAAAGAGCAAAATATGCTCGTAAGACTGACTACGATGATAACCCGATCAGACAAGAACGCGCATTAAGAGAACTAAGAGAATTCTTAGATCGCGACGCTTTCGTTTCACATGACTGCGGAATCAGCCAAATCTGGTCATGTCAATTATTCGAAACATATGTGCCGCGCACATACCTATTAACTGGTGGAGGCGGTACAATGGGATGGGGTCTAGGAGCTGCAATGGCTGCTAAACTTGCGTTCCCTGAGCGTCAAGCTGTTAATATTCTTGGTGACGGTAGCTTAGGTATGTCATTACAAGACTTAGCTACAGCTGCTAAATACGACATTCCAGTTGTTGTATTCGTTATGCATAACGGATTGCTTGGATTGATTCGTCAACAACAAAACTGGTTCTACGGCGAACGCAGAATCGATACTGGTTTAGAGTACGAAAACGAGCTTTCTGATAACGGAAACCTTGGTATTGACTTCGTAAAGACTGCGGCAGGTATGGGTGTTCGTGGTGAGCGTGTAACGAAATGGGAAGATATTAAGCCTGCATTACAACGCGCGAAAGACCTTAACAAGCCTTACGTAATTGAAGTGATCGTAGCGAGCGATACAGTTTGCCAATTCTCAAACAACGGTACGCTTAAAGGCTTCAACTACTCTGACAGTCTATAATAGATCGTTATTTATATCCTCCTCTCCTCTCTGTAAAGAGGGGGAGGAGGATTACATATATTGAGATAAGAAAGGGAGACGAAAATGGACAAAAGCACAACTACAATTGGTTTTATTGGACTTGGCGTTATGGGACAAAGCATGGCGGGTCATCTGATTGATGGCGGCTACTCCTTAGTTGTTTACAACCGCACCAAAGAAAAAGCAAATGCGCTGCTTGAAAAAGGCGCAAAGTGGGCTGACACAGTTGCTGATGTTGCTAAACAAGCAAATGTAATTATTACGATTGTTGGTTATCCAAAAGACGTTGAAGAAGTATACCTTGGCGCGGAAGGTTTAATTCCGAATGCTAAAGAAGGCACATACTTTATTGATATGACTACTTCCAGCCCTTCGCTTGCCGCTCGTATTTATGACGAAGCGAAAAGCCGTGGGATGCATTCGTTAGACGCTCCTGTTTCTGGTGGCGACATCGGAGCGAGAGAAGCTCGTTTATCGATTATGGTTGGCGGCGACCAAGCAGCATTTGACGCTGTAAAGCCAATCTTTGAATTAATGGGTCAAAATATTGTGTTACAAGGCGCTGCGGGAGCAGGACAGCATACAAAGCAGTGTAACCAAATTGCGCTTGCTTCAACTTTAATGGGAGCTGTAGAATCAATGATCTACGCTAAAAAAGCTGGATTAGACCCGATTCGTGTGCTTGAAAGCATCGAAACAGGCGCTGCGGGAAGCTGGCAGCTAAGCAATCTTGCTCCTAAAATGACATCTGGCGACTTTGATCCAGGATTCTATATCAAGCACTTTATTAAAGATATGGTAATCGGATTGGAAGCGGCTAAAGAAATGGGCGCAGAATTACCTGGACTTGAATTAATGAAAGCTAACAACGATAAGCTGGCTGAAATGGGTCATGAAGATCTTGGTACACAAGCATTGTACAAGCTTTATGACAAATAGAGCTAAGTCAGTCTCTTGACTTGTAAGGACAGGGTTTTGGCCCTGTCCTTTTTACATGTTGTTTTTGTTACGAGCAAATTAAAAATAGGAGGTGTATCGTATGTCTAATGAGAGCATGGTGAAGTCACTTGGTCGCGCCCTACAAATACTCGATTTTTTAAGAAAGCGAAAAGTGGGTTGCGGGGTTACGGAAATTTCTAAAGAGTTAGGATTTAACAAAACGTCTGTTTACAGGATGTTATCCACTTTTGTGCAATACGGCTATGTTGAACAAGAGACAGAGACAGATCGTTATAAATTAGGTTATAAAGTTTTAGAATTAAGTTCATCCCTGCTCGATTCGATTGATCTGCGCGCGGAAGCAAAGCCTTTCTTAAAAGAATTAGAACAGTTGACCAATGAAGTCATTCATCTGGTTGTTTATGACCGTGGTGAAGTTGTTTATATTGAAAAGTTAGAAGGCAATGAGACACTTCGTATGCATTCTAAAGTTGGTACAAGGGCGCCGATGCATTGTACATCAGTAGGAAAAGCAATTCTGGCTTATTTACCCCGTAAAGAGGTGGAGAAAGCGTTTGACGAGTATCCGTTTGAACCCCACACGCCCTTTACGATTACAGATAAAGAATCGTTGTATCAACAACTGGATAAGATAAAAGAAAAAGGGTATGCTTTAGACTTGGAAGAAAACGAACTTGGCATTAACTGTATTGCTGTGCCTATTTTTGACCACACAAGTAATGTGATTGCCGCATTTAGTATTTCTGGGCCTAAAATGAGAATGACAGAAGAAAGATTAAGCAAGCTGGAAAACAAAGTCATGAGTATTGGTAAGCAAATCTCAAAAAGATTAGGCTACAGTGAGTAAACGAATTTATTTAATTCTTCTTCTTAAACCATATAATCAGATGAGGTATGATCATGGCTGCTGCAACTAGATTGGTACATTCCTATTCATTTTTCTGTAGTAGCCTATTTGATACTTACACATTTCATCTCACCGTCTACACTCCCCCTTTATTTGTTAATTCTTTTATTACATTTACGCTAAAACCATATTTATTATTAAAAATAGGAAAGATGGATCTTTAAATTTTTATGCCATATTTAAAAATATGTACTTAAGGACCTTCTTTCCTTCATTTTTGTTTTTTATCCGCGTTAAAAAGTCTTTTATGTCACATCCGCTCTTCCGTTTTGGTTAAGGATGCTCAGTATTACAAATATTACCATTCAAAAGATAAAAATTGTAGTTAACGCGAGTAAAATGGAGAAGAAAGGACTAACAATCACTCAAACGACGTTATCACCGTGATATTGTATACAAACATGGCAACGCGTTCTTATATAGTAGATTGTGCAACTCGTCACAAATAAGAATGAGCTGTATACTAGTAGATGGAGCTGCTAGCAAGAGAACATCAGTCGTTCCGTAATTGGTGAGGAGGCACTATGATTAAATTTGACAATGTAAGTAAAATTTTTGGGGATGGAACGAAAGGAGTGGATTCAGTCAGTTTTGAAATTCCTGCTGGGGAATTTCTCGTTTTAATCGGACCGAGTGGTTCTGGAAAATCTACAACAATGAAAATGATTAATCAGATGATCCCAGCGACACACGGAACCATTACCGTGGACGGTAAAGACATTAAAGATTTAAATGCAGCCCAACTGCGGCGCAATATTGGTTATGTTATTCAACAGATCGGCTTGTTTCCACATTATACGATTGAAAAAAACATTGCGATCGTTCCCCAATTAAAGGGATGGGATAAGCAGAAGATTAAGGAACGGGTAACTGAATTATTGCAGCTCGTCGGTCTTGATCCAGACACATTCCGTGATCGGTATCCAAAAGAGTTGTCAGGGGGTCAGCAACAACGCGTAGGGGTTGCAAGGGCATTAGCATCCGACCCGGACATTATTTTAATGGATGAGCCATTTGGGGCTTTAGATCCGATTACACGCGAGCAACTGCAAGAAGAGTTACTTTCTTTGCAACAAAAGCTAAGGAAGACGATCGTGTTTGTTACCCATGATATGGATGAGGCGCTTAGAATGGGCGATCGAATTGCGATTATGAAAGATGGGAAGTTATTGCAACTTGATACTCCAGAGGTCTTATTGCATGATCCTGCGGATGGGTTCGTAGAAGAATTCATCGGAAAACATCAAATTATTCAAAATCCAGAATTGATGCCCGTGACCGAAGTAATGAGAGAGCAGGTTGTTTCATCTTATGCGCATCGGTCACCTGAAAAAGCTTTATCGACCATGCGGCAACGTAAAATAACGCATTTGATTATTATTAATGAAGATCGGACTTTCAAAGGTATTGTATCTGCATCCGATTTAATAAGGACGATGGACAGTATTAGAACGCTTGAAGAAATCGTAGATACCTCTGAATTAACTCTTTCCCATAATGACAGCGCTAAACATGCAATTGTAAAAATGGCGCGTTCTTCGACAGGCATCATTCCTGTTTTGAATGACCACAAACAAGTTATTGGTCTAGTCACGCGAGGTACATTACTTTCTGCTCTGTCGAGTCAATGGACTGAAATGGAGGAGGAAGAATGAAGAACTTAAGTTTGTGGGATCAAATTGTTCAGCAATGGCAAATGCGTTGGCCTGAAGTTTTGGATGCGACATTCATCCATATACAACTTGTTTTTTTCTCAATGGTGATGGCTGTCGTATTAGGTGTTTTACTAGGGGTGATCATTACCCGTGTGAAATGGCTCGTTCCGATTGTTTTGGGCGGAACCGGTATTTTACAAACAATACCTAGTTTAGCCGTACTCGGATTTATGATTCCGATTTTTGGAATCGGCGTTCAAACGGGAATCGCCGCATTGTTTTTATATTCCTTATTACCGATCGTGCGTAATACGTATGCGGGTATAAATGATGTGGATACTTCGACAAGGGAAGCGGCCAAAGGGATGGGTATGACCAGCATGCAAATCCTTTTTAAAGTAGAGCTACCATTGGCGCTGCCGATTATTATGGCTGGTATACGCACATCGGCTGTTATCAACATTGGAAACGCGACACTAGCTGCTTTTATCGGCGCTGGAGGTTTAGGTGATTTTATATTTTTAGGAATTACACGTGGGATTGATGGCTTAATCTTTTTAGGAGCTATTCCTGCAACACTATTAGCTTTATTAGTCGAAGGTATATTTAACCGCCTTGAGTACTGGACGACTCCAAAAGGGTTAAGAAAATAGGGGGATATTATGATAAAGAAAAGTTATAAACTTATTACTGCGTTACTTGCTTCTGTTATGCTGCTTACTGCTTGCGGAGGTGGCGGCCAAGGAGCCAAAGATGGAGATACAATTGCTGTAGGTTCGCGAAACAATACAGAAAGTATTATTCTTTCACACATTATTGGACAGATGATCGATGCAAAAACAGATTTAAACGTTGTTTATAGAGAGAATATGGGTGGCTCCAACGTAGTCTGGAATGCGATCACAAGTGATAACATTCAAGTGATCCCTGATTACACGGGCACGATTGTGGCTAACTATTATCAAGCAGAGCCAGGAAATGCGGATGAAACATTAGCGATGGTAAAAGAGTTTGTAGCTGAAGACGGACTCACAGCATTAGAACCGTTTGGGTTTAATAACACTTATACTTTGGCTCTATATGAAGATAAGGCAGAGGAACTTGGCGTCGTGACGTTTAGTGACTTCGCTGAACATGCCAAAGATTTCACGTTTGGAGCTGTATTCGAGTTTATTGATCGACCTGATGGATTACCAGGGTTTAGCAAGGAATATGGCATCGAATTTAAAGAAGTTAAAGGAATGGATCACGGGATGATGTACCGCGCGATCGATTCTGGAGAGGTTGACGTGATTAACTCTTACACGACAGACGGTCAATTAACCGAATATGATTTAAGAGTGCTGGAAGATGATAAATCGTTCTTCCCGCCTTATCACGCGCTACCGCTTGTTCGACAAGATACGTTAGAAGCCCATCCTGAGTTGGAAGAAGTTCTTCTTCAATTAGCTGGAAAAATTAATGAAGAGACGATGCAGAAAATGAATGGACAAGTAGATAACGATGGTGAACGAGTTGACGCTGTAGCTAAGCGCTTCTTAACGGAAGCTGGGCTAATCGAATAATAGAGGCAAAAAAACCCGACCTACTGATCTTGTAGGTCGGATTTTTTTATGTTTAAGGCTAGCTACTCTACGATCGTCTGTTTGTAGTTTGGCTCGTGTTTGTTATAATTAATTCTACTAATCTATTTTACGGAGGAAAAATGATGAAAAGCCCGCTGACATACAAGATTTCAGTTCCCACTGCTGACAGCGCCGAGAAGAAAAGCTATCCTACGTTGTTTGTTCTTCATGGGATTGGGAGCAATGAAGAGAATGCGCTTGCTCTTGTTGAGCAATTAAAAGATGAGTTTATCTTAATTAGTATCCGTGGTTTCCATGATCGAGAGGATGGGTATTCCCATTATGAAATTCAAGGCTTTGGAAATCCGAATCGGGAATCATTTGATGAAAGTGTCGATCGATTACAAAAAACGCTAGCGTACTGCAGAAAAAGATATGCCATTGATCCAAAGTTTCAATATATTTTAGGATTTAGTCAAGGAGCGGCGCTCGCGATGACATTGGCTTTGCGTGAAGGGAATCGGATTAAAGGGATTATCGCTTTAAGTGGATATTTGCCCCCATTTGTTAAAGAAGATGATCAGCATGAGTCGATTGATCAAGTTTCAGTCTACATTTCGCACGGTTCCTATGATCCGTTGTTTACGATGAGTCAAGCAAAGCAAAACGCACAATTCTTCCAGAACCACCGCGCTAGGAACGTTCGATTTTCTTCCTTTTTCGCTCGTCATGAGATTACAGCGGAGAATGAACAGGACTACCTGCAATGGTTATTTGACGACCTAAAGCAAGTTTAATATATGCTTTCTAAAAAGTTTTTTTGTGTTGATAGGTAACCGTTTAGACCACTTCAATCCAAATGAATACAATACAAAGAGATCATCTTTTCTTAGCTCATGATCGGTGGGAGGTGAAGGATAAGGTGAGTCTCTTTGATTATTTGGATGTGGAGGATGCGTTGCTCGTTGAGGCATGGATCCAGGAGGTAGAGACCGAAAAATATCCACTGCGTAAATCTTTGAAGGAAAAGGCGAGAGAGAGATTCAATGATATTAAACTTAAAGAGCTCGGCTGCGGTAAAAAAAGAATTGTTTTTGATCTTGACAATGGTTGGGTACTAAAGATAGCGATCGCATTTAACGGAATAAACAACAATCAGCGTGAGGTCGAGATGTATCAGTCGGCGCCGCCGCGTCTTCAAAAAAGGTTAGCTAAAATTAAAGAATTTGGTCATGGTTGGCTCGTTATGCAACGTATTACCAAGCCCGTTCCAAAGAAGAAAGGAATCAAGGCTGAAATAAAAAAGATAATCAAACAATTTGAACGGAGCGGGATAATCCCAGGTGATTTGATTTCCCCAAAGCGAAGAATCCGCTGGCCAAACATTCGTTTGAGAAAAGGGAGAATCGTTGTGATTGATTATGGCAATTTTAAATGGAAATGAAGAAGGGTACTGTTTGCCGTTAAGGGGAAGGCGAGTACCCTTCTATCGTGAACTGACCTAGGAAATGCTGGATGAAGACGAGGTGTGGCCCATTTCCTGAAAGTAAGCGGCAACCATTTCTGAGGTGACGTCTTTTAAATGTTGCGGTGACCATTGCGGCGCTTTATCTTTATCGATTAACGTCGCCCGCACCCCTTCAAAGAAATCATCCCGTCCCATAAATTCAACACCCAGTTCGACTTCCATATTGAAACACGCGTCTAACGGTAAAGTTTTGCCCCGCATCATTTGCTCCAACGTTACTTTTAAAGAAGTCGGCGACTTTTGCTGGATGGCTCCTATTTTTTGCGCGGACCAATCACAACCAACGAGCGAAGCTTCTTTTAAAGAAGACACAATTTCTTCGACGCAATTGTGCCTAAAATGTTCATTGATTTTGTCTTGATGTTCTTCAAGCAACGAAGGCTCAGGACTTGGACTAGATAAAGAATGAAGTAAAGTGGCAAGATCCTCTTGGACACCATCCTGTTGCCATGGATGAGCCCGTAGCGCTTCCAGACAGGGCTTGACCGACTCAGCAGCTAAATACAGATCTGCTGCGCCGATGTAAAGTGTGTCGGCTGCGGTGATCGTTTCCGAAGTTAAGGCGAGGTAACGACCCACATGTCCAGGCATTTGATTGAGAAAATAACTGGCTCCAACATCGGGAAAAAAACCAATGTTCATCTCCGGCATGGCCCATTTGGTGTTTTCGGTAACAAGACGATGACTGCATCCGATCGACAGTCCAACACCGCCGCCCATCACGATCCCATCCATGATTACAAGGCATGGTTTAGGGTAGGTGTGGATGATGTGATCCATCTCATATTGCGCGGAAAAATAGGCTCTAGCTAAAGCCCGCGCGTCTCCACTCGTATGTTTCTCCTGATAAAGGGCGCGAATATCTGCTCCAGCGCATAAAGCCCTATCCCCTGCGCCAACAATACAAACAAGCGCCACCGCTGGGTTGTCTTTCCAAATACGTAATTGTTCGCGAATTTCCAACACCATTTCATATGAAAGCGCATTTAGCGCTTTTGGACGGTTTAGCGTTATCCAACCGACTGAGTTCTCCACTGTGAAGATCACGTGTAAATCCTGGTTCATTGCTGTTAATCTCCTTCCTGTTGTCTGCTAAGTGGTTCAATTTCTATATTTGCCCAATTTAAGTGGGATTAACCAAGCGACATCTAGCAGAAAGAAGGATTTACTGATAGTTTGTAGAATACATACAAGAATCACGAATGGATAAAAAGTGAGGTGGTTCCATGCTAAAACGGTTTAAACGTTGGCTTGCTCCTTCAAGCAAGCAAGCGGAAATTGAACAACCGCATCAAAAATGGCCCTTAAAAGAGATCTCAATTGAAGAAGTAAAAGGGGCGGTTGCCCGTTTCGCAAAAGAAAAAGCGGATGGTATTTATCTTAGCGTTTTGATCAAGGAAAACCTCGCGCTAGACTATGATTTGCTGGCTCCTTATTTGAAAGCGATTCCAAAAGATCCATATTACATGTCGCGCGAGACTTATGAGATATTTGATGAAGCAACCACGCCGCATATGATCGACCAGATTCAAAAGGCGGTCGATCGCTACATTGATATTGAGGAGAAATTTCCGATTGAAGAAGGCAATGCGAATTTGAAAATTTGCTATTATAAATTAAGGCCTTACTTAAAAGAAAGTCCATCTTTTGATACGTATTTAACGACAGAGGAGAATTTAATCACAAGAAAGCGACCGAGACAAATTTAGAAACAACAAAAGTGGTAAAAGCTATCGTTATTATTATTCATAACAATCGGAGGGATTCAAGATGAGTAAACACTACGATATGATTATTATTGGGGCTGGGACCGTTGGCTTTGATGGACTGCGCGAAGCGCGGGCTTTAGGGGCGAAAACACTTTTGGTGGAGAAAGAAAAGGTCGGAGGAACCTGTCTGAACTGGGGTTGAATGCCGAAAAAGGCCTTGGTAAGGTCTGCGGATGTATGGAATACAATGCAAGATGCGGCGGAATTTGGGATTGTTTCAGAAGGTTTGCAACTCAATTGGCAGCGGGTAATGGAACGAAAGAATCGCTTAATCGGCTCTTTCGTTGGCGGCAAAGGTCCCTACTTGGAGAAAATGGGTGTTGACCTCGTCATGGGGGAGGCGCAATTTATTTCTCCTGAAGCGATCCAGGTTGGCGATACCACGTATACGGCAAATCGTTTTTTAATTGGCGTTGGGTCTGACTCAGCAAGACCGCCGATTCCAGGGATTGAGCATGCGATTACGAGCAAAGAAATTTTATTTACAGAGAGATTGCCGAAGAGCATGGTCGTGATTGGCGGAGGGATTATTGGAATGGAATTCGCTCATATTATGGCGAGCGCAGGAACGAAAGTGACGTTGCTGCACCGCAGTGAACGCGTGCTGCCGATGGTTGATCGGGATAGCGCTGAGGCGATTCAAGAGATTTCTAAAAAAATGGGAATTGACCTCCAACTGCGCGCCGATATCGAAAAGATTGAACAGATCGATGACAATCAATTGGTTGTCCACGCCCAAGTTGGTGATCGTTCGCTACAGATCGAAGCCGAAGTGGTATTAGTAGCGACAGGGCGCCGACCCAACATTGTCGGACTACAATTGGACGCGGCTGGGGTCGAATATACGAACCGTGGGATCAAAGTGAATGAATACTTACAAACGACAGCAGAGAAAATTTATGCCGCTGGAGACGCAATTGGGGGGTACATGTTTACGCCGATTGCTGCCCATCAGGCGAAAGTTGCAGTACGGAATGCGTTACGCGGCAATGAATTGAAACCGAACTATGAACATATGACAAATGCGATCTTTACCCAACCGCCGATTAGCGGCGTTGGAATGACAGAGCAAGAGGCGCGGGAAAAAGAGTTGGATATTGTCGTCGCCAAAGCTTCATACAATCAATCGGGGACAGCGATCTTGCTTGGAGAAACAGAAGGACATATAAAAATCATTGCGGATAAGCAGACCGGCGCGCTGCTTGGCGCTCACTTTGTCGGTGCGGACGCGGATGAATTAATTCATATGATGACCATCGCAATTAAAGCAAAATTGACGGTACAGGATTTTGAAGAAATCATTCCTGTCCACCCGACGCTAGCCGAATTTTTGATCGAAACGACGCGGGGAATGCTTTCCTAACCAAAAGGGGTGTTGAATAACACCCCTTTTTGTTATACACTAAGCTGGACTTGTAAATTTACCCTCGCGTAAATAGGACGAAATTGTCAATGATCCATCGACTCATTGAACGAACAATCTTTTTGATTTTAGTTAAAATTGAATTTACTGTATAATAAGGTAAAATGATCATTGAAAGAAAAGGAGTGAGCCCAGAATGCCTATTAAAATTCCAGATCATCTTCCAGCGATGGAAATTTTGAATAAAGAGAATATTTTCGTCATGTCGGAGAGCAGAGCGTATCATCAAGATATCCGTCCGCTTAAAATTGTTATCTTGAATTTGATGCCTTTGAAGGAAACTACGGAAACTCAACTTCTACGTTTATTGGGCAACACCCCTTTACAAGTAGAGATCGATTTCATTCATCCGAAAACACATGTGTCTAAAAATACGTCGCATGCTCATCTCAAAGCTTTTTACAAAACCTTTGATGATATAAAAGACCAGGCGTACGATGGAATGATTATTACAGGGGCCCCGATCGAACTGTTAAATTTCGAGGACGTTAATTATTGGGATGAGTTAAAACAAATTATGGATTGGAAAATGGAGAACGTGACCTCAACACTGCATATTTGTTGGGCTGCCCAAGCGGGGTTATATTATCATTATGGTGTGCCGAAATATGAATTAGATCAGAAGATGTTCGGCGTTTTCCCACATACAATCGAAAAGCAGAATGTGAAACTATTGCGAGGGTTCGATGATCTATTCTACGTGCCGCAATCACGCCATACGGAAGTTCGGAGAGAAGATATTGAAAAGGTGTCAGATTTAGAAATATTATCGGAGTCAGAACAGTCGGGTGTTTACCTCGTAGCTTCCAAAGATGGCCGACAAATTTTTGTGTCAGGTCATTCCGAATACGATCCGCTTACTTTGAAAGAAGAGTATGATCGTGACGTAAATCTCGGCTTAGACATTCAAGTGCCGTATAATTATTTTCCTAATGACGATCCTACGAAACAACCGCCTCAAACATGGCGTTCACACGCGAACTTATTATTTGGCAATTGGTTGAACTACTATGTCTACCAAGAAACGCCGTATGAGTTGGAAAGGAAAGTAAAGCAAGATCTCTTAAGATAAAAATAGGATGCCCGTATCAACAGGGGCATCCTATTTATGTTTTTAACGATTTAGAGTAGGCCAAGTTTTCGTAAGGCGACGGGGATGTCTGTCGTTTGCTGAGCCAATGGGCTGTCAGGTAAACTGTCCAAAATTTGCTTCCCGTACCGTCGCAGATGAAGGCGTGAATCAAGAATAACGACAATGCCGCGATCTTGTTTGGTGCGGATCAAACGTCCAAAGCCTTGTTTTAGGCGAAGGATTGAAAAGGGTAACGCATATTCTTCAAACGCATTTTTTCCGAGCGATTCAAGTCGGTCTGTTCGCGCCTTCGTAATCGGGTCAGTCGGTACGGGAAAGGGCAGCTTAGAAATGACGACACAGATGAGATCGGATCCGGGGATATCTACCCCTTCCCAAAAGGTTTCACAACCAAACAACACGGTGTTGTCCGCGGAGCGAAAATCACGCAACAATTGTTCTCTGGAAACCCCCGTTTCATGCAGTAGTCCCTTCATTTCATGTTGCTCTAACCAAGCCGTCAGTTCGCTGTATACTTTGTTCATCTGAGTGTAGGCGGTAAACAGGAGAAATGTTCTTCCGCGCGTATGACGCAACACTTCTTTCATCGCATCGATCAAATAAGCGTCAAAATTTCGGGCTGTCGGCGCGGGAGCCTGCTCAGGCACAATCAACATTGACTGTTCTGTATAATCAAAAGGGCTCTGCGCTTCATAAGTTTCATAGTGATCGATTCCCAATCGTTGTCCCACAAACGAAAAATCGCCTTGCGCTGTTAAAGTGGCGGAAGTTAATATCACGGTCTTTTTACTGAACAATTCCGCTCGCAGCAGTTCGGCCACTTCGATCGGCGCAGAATGTAACGTTAGGCACTGAGCCCAGTAAACATCTTCTTTCAGCGCCGAATCTTTCTTGGGTGGGGTGAACTCAACCCATGTGGCCCAATCGTTTGGATGCAATCGCAACAGGACATGTCGAAGCATTTCATCCATTCCTTGCAAATGTCCGATATATCGACCCAAGGCGACTGTTGTTTCATTTTCACCTTGGTCAAATTCCAGTTCCGTTTTCTTTTCTTGAATGCGCTGTACCGCTTCTTTAAAGATGTCCTCGAAAGGATAGTGGTCAACGATTGCTCGCTGTAGCGGGTATTGATGATAATCGCGGGCCGCTAAATTTTGGCCGAGCGGGGCAATCAGTTCGACCCATCGTCCGTGCAAGCGCGTATACAGCGCTTCCATGTTCGCCTTTAGTGAAGCGTCATCAATAGATCGGGCCCAGTGCGTTCGCCCTCGCGTAAAGCGCGTAAACAAATTGTAGATTAAATCTAAATTAACTGTATATTGGAATTGCCTCGTGACTTGTTCTTCAACGCGATGAGCCTCATCGAGAATAACGCAATCGTAATCAGGCAACAAATTAGCGCCTTGTGTTCGTAACACAAGATCGGTAAAAAACAAAGCATGATTGACAACGATAATTTGCGCTTTTTGTAGTTTGCGACGGGATTGTTGAATGAAGCACTGCTCGTGAAACGGACTTTCCTTGCCCATGCAATCTTCCGCATCCCCTTTAATCTCATTGAATAAAGCGGAGGGAACTGGAAATGGCAGCTCATCGCGATCCCCGACATTCATTGATCTTAACTGGCTTTTCACACGGGTAGCGAGTGAGCTATATGGGGTTTCTTCGAGCAGCGATTGTGTTGTGTACTGATCCAGTTTCCGTTTGCATATATAGTTGCCGCGACCTTTGGCTAATTCAAAGCGGAATTCAGCCCCCCACTCATCGTCGAGTTCGGCTAGGATTTGTTTGACGAGCGGTAACTCATTACGTAACAGCTGATTTTGCAAAGGGATTGTATTCGTAGAGATAATTACTCGCTTCTCTTCTTTCATCGCCCAGTATGCGGCTGGCAATGCATACCCGAATGATTTCCCCGTGCCGGTGCCCGCCTCAATTAAGCCATGTGTTTGCTCTGTTAAACAATTTAACACCGTTTTGGCCATGAAATACTGGGCTTTTCGCGGCTGGTATGCGGGTAACTTTGCGGCTAATAGTCCTTTTTTCCGAAAGATTTCAAATAACGTTCTTGGCATATGTTCGATACCTACTTTTATTTTTAGAACTGAGCGCTTGTCCTATTTATTGTAGACGAATCGATCCGATTTAGCTAGATAAAACAAGCTTACCTGTCGATTTGCAATTCGATAAAAGGAGGCTTAGGATGGAAGTAATCAAATCAAAAGGTTAGGAGCAAGACGAATGGATGTAGAAATTAGTCATTGGATTGAGCAAGCGAAGCTGGAGCAAGAAGAAGAGAAAGACCAATGGCGGTTGATTTGTCAGACGCCGACTGCCGCTGATTATTTTAAGAGATTATTGGATGGGGCGACGCAAGCAGCGTTAGATTTTACGGGTGGGGAATGGGAAGGACAAGCTGTGATTGGGTTTCAATTAAAAAATGCAAATGGGGAATTCTATCTCGCTTTACAAAAAAAAGATTGGACGTTACTTGATGAACAACCAGATCATATTTGTTTCGTCTATGGGGATAAAGAGCAAGAACGATTTGAGTTGCCGTTTCTAAATCGAATGTTTGAGGCATATTTAGATCAGATCATTAAGCAATATAATGAGGGAGATCAAGCATTGCTTACACGCGAAATTGTCTCTGTATTTGCTGAAGAAGAGTAGTAGCGGACAAAAGGGGAGGGGATGAGGGTGAACATTCGGGAAGAGATCGACTTTAGCCCAGAAAAATTGCAGGCGCTAGCCGAAAAATTGTCCGCTCACTTTTGGGAGCAGCCGTTGGCGATTCCGGTTCGCTGGAACGGAAGGTTAACTCGTTCAATGGGAAGATTCATTTACGGAATCCGCGGCGGTAAGCGGGAGTCGTTGCGGATCGAAATGAGTAAATATGCCGCGCGTTTTATCGACCGAGAAATCTTTATAGCTGTGCTGTTACATGAGCTTTGTCATTATCACTTGTTTCGACAAGGCCAACCGTTTGATGATCATCATCCCGTATTTGAACAAGAGTTAAAGCGCGTCGGGGGAATCTCCACGAATACGGTCCAGTTACCGACAAAAGTGTATCGATTAAAATGTCGGGTTTGTCGGGCTGAACTTGGATATATGCAGCGTTTTAATCCAGCGCGGTATCGCAGTCCATGTTGCCACTCAGAGATTGAGCGGGAAGAAACATGGGCCGGGTCGTTTAAATATGAGGGGAGTATTTTAAAGCATAGCAAGGTCCGCATTTCTGGCGATTCAATGAATCTACAATAAAGCAAGACCCGCGCACCCATTACGCCCGAGTTGCATAGTCTGAAGTAGAAAATCTAACCAGCAAACTATGCGAAAAACGGTTAGGTTTTAGATTAAGGCGAGTGTGAAAGTCGGCTAGAACGTCTAATCTTAACATCGGTCCATATGGGCTGAAAAAGATCGTTTTTCCGCTTTTAACACGGATCACAGACAGGCCAGGGAGGTTTTATTTGTTATGCAAGGCAAAGTAAAATGGTTCAACGCGGAAAAGGGATATGGATTTATTGAACGCCAAAACGGCGCGGACGTGTTTGTTCACTTTACGGCAATTGAAGGTACGGGATTTAAAACGTTAGAAGAAGGACAAATGGTTAGTTTTGATATCGTAGAAGGTAGCCGCGGACCACAAGCGGCCAATGTCGTAAAACTATAACACTCAAATAAAACAAAGAGCGCAGGGAATGAATCCGCGCTCTTTTTTTATGATGAGTTGAATAATCCGTTTAAAGATTGAATTGCCGCCTCTTTCTCACGATCAACAGCATGAACGTAAATGTTCGTCGTAGCAATGTTTTCGTGCCCAAGCAGTTCTTGAACAACTTTAATATTGGCGCCGTTTTGCAAGACGAGTGTGGCAAACGTATGACGCAATTTGTGCGGAGACAGTTTTCGCACGGTTGATTCGTCGATGTTGGCAATTCTTGCATACTTTTTGACAACCTCGTAAACTGCTTTACGGCTAATCCGTCTCAAATCACGGTTTAAAAACAGCGCATCTTGATGTTCTTTTGGGACATCTTTCGGTCGCGCGTCTAAATAGGCGCTAATCGCTTCGAATGTTTGGTCATTGAGGTGCAACGTTCGATTTTTCTTGCCTTTTCCTAAAATAGATAGTGTTGTGCTATCGCGATGCAGCCGAATACTCTCGACGTTTAACTGACACAGTTCCGAAACGCGCAATCCCGTGTTCATCAGAAGTAAGATGATCGCTCGATCGCGAATCACAAGCTCAGGCTTATAACGTTTATCATCAAGCTTATCCTCATAATATTTATCGATGGCCAGTAGGTAGTCAATACATTCCTGATGGGTAAGAAAGATCGGTTCTGGTTGACGCTTTGCGCCCCCTTTTTTACTCGCTCGCTTCTTTTCCAACTCTTTCATCGGATTGCTTTCTATGAAATGATTGCGTAACAAATAATCGAAAAAGGAATTGTAAGTGGACGATTTACGGGCCTGACCGCCAGCGAGCGAATTCGTTCGAAAATAACGTTTTTCAACCCATTGTTGCGTGGCTTCGCCTGTTTCTTGATCGGTCTTATTCACTTTCGTCGCAACAATTCGCTCGTATCCATTGGCGATATATTGGAAAAATGATTTAAGCAAGGTATGATCGATTTCCTGAATGTCCTGGATTTGTTCTTGTTGGCAAAAGTCCCACAGCAAGTTTAAATCATATGCGTAATTTGTGACGGTGAGCAGCGATAATTCTTCAGCGATCAGATCAGCCAAGTATTGCTTGGCCTCATCTGGCAGGTTTTGAATAATTAAACGAACAGGTTTATTTAATTGTTGAAATGGATCACGGACAATAAAGCGTGATTCCTGCGTAGGCACCGAAATGACCTCCTTTTATAATGACACCCCTAGCAATTCCTAAATTTAAACACCTTCTATTATATCGTATAAACAACGATTGCGTAAAAAAGGAAAAGACCCTCCGTTTAGAGAGAGCCTGTTAATCGTCAAAAAGTTTTTTGATTTCATTTAATAGTTCAATTCGATTCGATAAAACGGGTTCGAGGATTTGCTTTTCTTCCTGTGGTAACCACGATGTTTCAAAAAGCTGCTTGCTTTGGTAGATCATATGATCGAGCGCTTCGGTCAGAACGGTTCGATGCTCTTTGGGTACCGCGATAAAGCGATCTGCTTCCTCATGAAATTTTTCATAGACATGAATTGCAGATTCAAACGCTTCATTTTCACTCATTTCCTTTTTGCGGGCGAAATCTTTTACTTTTAATATCGTTTTTTCTTCTAGATAATATGTTTTTCTTTTCTTAGCCATGTTGCGCCCCTCCTTATATATCCATCATACCATGAAATACGAGAGGCTTGTTTGTTCCGCGTTAGCCATGCATGTCTTCTTTTATCTTATTAAATCTATTTTCTAGTTCAGTCCCTGATTTCGTGGCGTTGATTAGCTCAGACTGTAACGTCTTCAAACTTTGATACAGTTTTTTATCTGTTGTGATATGGAACGTATAAGGACCTTTCATTTTGCGACTCAGTTGTTGGTGTGTTTCTTTTCGAATCGTCTGTAAACGCAAGCGATCAAAACCGCTTACTTCTAACGCAACCGATACATCTTGGTCGATGACGACAGCGACTGCTCGATCAACGCCTTTAATTTGGCGAGATATCTTTTGCGCTTGGCTCGTGTCGGATAGTTTAAATTTTATTTTTTGAATAGAATGGCTATAATCTGTTTGCGCTGGCGTTGTTTCTTGGATCGTGGATGATTGACAAGCCGTTAAAATTGAAAAACATGCGATAAAGAGCAGGATGAAGCCTTGCGGAAATCGTTTTTTTAGGCGCGACAACTTCGTTACACTCCCTTTTCGTTATGGCGTATCGTTCGGCAATATTGTTTACTTTTGCGCGGGATTTATCCAAGTTGATAAAAAAGTTTTTTTTAAGGAGTATGAGGGGCTTAGTAATGGCCCAAACAGAGAGTAGGATTATTCGTATTTTTTTATACATTTTAATTTATAAACATTCTTTCTCAAGTGACAATAGTGTATAATGGTCCAAAGTTCATCAATGGAAGAGAGGATTTTTTGTATGTCTTCGATGCTCTTACCGCCTCATTTCCAGATCATTGATTCAAGCTCTCGCTGCTTTGAAGGGGACATCGTTTATCCTTTTGCTTGGGATGAAGTCATTGCTAGAAAAGTAGGAGAGGGCTTGTTGCCGCCGATGATTCATCTATGGCGACATCAGCGCGCATTTGTGTTAGGGTTACGGGATCGTCGCTTGCCCCAAGCGGAAAAGGCGATGCGTACATTTGAAGCGGAAGGGTATGCTGTTACGGTTCGCAATTCTGGCGGGGCTGCCGTGCCACTTGATCCTGGCGTCTTAAACATATCGATTATTTGTCCAAATTTGAACCGCAACATGTCGATTTCCCAAGACTTTGAGTTGATGTATCAGGTCATTCAGGCCGCTTTACAAGCGATCGGGGGACGTGTTCAAAAAGGGGAAATCGTTGGTTCCTATTGTCCAGGCGACTACGATTTAAGTATTTCTGGTCGGAAGTTTTGCGGGATTGCTCAGCGTAGACAAATCAAGGCATCCATCGTTCAAGCTTTCATTGTCATTACGGGTTCGGGACAAGCAAGAGCTGAGCAAGCGCAACGTTTTTATGAAATTGCAGCGCCGACCGAGGATACAAAAGGCGCGCTCGATGTGCGCTTGGAAGCGATGGCAAGTTTAGCTGAATTAACAGGAATAGGGACCGTCGAGCGATTTCGGGAAGGATTGCTTACTTTTTTAGAAGGGTGTGGAGGACGAGTGATGGGCTCGGATACCATCGCCCGCTACCAGCAGGAAATCAAGGCGCAAAGCGACGAATTGAAGATGCGTTATGAAGCGAGACGATAACCGATTAGATTAAACTGTTACAATGCATTTTGAACGGTGTATCAATGAATTGAAAAAGAGCCGCTACGCCTAGGTTTACCCGAATACGAACTTTGCGAACGAATTGCAAAAGTCGCGCATTATGTACGATATCAAGGAAATTCAGGGTAGATTTGTTTTAATATGTACTATATAATGAGTTTTACTTGATGCATTTGTAAGATCTTCACTGTGTGAATACAATGGGACACAGTCGTCCCTTTATTGTATAACAGAAAATAAAAATGAGGTGATTTCAAGATGAGCAATTATGTGAGCGAAATTCAAGCGGAACAAGTCTCGACGCTGTCAATTCTTGCCGCGGACGGTACGGTCGTTAACGAAGCGGCCATGCCAAAACTAACGGATGAACAGTTGCGAGAGTTGATGAGCCGAATGGTCTTTACGAGAGTATGGGATCAACGAGCGATTAGTTTAAGTCGACAAGGACGTCTTGGATTCTATGCCCCTGTTGCCGGACAAGAAGCAAGTATGATCGGTAGTCAGTTTGCGCTAGACAAAGAAGACTTCATACTACCAAGTTATCGGGATATCCCGCAAATCGTTTGGCATGGACTCCCCCTCTATCAAGCCTTCTTATATTCTCGCGGTCATCAACAAGGCGGAATCATCCCTGAAGATGTGAATGTCTTAATGCCGCAAATTATTATCGGGGCGCAAATTATTCAAACAGCGGGCGTCGCGATGGGCTTTAAGCTACGAAACAAAAATAACGTGGCGATTACATATATCGGAGACGGGGGAACCTCGCAAGGGGATTTCTATGAAGGGATTAACTACGCCGGGGCATTTAACTCGCCAGCTATCTTTGTGATTCAAAATAACCGTTACGCGATTTCGGTTCCAATTGAAAAGCAAACGGCGGCGGAAACACTAGCTCAAAAAGCGGTTGCTGCTGGAATCCCTGGAATTCAAGTGGATGGAATGGATGTCTTAGCCGTATATAAGGCAGTCGCAGATGCGGCAGAGCGTGGACGTAGCGGTGGAGGACCGACGTTGATCGAGGCTCTTACGTATCGATTTGGTCCGCATACGATGTCTGGAGATGATCCAACTCGTTATCGAACAAACGAAGAAGAAAGCAAATGGGAAACAAAAGATCCTTTGATTCGCTTCAGAAAATTCCTTGAAAATAAAGGAATCTGGACAGCGGAAGATGAAGACCGCGTAGTGGAAGAAGCGAAAGAAGCGGTTAGCGAAGCGATCAAACAAGCCGATGCGGTGGAAAAAATGACGGTGCCAGGTTTGATCGATACGATGTTTGAAATAGCGCCTCCGCATTTGGAGGAGCAAAAGAAAGCATATCTGGCGAAGGAGGGCGAATAAGTTATGGCTCAAATGACGATGATCCAAGCGATTACGGATGCGATGCGTTTGGAATTAGAGCGAGATCCAAATGTGCTTGTGTTTGGAGAAGACGTAGGGAAAAATGGAGGAGTATTCCGAGCGACAGAAGGGTTGCAACAACAATTCGGTGAGGAACGCGTGTTCGACACTCCTTTAGCTGAATCTGGAATTGGCGGTTTAGCGATCGGACTTGGTTTACAAGGATATCGCTCCGTCGCGGAAATTCAATTCTTTGGGTTTGTTTTTGAGATGTTTGACTCCGTCGCTGCTCAGGCTGCTCGGATGCGGTATCGTTCAGGCGGAAGATACAATAGCCCCATTACATTTCGCGCTCCGTTTGGCGGTGGAATTAAGGGACCTGAGCTTCATGCGGATAGTTTAGAAGGACTTGTGGCCCAAACACCGGGTCTAAAAGTTGTCATCCCGTCTAATCCTTACGATGCGAAGGGACTTTTAATCTCGGCGATTCGCGATAATGACCCGGTTGTTTTCCTTGAGCATATGAAACTGTATCGCTCTTTCCGCGGTGAAGTGCCTGAAGGCGAATATACGATTCCTCTTGGAAAAGCGAATGTTGTTCGCGAAGGGACTGATGTAACGATCATCACGTACGGGGCAATGGTCCACACTTCGCTAACGGCGGCGGAGGAAATAGAAAAAGAACAGGGCGTAAAAGTAGAGGTTATTGATCTACGCACAATTAGCCCGATTGATATTGAGACAATTTTAGCGTCGGTAGAAAAAACGAATCGCGCGATCGTTGTGCAAGAAGCTCAAAAATCAGCGGGGATTGCTGCTGAGGTTGTTGCCCAAATCAATGAGAAAGCGATTTTACATTTGGAGGCCCCGGTTCTTCGGGTGACAGCGCCAGATACGGTTTATCCGTTCGCCTTAGTCGAAGATGATTGGTTGCCAGATCCAAAACGCGTTAAAGCGGCGATTCAAGAAGTTTTAGAATTTTAAGACAAGCAATCCCCAATGCTAATGGGGTGAAGATATAGAAAAGGTAAGGGAGGTTTTATAGGGTGGCAGTGTTTGAATTTAAATTCCCGGAACTTGGCGAAGGAATCCATGAGGGAGAAATTGTCAAGTGGCATATCCAAGCGGGAGATAGTGTAAAAGAAGACCAAGTGATTATTGATGTCCAAAACGATAAGTCTGTCGTAGAAGTTACTTCTCCTGTGACCGGTAAAGTAGCCGAAATTAAAGTTGACGAAGGCGCGGTTGTCACGGTTGGACAAGTCCTAATCGTATTTGAAGTTGAAGGCGGGGAGGGCGCTCCAGCGGCGGCAACGACGAGCAACGACGATAACGTTTGCGCTGTCGGCGGCGGTGTCGCAGAGCAAGTTAATAACGCGAAGATTAATACACCAATGGCCGCGACGAATGGATCGAATGAAGGAAATCGAAACGTTTTAGCAACGCCAAGTGTGCGTAAGTTTGCTCGTGAAAAAGGAGTTCACCTTGCGGAAGTGACTGGAACAGGCAAAAACGGTCGAATTACGCGCGAGGATGTTGAAACGTTTGCGGCGGGTGGCGGCGCTCCAGCAGCGTCCAGTGAGTCGGTAGCTCAAGAAGCAGCGTCGGCGGCGGCTTCTGCTACGCCAGCGGCGAGACCGTCTGTGTCTACGATGGTGGCAGATGACACTCAACTCGAAGAACGCGTACCGTTAAAAGGTATTCGTCGGGCGATTGCAAGGAACATGGTTCGATCCATGTATACGGCTCCGCACGTAACGTATATGGATGAGGTAGACGTTGGGGCGCTGATCGAGCTACGCAAAAAAGCAAGAGCTTTAGGCGAACAAAAAGGGGTAAATGTGACTTATTTACCGTTTATTGTTAAGGCATTAGTGGCGGCATGTCGTGAATTCCCAGTCATGAACGCTTCAATTGACGATGAAAATGAAGAAATTATTTATAAAAAATACTATAACGTTGGAATTGCAACGGATACGGAAGCCGGCTTGATCGTGCCCGTAGTGCGTAATGCGGATCGTAAAAATATTTGGTCGCTCGCTTCGGAAATCAGAGAGCTTGCTCTTCGTGGACGAGATGGCGAACTGTCTCCAGATGAAATGAGAGATGGCACGATTACAATTACGAACCTTGGCGGGGTAGGCAGTTACTTCTTTAATCCTGTGATTAATCACCCTGAGGTTGCGATCCTTGGTATTGGTCGCATGGAAGAAAAGCCCGTAGTCCGCGACGGAGAAATCACGATTGCGACAATGATGTCGATTGTGTTTAGTTTTGACCATCGAATTGTAGACGGTGTAACGGCTCAAAAGTTCTTAAACTATATCAAGCAATTGTTAGCAGACCCTCAGTTGCTCGTCATGGAGGTGTAGATCGATGGTAGTTGGAGAGTTTACGACAGAAGTTGATGTGCTCGTGATCGGAGCGGGACCGGGCGGCTATGTTGCCGCCATTCGCGCCGCGCAGCTTGGGAAAAGCGTCGTCATTGTTGATAAAGCAGATTTAGGGGGAGTTTGTCTAAACTGCGGATGTATTCCGTCGAAAGCGTTGATTACGGCGGCGGCTCAATATGAATCCGCCGGGTCTTCTTCAGAAATGGGGATCAGCGTTGAAGGCGTTAAAGTTGACTTTGAGAAAGTGCAAGAATGGAAGAATGGGATTACGAATCGATTGACTGGCGGGGTTGGCTCGCTTCTAAAGGGAAACAATGTGGAACACGTAAAAGGGGAAGCGTTGTTTGTCAATGAGCGTGAAGCGCGCGTGATCAACGGATATGACGTGGATCGTTATCGTTTTAACCATTGTATTATTGCGACGGGGTCACGCCCAATCGAGTTAAAGCCGTTTCCATTCGGCGATCGCATTTTATCCTCAACCGAGGCGTTAAACTTAACAGAAATTCCAAAAAGTCTCGTCGTCATTGGCGGTGGCTATATCGGGATTGAATTGGGACAAACGTTTGCAAAATTCGGTTCGAAAGTGACTGTGCTTGAGGGAACGGACACGATTTTACCTGGTTTTGAAAATGAAATGTCCCGTTGGGTTTCGCGCAACTTGCGAAAGGCTTCTGTTGATGTTGTGACAGGGGCAATGGCTCAAAAGGCGGAGCAAACAGACAACGATGTGACTGTCACGTATGCGGTTGACGGCGAGGAAAAATCGGTAACAGCCGATTATGTGTTGGTTACGGTCGGTCGTCGACCAAACACGGACGAACTGGGCTTAGAGGCGATCAACATGGAGCTCGATGAACGCGGCTTAATTAAAGTAGATCACCAAGGGAAAACAAACGTAGATAATATTTATGCGATTGGTGATATTGTTGCGGGGGCTGCGCTTGCTCATAAAGCATCTTATGAAGGAAAAGTAGCTGCGGAAGCAATTGCTGGGCAAGCGAGCGCGGTTGATTACAAAGCAATGCCGGCCGTTGTTTTCTCTGATCCTGAACTTGCAAGCGTTGGCTTAAGTGAAGCGGAAGCGAAAGAACAAGGTTATAGCATTTCGATCGGGCGTTTCCCTTATGCGGCTAACGGACGAGCGTTAACGATGGATGCTGCAGAAGGTTTCGTTAAATTGATCGGAGATGAAGAGACCGGACTTTTATTAGGGGGACAAATCGTTGGTCCAGAAGCATCCAATCTAATCGCTGAAGTCGGTTTAGCGCTTGAAATGGGGGCGACGTTAGAAGACATTGCCTTAACAATTCATGCTCATCCGACGTTAGGTGAGATTACTATGGAAGCCGCTGAAGGCGCTTTAGGCCTGGCGATTCATCAAATTAATAAATAATAATGAAGTTACGACAAGCGAGAGAAACGCACCTGTTTTTCTCGCTTGTTTTTTGATCCAATATTTAGGATGGCATAGGAAGAAGTTAACAGAACATACTATGTAGACCAGCTATGTAATTTTATTAGTTTGAGTTGCCTTTTTTCGTTTTTTTAGAGAAACTAGATAATGAATACAGCAAAAGCGAGGAGATAGAAATGGGCCGCTACATAAAAAATAGAAAAGGACTCAACATGTACGTTAAAGAGCATTTGTTTGGTGATGACGAGGTCTTTTTACTTTGCCATGGATTTACGGGTAGTATTCAATCTTACGTCATCTCTGAAACGCGGGCGTATTTAAGAGAGAGAGAAATATCCTCTATTTCCATCGATTTTACAAACAATATTAATCAAGCGGAAGGCGATTTTAGTCAGCATACACTGACTGCTGAAGTGGAAGATCTAGCGGTGATTTATGAGACCGTTGCTAGCCGATTCAAAAAAGTATATTTAATTGGACATAGCATGGGCTGTACCGTGGCTTTGCAATTTTGTTTAAAACAAGCCGTTGATGGATTGCTTCTCATTGCGCCGCCTTACTCAATGAAAGATATCATTTATATTATTGCGGACAATAATGATGGGGATGCTAAAGCGGCAATCCAAAAGTGGGAACGGGATGGCGGCTACCGCTTTTTTAAAGAAAAGACGCAAGCTTATTATACGTTGTCTTACGATTTTTACCGTGATTTGGACAGTCAGGATCCAAGCCGCTATCGTTCGATTAAAGTACCAACCGCAATAATTTACTCTTTGACAGACCCACTTGTGCCGCCAGTCGATTCAGAACGGTTATTTAGCGAGATTAGCGCGGAACGGAAGATGTTGCGGGCGATCCCCGACGCTCCTCATTCATTTAATGATCCGCTGTCTCGTCAAAGGATGTTGCAAGAGGTAGCCCAGTCGCTCCAATTTTTGCGGGAATAGACCAACCTAATGGAGGTAGATCGGTGTGAAAATCGGCTGTCATGTGAGTATTCGCAAAGGTTACGCAGGGGCTGCGCAATACGCGAAGAAAATCGGGGCTACATCTTTTCAATATTTCCCGAAGAATCCGCGTAGTCTGAAAGTAAAGTCATTCGATACGAAAGATGCCGCGGCTTGCGCTCGATTTTGTTTAGCTGAGGGACTCGTCTCGATTGCTCACGCGCCTTATCTCATTAATTTATCAGAGCATGATCCACATCTGAGGGAAACGATGCGGGCATCACTGCTCAATGATCTCGAAATTACCGAAACGTGTGGGTCGATCGGTCTCGTTGTCCACTTTGGTAAATACAAAGGCTCGGATTTATTAGAAGGATACAAACTGATGATTGAGCTGCTCAATCAAGTGTTAGCGGACTGGACAGGGGAGGCGTTGCTTCTCATTGAAAATAACGCGGGACATATGGGGGCGACCTTTGAAGAATTAATTCAAGTACGGAACCTAGTTGAACATAGCGAAAAAATTGGATTTTGTCTCGATACGTGTCACGCATTTGCCAGCGGATTATGGAACGGCGTAAATTGGGATTCATTAACGCGAACAGGCTCGGATTATTTTACCCATTTAAAAGCGATTCATCTAAACGATTCGGTTTATCCTTTTCGTTCGCATCGTGATCGTCACGCTAACATTGGTCAAGGTTATATCGGAATAGAAGCCTTTCGCGAGCTAACTCGTTCTAAAGTCGCGCAAGCCTTGCCGCTTATTTTAGAAACACCGCAGTCAGCCGATTATACACACCAAATAGAAATTGAACAAATCCGCCAATTCATAGCGGATGGACAATAAAAAAATCCCCTCGTCAGGAAGGGGATTTGTGGTTTAACCGTGATTATGAGTCGGGTCATCGCACCCATGTTCATCATGCATTGCTTCTTCAAACGCGTTCGCTACTTTTTCGAACTCCTCATCGGATTCAATCGCGTCTAGTTCACCATTCGGATCAACCCGCAAGAAGAAAACATCTATTTCTTCATCCTCATTCTCTTCAATTTCTTGAACAAAACTGACGGCAATATACGTATCCTCATCAATTTCAAGCTTACCAAGTACTTCTACTTCTTGTTCTTCGTCATTTTCATCGACCAGCGTGAAAATTTCACCTAATTCGATCTGATTGTCCATGTTTAATCCCCTTTCCAACGTTTACCTCGTTGAGTTAGTTTATGAACAGTATAGCCTACCTTTGACTATCTTCCCATTAAAATTTTGTTTTATACGGGAAAATATTAAAATTTATCATCTTCATCCACGCCTTCTGGCACACATTGTTCAACAAGTTGACGTAAAGAGGGATCTGTAATCTTGATTGTCAAATCATAAAATGAAAAAGGTTCTTGTTCATAGCGATATAGTTTATTTACATAGTCCTCCACTTGTTGAAAGAGCTGAAGGTCATCAATTCCGAGCGTTCCGTCCCAATGTATTTCCTTTTTACGCAAAGCCTGTTCAAACAACTTGATTGCGCCGTTTATGTTCTGATTGCGAAAATGATGCAACCCGACAGCGACTTGTAACAGGGATTGCAGCCATCCATTATTGCCTTGGTTCATCCAATACTCTTCCATTACTTCGTGGCATTCATAGTAATCCCGTTCAATATTAAAGTAATATAGAAATTCAATATAAAGCCGATGAAATTTCTTCATAACGCCGTCACCTTTCAAGAGTCTTTATTTATTCACAGACGAGCCGTGTATAAACATGTATAATGAATGTGTATGTTAACCTTAAGGGGGTTGAAAAAGATGTTATCTGTATGTTCGCGTATTGCGGTGCCTTACGATAACTCCGAATTAAGTAAAAAAGCCCTTGACAAGGCGATTAAAATCGCTAAGCAGGATCAGCGGATTGAGTTGGACATCCTTACCGTTGTTTCGATACCAACGAGGATCACCTACCATGGTGTATATAATGACGCCCGTGTAAGAGAGGCTCATTATAATACAGCTCAAGAGATGTTAGAGGAGATTTCTGAAAAACTTAGTGATTTACCGAATAAAACAAGAACGATTACGTTAGAAGGTAACCCAGCTTATATGATCGTTGAATTTACCAAGGAAAATGGCACGGATTTGGTCATTATGGGAAGTCGTGGTTTAAGCGGACTTCAGGAATTGTTTCTCGGTAGTGTCAGTCATTATGTCGTTCAGAAATCTGCCTGTCCCGTATTTGTTGTTAAATAACATCATACCGATACCAAGGGCTGTTGTACAGAGATGAGCCATCATGGAAAAAGTCTAGTGTTTACGCTAGGCTTTTTTTATTTTCTTTCAAATAAAGAGTTAACTGCTTGCCACTTTTAAAATGTTTCAAATATTCATTATTTTTGTAGCCCGTTCTAGACTTAAGAGGTATAATATAGAAGGACAAATTAATGCTTATATGGGGGGAACAAGTATGTTATCAGTATGTTCACGCATTGTCGTGCCTTATGATGGCTCAGAATTAAGTAAGAAGGCGTTAAACACAGCGATTCAACTTGCCAAACAGGATGAAAAGATTCAAATTAACGCCGTAACGGTGTTGTCGATTCCAGATCGGCTTGCCTACAATGATGGAGTAAGAGAGTCTTATTTTAAAGCAGCGAAAGAATTGGAGCAAGAAATCGAAGAGTCTTTAAAGACTTTACCTAATAATGAGACGAAAATTACTGTGTTAGAAGGGAATCCAGGCGCTAAAATCGTTGAGTTTTCAAAAGATAACGGCGTTGACCTTGTGATTATGGGGAGTCGTGGCTTAAGCGGTCTGCAAGAGTGGTTTTTGGGCAGTGTGAGTCAATACGTTGTTCAAAAGTCAGCTTGTCCTGTCTATATAACGAAATAAAATTTAAGAGGACTTATTTGTTTTTATAAGGTACATATACCGATGTTGTTATAAATAAAAGAGCCTGGGCAGTAATGGTAGGATGCTCCTGATTTGGAGACCTTTCGTTTAACTGTCGGCTCTTTTTCTCTTTAATGCTCTTTATTAGATAAATGGCTTTGCGTTTTATAAATATTCCTTAATTGGTCACAGTTGATACTCTCCTATACGGATATAATGAAGGTAAGAAAGAAAACATTCGTTAAAAGGAGATGAGAGTATGATTACGGTATGTTCTCGCATTGTAGCGCCTTACGACGGATCGGAATTAAGTAAGAAAGCTCTAGATAAAGCAATTCGACTTGCTGAGCAGGATGCGCGAATTGTGTTAAACGTACTGACTGTTGTATCTATCCCGTCTCGTGTCGAGTACTATGAGGTCGTTCGAGAAGCTTATTATAATATGGCGAATGAGATGCGCCAAGAGGTGGAAGAAAAGATTAGTTTGTTGTCGAATCATAAGAAGAGTGCGATTGTGTTAGAAGGGCAGCCGGCTCAGATGATTGTCGAATTTGCCAAAGAGCGTAACGCGGATTTGATCATTATGGGAAGCCGTGGCTTAAGCGGATTAAAGGAACTATTCCTTGGCAGTGTGAGCCATCATGTTGTTCAAAAGGCAACTTGCCCTGTCATTGTAGTAAAATAGTCCGACGAATATGAAAAGGTAAAAAGCCTAAGCGACCTGTTAGGCTTTTTTGACGCAATTTTTTAAGATGATTCCATAATAAAGGTAGGTTATTTAACTTTGTTTCTGACATGCTATGCACAATCCCTTTAGCGTCACCTCGGTCGTAAGGATCTGATAACGATCGGATATTGAATGTGGAGTGACGGTAATGTCTACTTCTGGAATATCTTCGATTCTTCCGCACGTTAGACAGAGGAAGTGATCGTGATTTTCTTCCGCCATTTCGAAACGAGATGCGTCGCCAAACCGATATTCGCGTAAAATCCCCATTTCTCGTAAAGAATCGAGTGTATTATAAACGGTTGTAAAAGAGAGTGTAGGGTATTCTTCCTTCATATATTGGTATATTTCTTCCGCTGTTGGATGATCAAGTTGCAGCAGCAGATTTATGATCGCTAATCGTTGGATCGTCACTCTGCCGCCTTTTTCCTTTATTTTTTCGATAACGAGCTTGATTAACGTTTCCTTCATATATTTAACCTCCACTGCGTACAATATCAAATTCATGATCATTTCCTGGCTAGTTTCCCCTAAGTATATAATGTATATGTAATAATTACAAATAGAAAACGGATTTGTTGTATAAACTGAGCTCAAGATGATAAAATGGAAGCCAAACTCTACATCAATAGGAAGGGGGGTGTGTCCGTGAAATCGAAGTTGATTTTTTTCCTCATTCTTCTAGCGGGATTTATCTTAGGGATATACTACCACTTTTTACTAGAAGAACTTTCAGAATGGTCGCTTTTTACAACGATCACGTTTCGTGAAGAGGCATCACCGCTTTGGAAAGTTAGCTCTTATATTCTTACACATTTATTTACAATTTTGTTTACGTTATCCGTTATTTTTATTGCTTCGATCATTGTGCTTGAAAATCGAAATCCTTCTCGTACCGTAGCTTGGCTTGTTATTTTAACTATTTTTCCGATTATTGGTTTTGTGTTTTATATTTTTGTCGGAAGAAACATTCGAAAACGTAGAAGGTACAAAGATAAAACAATTAATCTGAATGAATTACACCAATTGTTCAATATTCCTTATGATGTTACAGATTATCAAACGTTACAACCGATCTCTTCAAAACAAGAAAGACTCGTTCATTTATTATTACATAATGCAAGTTTGCCAATGACTCAGCTTAATCAGGTTGAGATCTTGACGAATGGGGAAGCGACATTCGAGAAGATGTTTGAAGAACTCCGTCGCGCAGAGCACCACATTCATTTCATAACGTTTATATTGCGTAATGACCAAGTTGGAAACGAGTTAAAGAAAATTTTAATCGAAAAGGCGAAACAAGGCATTAAAGTACGGATGATCATTGACGGGTTAGGCAGTCGCCAGTTGTCGCGCTCCTATAAACAAGAATTAAAAGAGGCAGGGGTCGAACTTGTCAGTTTCTCGCCTATTTTATTTCCTTATTTAAGAAAAATTAATTACCGCAATCACCGTAAGATTACGATTATTGATGGGGAGGTCGGTTTTTTAGGGGGATTGAATGTAGGCGACGAATACTTGGGTTTAAATGAAAAGTTTGGATTTTGGCGGGACACGCATATGATGGTGAAAGGAGATGCTGTCTATTTTTTGCAGTTGATCTTCCTCCACGATTGGCGTTTTTCAACCGATCAGATTGTGCGCCCAGAACCTTGCTATTTCCCAAAGCATGAAATTAAGCAGCCGCTGCATGTGCAAATAGCAGCCAGCGGTCCCGACTCCGATTGGGAATACATCCTAAAAGTATACTTCTCTTTGATCACGCAAGCCAAGAAAACAGTTTACATTACGACGCCGTATTTAATTCCAGACGATAGCATCGCAATGGCATTGAAAACGGCTGCGTTAAGCGGGGTCGATGTTCGAATTCTTGTTCCGGGTATTCCAGATCATGTTGTCGTGCATTGGGCTTCAAGATCGTATTATCGGGAACTAATCGAGGCTGGCGTGAAAATTTACTCCTATTTGAAAGGTTTTATTCATGCCAAAATCATTATTGTAGATGGGCAGGTCGTAACGATTGGCACAGCCAATTTTGATATTCGTAGTTTTCACCACAACTTTGAAGTGAGCGGGGTCATTTATGATCCGAAAGTCGCTGACCGACTGAGCCAGGATTTCTTCGAAGACCTATCCTATTCCGAACAATTGGATTTGGATCAGATAGTGAATCGTCCGATAGGGGAAAAGGCGAGGGAATCGATTGCCCGCTTGATGTCTCCCCTTTTATAACAAACAAGAAGCTGACCAAATTGGTTCAGCTTCTTGTTTGTTTTTAGGTTTATGGGGCAAGATAGGCCCATTTGAAATCAATATGACCAAGGGCATCGATGTAAATGTTTTGCAGACGTTCTGATTTTGCGTAGCTGTACGCATAATGGTAAATCGGAATGGTCGGCATCTCGTCCATCAAGATTTTTTCCGCTTCGCGCAAGTGTTGGTAGCGTCGGCGCGGATCGATTTCGGTGTATGAGGCGGTAATCCATTTATTGTACTCATCGCTTGTCCAATTCGTGTTGTTATTTCCTTGCGGATCCGTGTAAATTTCAAGAAAATTAACTGGATCATTAAAGTCCGCTAACCACGACATGCGGGCTAGTTGATAGTTCCCATTTTCAATTTCCATAACATGCGTCTCCCACTCAAGGCTCTTTAGTGTGGTCGTCACGCCGAGATTTTGTTGCCACATCTTTTGCATCGCCTCGGCGATTTTAGCATGCGCTTCACTTGTATTATAAACAAGTTCAATTGAGGGCAATTCCTGTAACCCCGCTTCATGCAGCCCCTGTTTCAATAGCTGCCGCGCTTGTTCTACATCATTGTCCAAAAATAGTTCATGCCCTTCGTCGTCAGCAAAGGTCACTGGCGGCGCATAAGTCGTCGCAGCCGCTTGTTCACCATGTGTGATTCGACTGACAAGCTGATCGCGGTCAATCGCGTAGGCCAATGCTTTTCGAATGTTAGGATTGTCAAAAGGCGGTCGTTCTGTATTAAATCGATACTCATATGTGCCCGCAACTGGAGCGGTTAGCAATTGCTCATTCTCTTTAAATACTGCCAACGCGTCTGTTGAAAGCGCGGAAAATGGGGAGCCTATCCAATCTAAACTCCCTTTTTGAAACAGTTCGAATTCGGTGTTATCTTCGTTCAGCATCATCATCTCGATTTGCTCTAGCTGCACCGTGTCGGCATCCCAGTAATCTGGGTTCTTTGCCAAGACGAGTTTATTGCCGTGTTCCCATTCGGTAAGTTGAAAAGGTCCATTCCCTATATACGATGATGCTGCTGTATGCCATTCTGAATTTTTCTCCGTAGCTTCGCGATGAATCGGGAAGTAAGGAGGGGACGCGGTTAATTCAAGGAAATAAGGAGTCGGGTTTTCAAGCATTACCTCCAGTCGATGAGTGTCGAGAGCTTTGATACCGACCTCTGTTAATTCCACTTCGCCCTGTTTGGCTTTTTTCGCATTTGCGATTGGATATAGTTGGTAAGCATAAGGGGCGTCTATTGTTGGATTGAGCGCCCATTTCCAAGCCGTTTCATAATCGGCGGCAGTGACAGGTTCTCCGTTGCTCCAAGTTAAATCACGAAGGGTAAAGGTGTATGTTAAACGATCTTCGGATAAATCGATTCGCTCCGCTGCAGCGGGCTGCGGCTTGCCATCTGGGCCAATTCTTGTTAAACCTTCCATGAGGGCTTTAAGTAAGATCATCGAACTGTGCTCGATGGCAAGGCCCGGATGCAACGTCGGCGGTTCGTTTCGTAAATTGAGTCGGACGGTTTCATCATTTTTCTTTATGGTAGGGAGCGCGCCACAGGCTGCAAGTAGGATCCCTACTGAGAGAACCGCGTTGGTAATCGCGGTGATTGCTTTCATGTTCACGTTCCTCCTTAAATTACCCAGTATTTCCCTTTAGGCTGTATTTTAGCATGAATGGATTCAATTATGAACAGGTTTTTCAAAAAAATGGAAGATAATCAACGAGTGAAACGTACAATAGAAAGCAGAGGAGGGAATGATATGATGCCGTTAATTGGAGTGAGCGCTTCATTAGAGGGAACCGCGGTTCAAGCGCAACGCGCTAATATTCATGCGATCGAAGCATCAGGTGGAGTTCCAATTGTCATTCCTTATATGGAGCATGCGAGAACGGTCGAGACCTTAGCTGAAAACTTAGCTGGTTTGCTTTTGACAGGCGGCGGGGATATCGATCCCTTTTTATTCGGAGAAGAACCGCGCCAACAACTGGGCTCGATTACGCCAGAGCGGGATTGGCTTGAGGCAATACTCATTAAACATTTTTTAAAGGCGAAAAAACCAATCTTGGGTATTTGTCGCGGTGCGCAAATTCTAAATGTCGTTGCTGGTGGCGGAATGTATCAAGACATTTATGAGCAACATCCAGGTGAGCTATTACAGCATAGTCAACAAGCGCCTCGTGATCATCTCACTCACTCGATTGAAGTGAAGCCCGGGACGTTGCTGCATGAAATTACAGGGAATACGCGTAGTCGAGTGAATAGTTTCCACCATCAAGCGGTCAATCGTTTGGCGCCAGGCTTTATTTCGTCAGCTGTATCAGCGGATGGAATCATTGAAGCGTTTGAAAGCGAGGAGCGCCCGTTTGTCGTTGGGGTACAATGGCATCCAGAAGATTTGTTTGCGGGGCAAGCGGATGCGCGGCGGTTATTTGCGGCTTTTGTTGAACAAAGTAAAAAGGGGCCTTAAAGAAGGCCCCTTTTATCCATTATATTCAGCTTTTATTGAACTCTTCCAGCAAGAGCTTGTTCAGCGAATTGAACAAGACGCTTCGTGATTTCTCCTCCAACCGAACCGTTTACACGAGAAGTTTGGTCCGCGCCTAATTGAACTCCAAATTCTTGGGCGATCTCATACTTCATTTGATCCAAAGCTTGAGCTGCACCTGAAACTAATGTTTGATTAGAATTGTTGCTGTTGGGCATGTGTGTTTCCTCCTTGTGGTTTTTGGGTTTTCATAAGAGAGAGGTTCAATGCCACTACTACTATCATGTCTCGAATTCGTTCGGATATGAGAGGCAGATTATTCCAAATGATCGCATGAGTTACTGTATGAACGATTACACGATCGGATAAAATGAAATTATCAGTTTAATTTGCTTAACATAACAGCGGCTTCCGCTCGCGTTACAGTTTGATTGGGTCGGAAGCTGCCATCTTCATAACCGGCAATGATCCCTGCTTGTTGCATCTGTTGGATTGCCTTAGCGGCCCAGTGTCCATCCACATCGGGAAAGGAAACGTTAATCGCTGATGATGCATTTGACGCGGGCGTGATTCTTGCCAGGGCGCTCGCGAATTCCGCTCGGGTAATCGATTGTGTCGGGCGGAATGTTTTATCTGGGTAACCTGTCATTGTTCCGTTCTCCGATACAGCGCTAACAAACGGGTGAGACCAGCGATCTTTTGCTACGTCTTTGTATGATGTTGTCGGTTTCGTCTGATCTAACTTCAAAATCGTCGTTAACAATGTGGCCGTTTCCTCGCGACTGATGGGAAGTTGCGGTCGGAACGAGCCATCGGCATATCCTGTTATAAACTTTTGTTCAACCATCTGTTGAATTTCTTGCTTGGCCCAATGATCGTTAATATCTTTGAATAGCAAGTGATCAACTTCGGCAAGAGCGGACCATAGAGCAGGATCCTCTTGTCCCAACCGCCAACCGCCCCATCCTTTTAACCCGTATTTTTCAACTAATTCCACTTTTTTTAGCAAGGTATTCGCTGAATCAAACCAAATTTCCACTTGTTGCCCAGACTCTTGATCATAAAAACGGGATACATGGGTTTGGTGAGTAGGGTCGAGATTGGTTTTCGCGTTATTTCGTTCGATCCATTTCATTGTTTGCGGGTAAATGATCCCCGTACCTTTTTCCGCGCCCGTCCAATAACGTCCGTAGAAAGGAACCCCCAATACGAGTTTTTCTTTCGGAATTTTGGTCGTTAAATATTTAACGGATTGCTCCACCCAGTTAAGTCCAGCTACAGGTCCTTCGGGTCCCTGTTGATAACTTTGATCATAGGCCATGATAAACACGGTATCGACGACTTTACCAATTGCCTCAAAATCATAGGAGCCCGCCCAGCCGACCGTTGTGTCGCTTCGAGCGGGGGCAACGGCAATACTGACTGTTTTGCCTAGGGGACGCAGCTGATTCGTCAATCTCGTTAAAAATTTCGTTTGCAAATCTCGTTGTTCAAAGGTGAGATTTTCGATATCGATATTGACCCCATCCAAGTTGTGTTTGATTACGGCTTGAGCGAGATCATCCGCCAGTTTATCCCCATTTTCCATCGCTTTTACACCAAGCGCCCGATCCCAATGGTTACTGATAAACGGGGTGATTCGATAATGATGTTGATGCGCATATTTAACAAAATCGGCATCGACTGCTTCTGTTAAGCGCCCTTCTTTTGTGAGTCCGAAGTAGTTTGGAAGTAACGTTCCGACTTGCCCTTGTGTCTTAGTGAGCTGTTGCTTGTAAGTGTTCGAGTTCCCGCCATATAAATAGATCATATTGCCATGATTGTTCGCTGGGTCGTTGCTCGTGGCAAAGACACTGCCTGAACCCGAAGCGGCAACGAGTCCAACCGCTAACAAGGCGCGCGCCCATCTTTTCCATTTCATTTCTAGTTTTTCCACTCCTTTCTATGTATATCTCTATCATAAATGAATAGAGTTGATAGAGCATCACAAAAAGAATGGAAAATTGTATGAATCGGAATTGATATGCTGACCTAAAACGGCCAGCTTGTACATACAATGTGTTGAGGTGATCGAAAGTGAAAGGAAAGCGGCCTTCAAACCTGCTACATGGTTTGCTCATTGCGGTAATAACAATTAATGTGTTTTTGCTTGTCGCTATTCAGTCGCCAAGCGGACATTTTAGCTTATCGCGCGTTGCCGAATTGGTTAATGAACAGGTAAACGCGACCCCTGTTACCGCCTCGCCGAGTGAACCGACGATGCGTTTAGAGTGGAAAGTGGTGGAACGCTATAAAGAAGAGGAGTGGGATGTAGAAAAGTATCGCGAATTCGAAGTGTATGTTGACGAGAATAATCAAATCGTCGAAGAAATTCCGACAGCTCATTACAACTATCTTAAATATTGGCGTTATTAAGCAATTTGTGATATTATTTTCTGACAATGGATATATCGCAAGGAGGAAGAAACGCCCATGGCTGAGATGGCTAAACGCTCAGAAGTGAAAGCATTTGAAGAATTTGTTGATGAGAATCGAAAAGCAGTATGGTATACAGAATATTTAGAAGAAGTTCAACGATTGGAAAAAGAAGATCCTGCTCTTCTCGAAGAAAGCGATATTACGATTGAACAACTAAAGAAAAAGTTAGAGGGGTACATTGCTTACCGTTGATCGAAGATTCTTGGATAAACGTTCTTTTGTCACGCCGCTTCCGCGGCGTTTTCATGTATAATGAAAGCACTGATTTTCGTTAGCAGGAAGGTGAATTTCCATGAATCTTGAACTTCGACTCAACATCTACGCTCATGAAGTACGAAAAATGCTTGAATACTGGTTGAAAGAACCTGCTCTTCAGAAACATGAGGAACATTGCGAGTGGTTGGAAGATATTGTATTTCATATTAAGGATCCGATGACAGATGTGAGCTCTCGATTGCAAAATCCGCCGGATTTTTTATTTTATATGATTTATGTCGATAATGTTCACGTCGGTTTTGTCGAAGCCTTTTCTCGTCCTTTTGACTTTTATGGCTTATCGATCGATATTACCTCCATCTGTATTTTCAAAGAATTTCGAGGCAGAGGATACGTTCGCGAAGCGCTCGAAATGCTGGTTGCTCAATTGTTTGATACATTCCCCAATGCGCTTCATATTAGTTGTCAAACAGATTTACAGAACAAACCGATGGTCACTCACTTAACGGACCTTGGATTTATACGGAAAGATTCAACGAAAATTGGGGAAATCTATTTATACGATCGTGATCAGAATATGCTCAAGGAAGGATAGGATCCTAACTAGGGCATTTTTTTTCGGCCTTTCCTTTCGATATAATGATGGAATAACTTTGTGACGGAGATGGACCTACATATGCAACTTTTTGGTACGTACACAACAACTCGAATAAAGGAAGATGTTGTTTTTTGTCTGTGGTCGGTAGATGAGCAAACAGCGACGCCCTCATCATTGCCGCCACAGCTGATTGAACGGTTTGAAGACTTTGGAACGGTTGATCAACAACAAATTTGGATTCAGCGCGCTCGGCTTGCTGAGGCTTTTTTAGAAATTAACGCTTGGCAGTCGGAATTATCGTCTGAACTTGATTTCTGGCGCCGTTTGTTTCATTGGTCGACATCGCTAGCAGCGGAAGGTCGTTTTCAACCAGGCTTAGTAAAAAGCGGTGATCTATTCTTTTCCAAATGGGTGACCGATTGGAGCGCTGTGTCAGTCATGGAGCAGCTGGAGGAGTGGTTTCAAGAAGGGATTCGGCTCGTCGGAGATGGTCAGTTGGTCCGGTCTTTCACGGAAGACATCGTTGACAGCTACGTTCGTTTCATTATTAATACGAAGTTCTCGTTAAAACGTAGCCAGCTAGGAAAGTTGCTACAATTTAAAGCATTCTATCTACATGAGGACTGGATCCAACGATTATGCGCGGAGTACGATGAACCTGGTGTTGGAAAACGATGGCAGGAGTTGTATGAAGCTTACCAAGATTGGCGCGGAGACAGCGAACCGCAGTTTGAATCGGTCGGGCGTTTTTGTCTTCGTTTGGAGCCGACACTTGCGTCGACCAGCTGGCAGCTGCGGTTTTATTGGATGGAACCAAGCGGCAACTTACTTGAATGGACGCGACTTAGCGGGTACCGCCCTCTTTATATGAATGCATTGGCGGAGGTTATGGAGCGCTTTCCGCGCTTATTTCAAGCTGCTTCCACGCTCCCTATTTATTGTGAACTGAATACAGAGCAAGCGTATCGCTTTTTTAGAGAAACCGCCCCCGTCTTACGTCGTGAAGGGCACGCTGTGTTTGTTCCGCAATCGATGCAACGCCCGCCGTCCATACCGTATCGACTTGAAGTATCGCTTGACGCGAATGAACAAAGCGGACAAACGGAGCTTGGTTTGGAAAGTTTAGTCGCCTTTGATTTTCGTCTTTCGTTAGGCGACCAAGTTGTTGATGAGGCTGAATTGACCCGATGGATGGAGGCGTCGCTGCCATTGGTGGAAATGAACGGCGAATGGATCGTGCTCGATCAGAGCGGATTAAAAAATTCACTCGAATGGTTAGATCAGGTGAAGAAGAAACGACATTTATCGCTGCGCGACGCCTTTCATCTTTACGCGTTGAATGGAGATTCGGATCTGTTGCCCATCTCGATTCAAAACCTGAATACGACAGGCTGGATCAATGAATGTTTTCAATGGTTAGAACAAGGCGGGCAAGTCGAGGAATATCCAATTCCCGTGTCGTTCCAAGGCCAACTTCGGCCTTATCAGCGAGTGGGGATGTCTTGGTTAATACAATTAAGAAAATGGAACATGGGCGCATGTCTAGCGGACGATATGGGGTTGGGAAAGACGATTCAATTTTTGTCCTACTTAGCCTATTGTAAAGAGCAAGGCTGGCTAGATCACCCCTTTTTACTGATTTGTCCGACTTCGGTGCTTGGCAACTGGCAAAAAGAGATCCAGCGTTTTATTCCAGACCTGTCTGTGATGGTTCATCATGGTCCGACCCGCGCGGCTGGTGATGTTTTTCGTGAACAAGCAACTAAGGTGGACATCGTTTTAACGACCTATTCATTGGCTCAACGCGACCATGCTTCTTTCTCCCTGCTTCTGTGGGACGGAATCGTATTAGATGAGGCGCAACACATCAAAAATTCGTCTACTTTGCAATCAAAAGCGATTCGCGGCTTCAATGCGCGGCATCGGATCACCTTAACCGGGACCCCGATGGAAAACCGATTAGAAGAATTGTGGTCCATTTTTGAATTTTTAAATCCTGGCTTTTTAGGTTCAAAAACAAATTTTCGCCGCCAGTTTGCCCAACCAATTGAAAAACTAGGTGATAAAGAGCGAATGACTTCTTTAAAAAGGCTCGTGCGTCCGTTTTTGTTGCGCAGATCCAAAAGCGATCCAAGTGTCATTCGCGATCTTCCCGAAAAAATTGAAACGAAGGAATATTGTCCTTTAACGACGGAGCAAGCGGCTCTCTATGCAAGACTGGTGAATGAATTGCTTGATAAAGAAAAGAATATACAAGGTTTTGCTCGAAAAGGCTTGATTTTATCGAGTATTTTAAGGTTGAAGCAAATTTGTAATCATCCCGCCTTACTTGACCAGGGAGCGAGCGGATCGCGTTCGGGTAAATTAAATCGACTGATCGAGATGGTTACGGAAATGCTCGATGATCAGGATCACATTTTGATATTTACACAGTTTACAAAAATGGGACATTTATTACAACGAAAATTACAAGAAGAATTCAAGTTAACGATCCCTTTTTTACACGGAGGGGTACCAGCCCAGCAACGCGAGGGATTGATTGATCAATTTCAAGAGAAAGGGAGTTCGCCGATCTTGATTTTGTCCTTGAAAGCGGGCGGAGTTGGCTTAAATTTAACGCGAGCAAATCGTGTCATTCATTTTGACCGTTGGTGGAATCCCGCCGTGGAAAATCAGGCGACTGATCGGGCGTTTCGGATTGGTCAAACCCGAACCGTTCATGTCCATAAATTAATTTGTTTAGGCACGATAGAAGAAAAAATTGATCGGATGATTGAACGCAAACAAGATCTAGTACAGGATGTGATTGGTTCGGGAGAAAACTGGATTACGGAACTGGGCTCGGATGAATTGCGTGATTTATTGACGTTGCATCACCAATTGATTGAAGATTTCTAAGTGAGCGGGTGAGTGTATTGGTAAAATCAGAAACGTGGCTTTCCCAAAAATGGAAAACAGCTTGGCAACAACAAATGACCATCGTCTCACGGTGGCAAAGGGGGAAGAGCTTGTTTGACCAACAACGGGTAAGCGAATTAACTATAAATGCGGGAGAAATTACGGCAACGGTCAATGAACAGCAAATGATCTATGACCAACGTATCAGCTGCCACCCGCTTGCGCCCGATCAGGCGCAAGCGGTATACGACAGCTTTCGCTCAAATCAAAGTTTGGTGATGCTGCCTTATCTCAAAACAGTTGATGAGCAGCTGTTAAACGAACCCTTGCGAACGTTGTTCCTCTCGAAATCGTTTGATTACAATTGCTCATGCGCAGAAGGCGAACCGCCCTGTAAACATTTGGCAGCTGTAGCGATGAAGGTAGCGGAGCAGCTTGTTCAAGATCCGAGGCTTTTTTTTCAATTTCGAGGATTGGATTGGGACCAACTGCTTGATTCGTTACAGGTTCAAAAAACGGATGATGAGCAACAACGTCGTCAAGCTGAATACAAATTGACTCCGCTGCCGCAGCGGACGAATTTTCAACCTACTCCGCGCAAGCCAACGGGTACGCCGCCGTTTTGGATTTCTCCGTTTCCATTCCCATTGATCATGGAGGAAATCTTTTCAAAGATACAAGAGGAGACGGAAACGCCAGATTACGATGAATGAAAAATAGGCGGTGGTTTAAGGGGGGGATAGGCGGGTGTCGTTACGCATAATTATAATCCTTCATATGGTGGTATAGAGACACAAACCTAAAGGAGAGGGATTTATAATATGGAAAACAACAAGAAAATGCCGCCGATGCCCCCGATCAAACCAGAATCGACGTACCAACCGCCTGTAAAACCAAAACAGGAGATGCCGCCACAACCGTCGCTGCCGCTGCAACCGCCAAAAATGCCACAAATGCCAGTTATGCCGCTTGCGCCCGCGCACGAAATGAATATTCCGCTAGAATCCTCGCATTGTCCAAGTCAGCAGCATTTGATGCCAAAAATGCCGAAATCACCGCATGTTCCGAAGCCGCACCAGTCACACATGTCGATGTCGATCTGTATGGAAAAAGTCCATTATCATAAGAAGAAAGTACGCCATTATGAGAAAAGATGTCGGCAATATCGATACCATAAGCGTAAATACGCATATTACATGGAAAAGCGAGCCTATCATCTGAGTAAATATGAGTTCTACATGAATCAGCGGAACTACGACTCCCCTTATTCCTCCTATAGTCATTATGATTCATACGATTATCCAAGTTCTTCTTTCCCATTCTATTAACTTACATTGGAATAACGGATGCCCCCTTACGATACAATGGTAAAGCGATACGTAAGGGGGTTTTTACATGAAGGCTGACGCTGTTTTTGAAGGGGGCGGGATCAAAGGGCTTGCTTTTCTTGGAGCGGTAGAAGTAATGGAAGAAGCCGGCTATCAGTGGGAACGATTGGCGGGTACGTCAGCAGGCTCGATCATTGCCGCGCTGTTGGCGACGGGGATGAGCGGCAAACAAATTGTATCTGCCTTTTTGTCCTTTCCCTTTCATAAATTAGAAGTCGGAATAGGCTTGAATCGGATTCCTTACTTGGGACCTTATCTTTGTCTAAGAATGTTTAATGGTCTTCACTCACTAGATTTGTTGCAACAATGGTTAGAAACACAGTTTATTCAAACAGGAAAAATAGCGTTTGGCGATTTACCCGATCAAAAATTAAAGATCGTTGTAACCGATGTAACTCGCAATAAAATGTCGATTATCCCTGATGATCTTCCATCTTATGGAGTTGATCCTAACACATTTCCCCTCGCCGCTGCAGTGCGAATGAGCTGTTCTGTTCCTTTTTTCTTCCGTCCGACTTTTCTAGAGAATAGTTTAATCGTTGATGGCGGTGTGTTAAGCAATTACCCTGTTTGGATCTTTGATTCGAAAGAAAGGCCAAAATGGCCGACCTTTGGTTTTCGCTTGTCTGGCGCCCCATTGGTAGCCCAACCGCAGAAGATCAAGGGACCCATTCGACTTGGAGTCGCCCTGATTCGGACGATGCTTGAAGGGCAAGGACAGGTGTTCATTGATGCCCACAGCGCCGCCAGAACCATTACAGTCAAGGGGATTCCTTATGCCGCTACCGATTTCAGACTGACGAACACAGAAAAAGAAGAACTTGTTCAACTCGGCAGGGATGCCGCGGTCGACTTTCTAATCCGTTGGAATTTCGAACAATACGTTTCGGTCTATCGACAGACAGCAACAAAAATGAAAGTGTAGCCAATATTAAGCAGAAGAACTTTTCTGCTTGTTTTTCTCTGCTTCACCTGGACGAGCTGGCGTTGTATACTGTTTTTAAAAAGGGTGTGCGTGAAGATTGGCCTATTTCTCGGCAATGCTCAATATACAAGGGAAAGATTGTTTAGTCGTCGGCGCGGGGGCGGTCGCTGAAAGGAAGTTGAAAAAATTGTTGGCGGCCAAGGCAAAAGTAAGGGTTGTTAGTCCGCAGGCAACACCGACCATTCGCGGATGGGCGCAGCAAGAACAAGTAGAATGGGTAAAGCGTACGTTTCAAGCGGATGACGCGCGCGGCGCGACGCTAATTGTTGCCGCTACGGATCAGGCCGAGGTGAACATTGCTGTCTATGAAACAGTTAAGCCGCAGCAGTGGATTAACATTGCTGATCGACCGGACTTGAGTACCTTTATTTTTCCTGCTGTTTTGACGCGAGGCGATTTACAACTATCGATCTCAACAGCAGGGGCTTATCCGGGTTTAGCTAAACATTTGCGGAAAAAATTAGAGCGTGAGTATGGCTTGGAATATGGGTCATATCTTACTTTTCTAAAAGAAGTGCGCCAACAGATCCTTTCCCTCGGTTTAAATAAAACGGAAACGTCCAAGCTTTTGCGTATGTACCTAGATGAACGTTACGTTGAAGCGGCAAAAGAGGGTGTTTTAGATGAGTTAGAACAGGCGGCCTTGGAGGAACTCGCTATACTTAAAAACAAACCCAACTAATTTGATAGGGTTTGTTTTTTTATTTCCAAAAATGTGTTGACAGCTTGGGGTTTATAATTTATATTACTCTTATCTAATAACTCGGGATTGGGAAGGGGCTGGAAAACTTGGGCGAGCGGATGACGTCAGAATGGAAAAAATGGAAAAATAGATTGGTGTTACCGTTGATCTGTTTAGCTTTGGATATGAGTTACGTTGAATTCGAACAAGTTTGGGATTGCAGTCAACCGAGGGAAGTGGAATGAATAGGAGCGGGGTGTTAGTCATCGCTCACGGTTCGCGTGATCCAAAGTGGATCGCGGCGATTGACGAAACAGTACAAAAGGCAAACACGGACTGTTCGGTTACGATTGGTTATTTAGAATTGGTTGCTGGTCGCAGTATTCAAGATGGCATCGAGGAACTTGAGCGCAAAGGAGTAGCTCGAATCATTGTGGTCCCCTTGTTTATGACGATGGGCAGCTCCCATTTGAATGAAATTCAATATATGCTTGGGTTGATTGACAAGGCGGCCATTCCGACTGATCTGAAGCCCGTTAAAACGGAAGCTAAGCTCATTTGGGCGTCGCCGCTAGAAGATCATCCGATTGTTTCTCGTATTATCGAAGCGCGCGCGAGAGAATTATCTAAAGAATCGATGTCAGAGATTGTTTTGCTCGTTGGGCATGGCAGTGATTGGCCAGGGTTTAAAGAACGGTGGGATCAATTGTTACAACAGCTTGGGCAGAGGCTAAGGAATGCGGTTAGTTTTAAAAGAGTAGAAGCCGTAACCCTAAACAGCCAACAATTAACGCGACGAGCTAAAGAGCTTGAGGGCCTGGGGCGGTTGCTCGTTCTCCCTTTATTTGTTAGCGCGGGTTACTTCACGCAACACAAGATCCCGCAAGCTTTAGCTGATGTCAATTGCGTGTATTACGGTAAAACATTACTGCCTGATCCGCTAATCACGAACTGGCTAGAAGAAACGATTAATATGCATTTAATAAATTGTGATTGACTAAATTGTTTGAATAGACTAGACTTAAAATCAATTAAGCCCAGTTGTTAACTCGGCATTGTGGTTGAATAGATAAGTGGATAGGGAGATGAGGGAAGTGACAGTGAAGCAGTGGAAATGGGCAAATGATCCAAAGTTACATAAAATGGAGCTTGCCAAACTGGAAAAGGATGGACTAGACGTTATCGATACGATCGTGAACAAATATGCCAATGAAGGCTATGATTCGATTGAATCCACTGATATGGATCGGTTCAAATGGGCGGGTGTTTATCAGCAACGTCCAAATAACGGTCATTTTATGATGCGAGTGCGAATCCCAGGCGGGATCATTACGAGTGAACAGGGGCGCGCCTTAGCGGAGATTGCTAAAGATTACGGACGAGATTTAGTAGATGTGACGACGCGTCAAGCGATTCAGTTCCATTGGTTAACAGTCGAGACATTGCCTGATATTTTTGAGCGCTTGGCAGCGGTCGGATTGTCTTCGTTCGAAGCATGTGGAGATTGTCCGCGCACGATCGTCGGTAATCCGTTGGCGGGTATCGATCCGCACGAAGCGTTTGACACGCGGGAACTCGTCGCTGAATTGGAACAATTTTTCTTGTTGAACCGCGATTTCTCCAACTTACCGCGCAAATATAAAATGTCCATTTCTGCCAATCAGTACAACACGGGGCATGCGGAAATAAATGATTTAGCGTTTACCCCCGCCAAAAAGGTGATTGATGGGCAGGAAGTAATCGGCTTTCACGTATGGGTTGGCGGCGGTTTATCAGCGAGACCGTATATGGCTCAAAAATTAGACGTTTTCTGTCCACAGGATGAAGTGGTGAAAGTCGCAGCGGGCGTAACAACCGTATTCCGCGACTTTGGTTACCGTGAAAAACGTCATTACGCTCGTTTAAAATATTTAGTCGCTAATTGGGGCGTAGATAAATTTAAAGAAGAGTTGGTCAAAGTGACAGGTCCTTTAGAGAGCGCCGGAGAGGACTTATATAAGGGGTGGAATGCTGGTTATTTCTACGGAATCCACGAACAAAAACAAGCGGGCCTTTATTATGCGGGCTTGTCGGTGCCTGTCGGTCGCATGAATGCCGATGAATTGATCCAATTAGCTCAACTGGCGGAAACCTACGGGGACGGCACGATTGGCACGTGTAACTCACAGAACGTATTGATACGCAATATTCCCGCTTCAAAAGTAGAACAATTTAAACAAGAGCCGTTAATTGTCAATCGTTTTAAACTGAAACCGAATACGTTTGTCGGCTATGCTGTTTCCTGTACGGGGAACGAATATTGCAACTTGGCGATTGTTGAAACAAAAGAGCGGATGCGATCACTAGCTGAATATTTAGATGATACGGTTGAACTCGATACGCCAGTCCGAATCCATATGGTCGGTTGCCCTAACTCTTGCGGACAACGCCAAATCGCGGACATTGGCCTGCAAGGCGCCTTGTTAAAAACAGATGAAGGCATGATTTCCGCTTTCGATGTGCATGTTGGCGGAACATTAGGGCTTGATCAAGCCCGGTTTAACCAAAGGTTGAAAGCGCGGATTGAAGCGGATCGGTTAGGTCCTTTCTTAGCCCAGTTAATTGGTTCTTATAAGGAAGAGCGGATTGAGGGTGAGTCCTATTGGCAATATGTTGAGCGTGTCGGGGTCGAACACATCCAAGCCCAGGCAGATCAGATCATTGAGGGAGCGAAGCTAGGGGGGTAGCGTTTTGAGAGGAGAAGTTACCAACGAGGTTTTTCTATATAAGGTCGAAGCCGTCTTATCTGAAAATAAGCTGATGACGATTATTGTCGTCGCGGGTTCGGACGAAAAAGCGTTTACTTCTGCGGAAAACAATCTTGTTAGACATACTATTTCATCGCCGAATATACAACAGTTAAGCATCGTTGAAAAGAAACCATTGTCACGCGGCGGTGTCGGTTATGTTATTGAAACATTGTCATTTGATTAAGAGGGCAGTGTAGGTAAGAAGACGAGGGGAGGCTTGGCCTCCTCGCTCTTTTAACGATAAAACCAAGTAAACATATGTGATAAAAGACAAGAGCGGGGGTTCATGCTGATGTTTTATCTAGCTATGGCAATAGCTTTATTTTTTGCAATGAACATCGGCGCCAGCGGAACAGCCGCCTCTATGGGAGCAGCCTATGGAAGTGATGCCATTTCGAAACGATGGGCGATGATTTTAGTCTCGATTGGCGCCTTGGCAGGCGCGGTGTTGGGCGGCGGGGCAGTCGTTAAAACGATCAGCGGCGGAATTATTCCCGCCACAATTTTAGATGTCAATCTTGTTGTGATCATCCTGACATCCGCTACATTAACGCTGTTTATCGCAAATCTCATGGGGATTCCACTATCGACCAGCGAAGTGACAGTCGGAGCGATCGTTGGAGTTGGAATCGCGTATCAGGAAGTATACTTGCAAAAACTGCTGTTTATTATGAGCTTTTGGTTGATTGTGCCAATCGTCTCTTTCATCGGGGCTTTTCTCTTAAGTAAAGCGATCCGAAAAATAGAGGCTCGTTGGCCCGTTTTGAAGGGAAAAGGAAAATGGAAAAAGTGGCTGAGTCTGCTTTTAATTGTGACAGGCTTCTATGAAGCATTTTCTGCGGGGATGAATAATGTCGCTAACGCGGTTGGGCCGTTAGTCGGCGCGGGGCTGTTAAGCGAAACGAGGTCCGTTTGGATCGGCGGATTTTTTGTCGCGCTCGGCGCGCTATTGCTTGGTGGACGCGTGTTGGAGACAAATGGGAAAAAGATAACGCGACTTTCATTATTACAAGGGAGCGCCGTGTCGCTGACAAGCGGAACGCTCGTTGTCGTCGCTTCCATCATGGGGATTCCGGTGCCACTAACCCAAGCTACAACATCCGCGATTTTAGGAGTGGGGACATCAGATCACGGGTTTCGTTTGTGGCAAAAGGGAGTGATCAAGAAAATTATGAAGGTTTGGATTGTCTCTCCAGTTTCCTCTCTTGTCGTGTCGTTCGTCCTCATTCATGTCGCTCTAAAGCCGGACCCCTATATTATTACGGTCATTATTAGCGTGTTGATTGCGACAGTCGGCAGCATCAGTTTATCGCAAGCGATTCGCAGAGAAAATCGGTCCTATAACGACCAAGGTGGAGGAATTTAAATGAGTAATCAAACGTTCTCCTATGCAACTTTGGCTGAACAAGATTATCAACAGGTGAATGAACATTTAGCAAAGGGAGATACACTCGATACATTGAAATGGGCTTACCAACAATTTGGCGAGAAACTTGTCTACGCTTGCAGTTTTGGCGCGGAGGCGATGGTCATGATCGACCTCATCTACAAAGTGCGTAAAGATGCAAAAATCGTATTTTTAGATACGAACAAGCATTTTAAAGAGACATATACGTTAATCGATGAGGTTAAGAGTAGATATCCCGAGTTGCAAATTGAGTTAAAGCTACCGGATTTAACGCTTGAGCAACAGGCGCAACAGCATGGTGATGAGCTGTGGAAAAGCAACCCAGATTTATGCTGCAACCTGCGTAAAATTAAGCCGCTTCATGAGGCGTTGGACGGAGCGCAAGCGTGGTTGTCTGGTTTGCGTCGCGATCAATCGCCGACACGGGCAAACACGGAATATATTAATCCAGATCCTAAGTTTTCATCCATTAAAGTATGTCCGTTAATTCATTGGACTTGGGATGATGTGTGGAACTACATTAAAACATTCCAGCTGCCTTACAATCCATTGCATGACCAAGGCTATCCGAGCATTGGTTGTGAAACGTGCACATTGCCTGTTGAAGATGGCGCGGACTCAAGACTAGGCCGCTGGGCTCATACAACTGGAAAAACAGAATGTGGTTTACATAGTTAACATGAAAATGGAGGAAGAGTAGATGAGTAACTTAGCCCACGGGGGAACATTAATAAACCGGATCGATTTGAGTGTGGACACTCAATCGCTTACGAAAGAAATAGAACTCGATGCGTTTGCCCTATCCGACCTAGAATTGATTGCGATCGGCGCTTACAGCCCGTTGACGGGTTTTATGACGGAACAAGACTATCAAAATGTTGTGGAAAATATGAGGCTTGCAAATGGCGTCGTGTGGAGTATTCCGATTACGTTACCTGTGAGCCCGAACCAAGCTGAACAATTGGTTGTTGGTGACAGCGTCCGTCTTGTTCAAAACGGGACTGTCTATGGGATCTTAGAAATTACGGATATTTACCAGCCGAATAAAGAGCGCGAAGCGGAAGCCGTTTATCGAACGACTGATCTCGCTCATCCAGGGGTTGGGAAGTTATTTGAACGCCCGGATGTCTATATAGGCGGGCCGATTACTTTGGTGAAAAAACCAGAGAAAAACCAGTTTAAGGAGTTCTATTTAGATCCGCAAGAAACAAGAGCGGTGTTTGCTGAGCGTGGGTGGAAAACGGTCGTTGGTTTTCAAACGCGCAATCCCGTCCATCGCGCCCATGAATACATTCAAAAGACAGCGCTTGAAATTGTTGATGGACTCTTCTTAAATCCATTGGTCGGAGAAACCAAATCAGATGATATCCCAGCGGATGTGCGTATGGAAAGCTATCAAGTGTTGCTGCGTCATTACTACCCGCAAGATCGTGTGTTTTTAGCCGTTTTCCCGGCCGCGATGCGTTACGCGGGGCCACGAGAGGCTATATTCCATGCCATTGTTCGCAAAAACTACGGTTGCACGCACTTTATTGTAGGTCGTGATCATGCGGGCGTTGGAAACTATTATGGAACCTACGATGCTCAGTTGATTTTTCAACAATTTTCGGAAGATGAACTCGGCATCACACCGTTGTTCTTTGAACATAGCTTTTACTGCAAGGCGTGCGGCAACATGGCCTCCACGAAAACATGTCCACACCCGATGGAAGATCGCGTCATTTTGTCTGGCACGAAAGTTCGCGAGATGTTAAGTCGCGGGGAAGCGCCGCCAGCTGAGTTTAGCCGTAAGGAAGTCGTTGAAACTCTGATTAAAGGACTTGAAAAAACGGTCGCTATTAAATAAGTGGAGAGGAGGAGTTGCTGTGTCGGCTACAAATATCGTATGGCATACGGCGACAGTGCAAAAGAAAGAGCGTCAACAATCAAATCAACATAAAAGTTGTATTCTCTGGTTTACGGGGTTATCCGGATCTGGCAAATCGACGTTAGCGAATGAGGTGGAAAAAAAGTTGTTCGAGCTTGGCGCGAAAACGTATACGTTGGACGGAGATAATGTGCGTCATGGACTTAATCAAGACCTAGGCTTTACGGACGAAGATCGCGTAGAGAACATTCGAAGAATCGCAGAGGTGTCGAAACTGTTTGTTGATGCGGGCGTGATCGTCTTGACTGCGTTTATCTCACCATTTAAACAGGATCGTCAAGTCGCGCGGGATTTGGTAGAATCAAGTGAATTCATTGAGATCTATGTTAAATGTTCGTTGGAAGAATGTGAAAGAAGGGATCCTAAAGGGCTTTATGAAAAGGCAAGAAGGGGCGAAATTCCGCATTTCACAGGAATTTCTTCGCCGTATGAGGAACCGTTGAATCCTGAACTAGTCATCGAAAACGATCAACTAAGCGTTCAACAAGCAGTGGAGCAAATCATTGAATATTTAAAAAAAGAACAACTGATTTAACCGGTCCTAAACAGGGAGAAAAATACTTTTTCTCCCTGTTTTTTTATTTATGTTAAGAAAGTCGTTGAATTTCTGTTTGTTTCACAATGAAACTAGAAATTAAGTAGAGAGTATGATAAAGTTTTTCTAATTAGGAATGTTTTTCGTTACATAAAAAGTGAATGGAGGATCAGTCCATGAGATACCCTTTCGCCGATCGAGTCAAGAAGTTTAAGTCTTCTGCTGTGCGAGATATTCTAAGTGTCATTCAAAAAGGGGATGTCATTTCGTTTGCCGGCGGGATGCCATTCGAAGATTTCTTTCCGAATGAAGCAGTCGAGCGGGCTTTTAGCAAGGTTTTTCAATCTGGGAAAAGTTCAATGCAGTATGGTTTAACAGAAGGATTTATGCCGTTGCGGGAACTGCTTAGTGATCAACTAAAGCAACAGTCGATGCGTTTTGACGCGGAGAATATTTTGTTAACGACCGGTTCGCAACAAGCGATCGACTTGTTTAGTCGGGCCATGCTTTCGCCTGGCGATGTTGTTTTAACAGAGGATCCGACCTATTTAGCCGCGTTGCAGGTGTTTCAGTCGTATGAAGCTGAAATCATCGCGGTTGAAAGCGATGAAGATGGGATGGATCCCGATGATTTAGAACAAAAAATGAGGCAATACCGTCCGAAATTTGTTTATATTGTACCGACTTTTTCAAACCCTGAAGGAAAGGTATGGAGCGCGGAACGTCGGCAATTATTGCTAAATTTAGCGCAGCGATTTAACGTATTGATCTTTGAAGACGATCCGTATGGTGAAATCAAGTTTGATGATCAAAAAGAGTTTACGCCGATTGCCGCTTTTGATGAAGAAGGGACACATGTCGTCTACACGAGCACCATCTCTAAGACCGTCGTGCCCGCTTTGCGAATTGGATGGGTAGCAGGGCCTTACCAAGTGATTCGGATGATGGCTCAAGTGAAGCAATGTTCCGACCTTCATTCAAGTTCAATTGATCAACAAGCGCTGTACTACCTGTTGCAAGATTTTGATCTAAAAGGGCATATCCGCATGTTGCGCGAAGAATATTACAAGCGGATGGTTATCATGCAAGATTATCTGAAAAAGATTGAATCGGATTCCATTTCTTGGATTGAACCGCAAGGCGGAATGTTTCTTTGGGTTACGTTAGGGGAACAAGTTGATACGACCGTGTTGTTAATGGACGCCATTAAAGAAGGAGTCGCGTATGTGCCGGGGGCTCCCTTTTACGTGGCGAATCCACGGGTTAATACGTTGCGCCTCAACTTTACGCACGCTACTCCTGAGCTGATCCAACTCGGGATGGATCGTTTAACAACGGTTTTGAATCGTCTGCAACCCGGAAATGAGTCCCCGCCCATTTTGTAGCCGAAGGCGCGCCGCGTGACTGTTGTCACAGACAGTTTTTAAGCGTTAATATAGTATTGATACTAGTAATTAACGTCAGAGAGGAAGTAGCGGAATGGAATCGCTTATTTTACCTGTTAGTTTTTTCTTGATCGCGTTGTCCTTGATCGGGACGCTTTGGGTCGCCAAAGATCCGGGCGCGGAAAAGAAATATTCTACGAAAACAGTCGGCAATTTTACGAGACTGACGTGGTTTTATGTGATTATCACGTTGATTATGCTGCTTATATTTTTGTTTGTATGATAATAATTTAGGTAAAGAGCCTGTTCATCGGGCTCTTTTTTCTATGCTTATTTTCCTAGTCTATTTGTCACTGAGTATTAGGCGGGTGAATAAAGTGATGTTAGCAATGCTAAGAAGTCTAGAGAAAGGGAGATCATAAGATGTCTAAGCCGAGGAGCCGACGATTACAAAAACGCAGAGGTAAAGGCAATAGGCCGCTGCTTACCCTTCAACCGACGAAGGATTTTTTAAGAAGTTCAAATCAATCCCGTCCCACGTTTGACCCTGACCTCGATATCGATTTTAATTTAGACGACTTAGAGAGCAGAGATATATTTTGGGAAAACGATGGAAGCCCTTCGGCTCAGTCTCAAGGGCCAACACGAGCGCAGGAAGTTGCGGCAGCCCTTGATGTCATAGAAAATCCGCCTTTTCCCGCTAGAAAAGCGCAAGATAAGTTAGAAGCGGACGTTGAGAAGACGGACGCCGCTATGCAGCGCGAAATTATTAAATCAAGGAAAAATGATGTTCAACGAGCAATTATTTATACCGATGATATTCGAGACCATGCCGTTACGAGCGAGAAGATTGCAAAAAAGACGATCGACACCTCCAAATTAAAAGATAGCAGCGTCGACACGAAAGTATTAAAGGATTACGCAGTCGATAACCGTAAACTAGCCGATCAAAGTGTCAATGCCAGTAAAATTGCTCCAGGCTCAATTGATGAAATTCATTTATTAGATCAGTCCATATCGGGAGCAAAATTAAAAGATCGTTCCATTTCTGGTGTCAAACTGATGGATAATAGCGTGACATCTGACAAGTTGGCTGATAAAACGATTGATGCGATGAAAATAGCGGATCAATCAATTGAAACGAAACACCTGAAGGAACAATCCATTACGAATGAAACCCTACAGGATGAGACGATTTCAGGGGGGAAAATAAAGAAAGGGACGATCGATACCGACCATTTAAAAAATTATGCCATTGACACAGCAAAGTTGGGGATTGGCGTCGTCGATTCCATTAATCTAAAAGATGAAACGATTATTTCAACGAAACTAGCGAACCAAGCGGTCTCCTCTCAGCATATTCAAGACGGGGCAATCGACCGCCAGCACATCAAGGAAGGCTCGATTCAAAGTCAACACTTTTTAGATCAGTCGATTTCTGGAAGGAAACTTACGCCGGGATCCATCGCCTCCGATCTGTTACAAAGCTCGGCGGTGACGACAGAGAAACTGTCGCATCAAGCAGTAACCAATGAAAAGATAGCAAATGCCTCAATATCAACTAATCATTTGCGGGATGGTTCTGTTACCGCCGCTAAATTGGCTGAAAAGAGTGTGACCACATCAAAATTGGCAGCAGGTTCGATCACTTCTAAACAAATAGGAGAAGACGTTATCGAAAGAAAGCATTTGAAAGATGGCGCAGTGAGCGCAGCGCAAATCGAAGACAACGCAATTACAACTGCCAAGCTGGCTCCAGAGTCTGTCGGAAGAGACAAATTGATTGACCACTCGATTTCGACCGAAAAACTAGCGGACCAAAGTGTCACAGCGCAGAAGTTGGCTAAAAACGTGATTACGCCTGATCATCTTCAAGATGGATCTGTTACCGGCAGGAATTTGACGCGACGATCAGTGACTACTGAACATATTGGGGACGAAGCAATCACTTCTTTTCAAATTAAAGAAGATGCAATTCAAGAAAGTCATATTAGCGAAGGAGCTGTCACCTCCCGTAAACTGGCAGATCACTCGATCACCGCTGCGCATCTAGAGGATCATAGCGTGACCGCCAAAAAAATTGCGCCGCATTCGATCAGTGACGATAAAATCAGTTTAGACGGGATTGACGGTCTGTACATTAAGAAAGGAACCATTCGCGGGGATCATCTTCAGGAACAAACGGTGCAACCGATTCATTTGCAACGAAAAAGTATTTATCGCGACCACTTGCGCGATGGGATTGTATCGGCAAAGAATATTGCGTCAGAAGGCGTGGTCGGCGAGAACATTGCAGAAGCTGCGATCGACAGCAAGCACATTCGAGACGGCGTAGTGGAAAGCAAGCATATCAAAGCGGCCTCAATAAAGTCTGAACACGTTGATGAGAACGTCGTCACCGTAAGACATCTTCAAGATGGTATTGTTAGCTCGCGGAAACTACAAAATGAAAGTGTCACAACCGACAAGCTTGCTTTTCATTCTGTAACAGGGGAAAAGATTAGTCGAGACTCCATTCATAGCGATCATCTCCAAAGTGGAGCTGTTGATGGCTCACACCTCCAATCATCTGTGATCTCCGCGCGCCATCTTCAATCCATGGTTGTGCAATCTCGACACCTAGCAGAAAACATCGTTGCGGAAAAGCATTTACTTGAGGAATCGGTCTCCACGGATAAACTCCAAGATCAAAGTGTCACAACTGAAAAACTGGCCAAAGAATCGATTACAGACGATAAATTAGCTCACGGTTCAATTGCGACTCATCACCTAAAAAAAGAAGTTGTGCATGGTGAACACATCCAATCGGGAAGTGTGACGGCAAGACATTTAGCTGAAAATGTTATTTCTGAACAACAGGTCCAAAATGATGCTGTTTCCACAGAGAAGCTTCAAGATAAAAGTGTGACATCGGAAAAAATTGACGCGGAAGCAGTCACAGCCGATAAGCTGGCCAAAGATGCAATAGCGAGCCCGCATATACAAGCTGAAAGCATTCAAAGCAAGCATTTAAACTTACGAATCATTGCATCCGGTCATATTAGTCAATACACAGTGACGGAAGACCATTTGCAAGATCAGATCATCTCTACTGATAAATTAAAAAACCAAAGTGTCACGTCGGAAAAACTTGCCCCCGGTTCAATCACGAAAGAAAAGTTAAACTTAGATGCGTTTAGCGGTGAACTAATTGAAAAAGGATCAATTCATGGAGATCATCTTCAAGCTGAATGCATTGACACTGTTCACCTCCAAGACGGAGTCATTTCCACAAGTAAACTCCAAGAGCAAAGCGTAACGGCAGATCAGTTAGCATTGAAGTCAGTGACAGGGGAGCACCTAACCGAAAAATCAATTACGGGAAATCACATTCAGCCCGATACGGTAGAGGGTAACCATTTACGCCAAGATAGCGTATCATCTGGACATTTAAGAAAAGATTCCATCGAAACAGATCATCTCCGAGACGGTGCCATCTCTACAAGCAAACTCCAAGAGCACAGCGTAACGGCGGATAAGTTAGCATTGAAGTCAGTGACAGGGGAGCATTTAGCTAAGGAATCCATTACAGGTAAACACATCGCGGTTGGCGCTTGGGAAGGCAAACACCTTCAACTGGACAGCATTACTTCAGACCATATCATCGACGGCTCGGTTTCGGGGAGTAAGCTGCAAGATGGTAGCATTACGGTATCTAAACTGGCTGCAGACTCTGTGGTCGGCGAAAAAATAGTCAAAGGAACCTTGACAGGAGAGCATCTCCTAGCGGAATCAATCGAAACGCAACACTTGCAAGAAATGAGTATAACCTCTGAAAAAATAGCGGAGCAGAGTGTAACGGCAGAGCATTTACAGGATGAATGCATCAGCGAGACCAAATTGAAGGACGGAGCTGTCACGGGGGCAAAGTTACAGAACGACAGTGTGACAACAGAAAAATTGACCGCAGATTCAATTACGGAAGAAAAAATAGCGAAAGGGTCAATTCATAGCGCCCACATTCAAATCGAATCGATTGGCAGTCAGCACCTGGTAGCGCGCTGTGTGACATCTGGCCATTTAAGCAAAGATAGTGTGTCTGATGAACATTTGCGCGATGGCGCCGTATCAACGGATAAACTTAGTGACATGAGCGTTACTTCTGAAAAAATAAATACGGCAGCGATTACGGGTGAGAAAGTAGCTAAGGAAACGCTAAGCGGTGAACATCTGCAACCAGCAACGTTAAAGGGAGAACATCTTGAGATTGGTACGCTTGGCGGTAGCCATCTAGCTGAACAGACAATTGGGAGCGAACACCTGCAGGAGCAAGCAATCGTTACAAACAAATTAGCGGACGACAGTGTAACAACAGCCAAACTAGCCAATGAGTCGGTTACTTCAGAAAAAGTCGCTAATGAATCGATTACATCGGTTCATATTAAAGAAGAAAGTGTTCAGGGCAACCATATCCAGTCCCGAAGCATTGCGGCGACGCATCTTAATCATTTTACGATTCATGAAGAGCATGTACAAGATCAAGCAATCAGTACGAAGAAGCTTAAAAACGAAAGTGTTTCAGCAGAGAAAATCAAGCCAGCGGCGATTGAACCAAAACACATCCAAGAAAATTCAATCACCCCATCAAAACTGGCATTTCAGCCAGTCCAAACGAGCAAAGGAAATAAAAATACGATTCAACAGTTTGGTTTTTCTGCCTATCAATTTGAAGGGGATGCGGAAACAATCGACCTAGTTATTGCTTTTGAAGATCAGTACGCTAATGAGAACTATGCCCTTGTCGGGATGTGCCATGATTCGAATGTTTATGTGTCGTTAAAGCAACGAATGACAGATCACGCAGTCGTCACTGTTACACGCAGAAAATCAGATCAGTCCGCGGAAGGAATGATCACTTGGATTGCAATTGGCGAAAAAGCGGCGAAACCAGTAGATGTTGAAGAAGTACAAGAAGAGCCGAATGAACAAACTGAGCAAATGTATAAAAATAGAAGACGCCGAAAAAGAAGATAGACTGAATCATAAAGCCTAGTTAAGCAACTAGGCTTATTTTTTCTGTATTTGTGTGATCTAACCAGGGGCTACAGCCGTTTCCGTAAAATACCTACATCCATAAGATAACAGTGGAATGGTACACAAAGGAGTGAAGCGGTTGCAAAATCGATTAAAGGGCGCGAGCGAATCGAGCGAGCGAAGGGCGTGGCAAACATTGATGGCGCGCTTGACGTATAATGTGGCGGCGCTAACAAAATATCACCCCCAGCTTATGCGCGCATTACCAAAGGATAGACAGCAAAGACTTTGTGATGAATTAAAAGGAATAGAAAGGTTAACAGCTCAAGTTGTTTCACGAATGAAGCATAGCGATCGAACTTACGTAAGGGTCAAAATTGGCGGAAATTGGGCGCTACTCAGTCGGACTGTTTTCGCGCGGAGCAGGAGGATGCGAAGAGGGCAGCTGCAAAGGGCCTTTGGACAGGGGAGAACGAAACGAATAATCGACCAATTGCGTTACTTGCGCGTTAATGTAGACGACCTTTATAAAGGAGTCTGCCGTGATACAAGATATAGGATTTTTGAAATCCTTCATCTATTAGATAGAAAATACACCTTTTATCTTGTTTCTAGTATGAATCCAATTAAACCGTTGGCAACTAAAAAGGAGGTAAGTCCGATTCCACCTCGACAGCAGCCCCAGAATAGGATCGATAAGAAAGAAGTGAGCAGAACGCTGACAAGTAAAAAGAAAGTAAGTCCGATTCCACCTCGACAGCGGCCCCAGAATAGGATCGATAAGAAAGAAGTGAGCAGAACGCCGACAAGTAAAAAGAAGGTAACTCCGATTCCACCTCGACAGCAGCCACAGAATAGGACCGGTAAGAAAGAAGTGAGCAAATCGTTGACAAGTAAAAAGAAAGTAACTCCGATTCCACCTCGACAGCAACCACAGAATAGGATCGGTAAGAAAGCGCCGAAACGTCCTTTTGCTCCAAAAAACGCAAGAAGCAGGCCGGTTCCAAATCAAACGCTCGAGCTCCCGCTGATCGACAGTAATAACTACGAGTCGTTGCAAATGGCGCCACAGCCATCCTATAAAGAACGTTTGTCGAAGAAAAGAACACTACGCAAGCGACGCGCTCGGGAAAATGCGCCAGAGGAATTATTGCTAGATTCGGTTCAGGAGCAGGAAAGAGATTCAAATGAAATTTATCTTGACTCACGAGAATTTGATGTAGATTCGTTATTGCAGGAATTGGAGACGGATGATCCGAGTTTAATGTAAGGACATAAAAGTATAGGATACGCTAACAAGGGAAAAAACTGAATCGAGAAGAAAGATGGAGGAGGCTTGTTAGCGTATGCCTGAATTACCTGAGATGGAAACGTATCGAAGGTTGCTTTCACGTTTAATTGTTGGTCAGCCGATCACAAAAGTGGACGTGTTCCGTGAGAAATCGATTAATATAAACTCGCTTCATTTTCAAACTAGGCTGCTTGGTCGTAAAATGATTGCCATCCAACGACGAGCAAAATATTTAATATTTGAACTAGACAATGGGCAGTTTCTATTGCTTCACTTGATGCTCGGTGGGTGGATGTACGTTGGCTCGGATCAAGACAAGCCTGATCGAACTTTTCAAGTCATTCTTTCATTCGCGCGCCGATCGTTGTATTTTATAGGATTGCGATTAGGTTATCTTTATCTTTACGACTACCAATCGTTAACAGAAAAACTGGCTTTTAGGTCCCGAACCACTAGAGCCCCATTTCACTGAAGAGCAGTTTGTTATGAGAATGAATACGAAGGCGGGACGGTTGAAAACGAGTTTGATTAATCAAGATTTTATTGCAGGTATCGGTAATTGTTATGCGGATGAGATATGTTTTTCCGCTCAACTTCTCCCTTTGAAGAAAGGAAAGGATCTTACGCTAACTGAAAAGAAAAAACTTTATAAAGCAATACAGGATGTGTTGCTAGAGGCCATTGATTACGGCGGGTATATGGAACACCCGCTATTCGGGGGAGATACAATAACAGGTTCCTATGGTTCACTTTGCAAAGTGTATGATCGTAGCGGTGAGCCGTGCCATCGCTGTGGGCATAGGGTGATTCAGGAGAAAGTGTCGGGAAGAAAAGTGTTTTATTGTAAAAACTGCCAACATTAATTTCGATTGACATTGATTAGAAATAGTCTCGTCTATTGCGGTAGAAGTGTGATAGAATATTAACTGACTTCAGCGTAAATCCTTTACCTTGTTAAAGAAGGAGTTTGTGCCACGGGATGGATGCTGAACAGTCGTTGCTTTAGTGAAGAATGATGGGTTAAGAAAGGAAATTAAAACGATGATTACAGCGAGTGGAATTACTTTACGATATGGAAAACGGGCGCTATTTGAAGATGTAAATATTAAATTTACACCAGGCAATTGCTATGGATTAATTGGCGCCAACGGGGCTGGTAAGTCCACTTTCCTAAAAATATTAGCCGGTGAAATTGAACCGAACAAAGGCGAAGTGATTATGCACTCGGGTGAACGTTTAGCTGTTTTAAAGCAGGATCACTACGAGTTTGATGAGTTCGAAGTTCTAAAAACGGTGATTATGGGTCACGAACGACTTTACGAAATTATGGAAGAAAAGGATGCGCTCTACGCAAAAGCGGATTTTAATGAAGATGATGGAATGAGAGCGGCGGAATTAGAAGGTGAATTCGCTGAGTTAAACGGTTGGGAAGCGGAATCGGAAGCGGCGGAGTTGTTGATGGGACTAGGGATTGCGAAGGAACTTCATGAGAAGCAAATGGCGGATCTAGAAGGGAACGAAAAAGTCCGTGTTTTACTAGCCCAAGCCTTGTTTGGACGGCCAAACAATCTGTTGCTGGATGAGCCGACAAACCATCTAGACGCGGAATCGATCGCCTGGTTACAAAATTTCTTGCTTAACATTGGCGAAGATACAACCGTAATCGTAGTCTCTCATGACCGACACTTTCTAAATCATGTGTGTACGCATATTGCCGATATTGATTTCGGAAAAATTCAGCTGTATGTTGGCAACTATGATTTTTGGTATGAATCAAGTCAACTTGCGCTTGAATTACAACGTGATCAAAACAAAAAAGTAGAAGAAAAACGGAAAGAGTTAGAGAAGTTTATTGCTCGTTTTAGTTCGAATGCTTCTAAAGCGAAACAAGCGACTTCACGTAAGAAACAATTAGAAAAACTAACATTAGAAGATATTAGACCTTCTTCAAGAAAATATCCGTATGTCAATTTCAAATCAGAGCGTGAGGCAGGCAGACAAATTTTGACCGTCGACCAGCTATCAAAGCAAATTGACGGCAATCAGGTTTTAAAAGGCATTAGCTTTGTTGTTAATAAAGGCGATAAAATTGCTTTTGTTGGTCCAGATGGCTTGGCTAAAACAACGCTTTTTAAAATATTAATGGGTGAACTTGAGGCGGATCAAGGAGAATACAGTTGGGGCGTAACCACCTCTCAAGCGTATTTTCCGAAAGACAATGCCGAATATTTCGATGGGGTTGAGCTAAATCTCGTCGATTGGTTGCGTCAGTATTCTAGTGATCAAGATGAAACGTTTGTGCGCGGTTTCTTAGGACGGATGCTGTTTTCGGGTGAGGAATCCTTAAAGAAGGCGAGTGTTTTATCCGGGGGAGAAAAAGTGCGCTGTATGTTATCGCGGATGATGTTGTCTGGCTCAAATGTGCTTATTTTAGATGAACCCACCAACCACCTTGACTTAGAATCGATTACTTCTTTAAATAATGGGATGATTGAATTTGATGGAACGGCTTTATTTGTATCGCATGACCATCAATTTACGCAAACGGTTGCCAACCGTATCATTGAAATCACACCGAATGGCTTGATTGATCGAATGACATCCTATGACGAGTACTTGGCGAGCGAGGAAATACAGCAACTTCGCGAAAAAATGTACGCGTAAATTTTAAAAAATCTCCTAGCCGTGAGCGAGCGCATCGTTTCATGTTAGGGGATTTTTTGTATTTGATTGGACCGTGTAATTGGCGATTTGAATCCGCTAAGTCAACGACTCGGCTTCACCCCTCTGGGCGTTTATGCATATGTTAGGGTACGAAGAAAAAAAGAGAGGTGACAGACTTTGACATGGCGTGCCACAACAACACAGGCGCCAAATCGGATAAACGTTGTCATTAATCAACAAACTAAAAACACAAAATCTTTAACCGAATCGTTTTCTAAAATATCCAATGATTCAGGCGCCGTCCCACATGAGCGCTTTTTACAAATTACTAAAGAATTAGATCGTTTAATTGGGATGAAAAGTATTAAAGACTTAATATATGAAATTTATGCCTTGCTTTACATTAACCAATGCAGGCGAAAAGAAGGGCTGAAAACAGACGGTCAAGTGTTGCATATGATTTTTAAGGGGAACCCAGGGACTGGGAAAACGACCGTCGCTCGAATTGTTGGAAAATTGTTTAGGGAAATGGGCGTGTTGTCGAAAGGGCATCTTGTTGAGGTGGAAAGGGCCGATCTTGTCGGTGAATATATTGGTCACACGGCGCAGAAGACGCGTGAGCATATAAAAAAAGCGATGGGCGGTATTTTGTTTATTGATGAGGCGTATTCGCTTGCGCGCGGCGGTGATAAAGACTTCGGCAGGGAAGCAATTGATTGCTTAGTTAAAGGGTTGGAGGATCATCGCAATGACTTCATTTTGATTCTTGCCGGTTACTCAGAAGAAATGGATGATTTCCTCAGCTCCAACCCAGGATTGCCCTCGCGTTTCCCGATTCAAGTCGACTTTCCTGATTATCTATTGGATGAACTGATGCAGATCGCGGAGATGATGGTCGAAGAGCGGGAGTATCAATTTTCTAGTTATGCCCGACAGAAATTAAGAAAACACTTACAAACAAAATTGTCGCATTCGAGTCGTTCTTTTAGCAATGCTCGACATGTCCGAAATCTGATCGAAAAGTCGATTCGATTCCAAGCGGTTCGCTTGATGCAGAAACAAACGCCAAGTAAAGAAGATCTAATTACGATTGGTTCGGATGATCTACGCTGTGATTCTCAACACACGCGGTGGTGAAGGTAGGCTACGGAGTCATCTTTCTCATAAAAGATGACTCCGTGTTTTTTGTCGAAAAAGGTTGCCTAACTTCTTTCACTTGGGTTAAGGTAGTTTGAGTAGATTGTGTGGAGAAAGGAACGTCGGTGTATGGACAAGCAAACCCAACGAAGGCCATCGATCCATTTGATTAGAAGGCGCAGAAGACGAAGGAGGAGAGCGCGTTTATTTTTATTATTCCTCCTGTTTTGTTTACTAATCGGATTGAGTACATTAGGATATGCATCCTGGCGGATCGACCATGCCCTTGATGGGGTAACAGGCTCTTTTGAAGAAGAGGGAACGGCTGGCGCGCCATTTTCCATTTTAATTTTAGGAAACGACAATCGTCCAGAAACAGGCACGAACCTTATGGATGTGATGATTGTGGCCGCAGTAGATCCAAAGCAGGGTCAGATCGCTATGGTCTCGATTCCGCGAGATACAAAAGTGCGGTTCGCAGACTTAGGCAGACGAGTGAAAGCAAATGAAGCCTATAGTATTGGGGAGTATTTGAAAAGACAAAATGATCAAGAGAAAACGAACCGTGTCGATGGTCCATCTCTCGCAAAAAAAATGGCCAGTCAATTATTTGAGATTCCGATTGATCACTATGTAATGATTGATTTTAAAGGTTTTATGGCGATGATCGATGAAATTGGCGGGATTGAAATCGAGGTTGAGCGTGAATTAATTTACAACGATCCGACAGATCAGACTCATATTCATCTGCTTCCTGGACAGCAACATGTCAATGGGAAAGAGGCGCTCGATTGGGTTCGACACCGTCATGATGACCGTGGACTTGATCATTATTCTAGCGATTTTGATCGAAACCGAAGACAACAGGAAGTCATCACCGCTGTGGCTGTGCAAATGAAAACAATGACGGGTATTTCCAATGTGTTTGATGCGCTGGATATTATGGCTGCTCATATTCAAACGGATTTAACAAAAACTCAAATTAGACAACTTCTTTTGCGGGCGCCTTCGTTTCATCCCGACAAGATAAACAGGATTGAAACACCAAATGTTTACTGGGATGGAGGGCTTTTACAAACGGTGATTCCCGAAGAAGATTTGAAAGCAGCGAGCGAACAATTAAATGAGCTATTAAACGGGGATATGCGCTGAGCGTTTTCCCGTTTTTTCTTGGCGTCAGGGGTACGCGTTGAACCGCCGAACAAAGAGGACTATAATGAAGGGAGTATCCAGGTAACCCAGAATTGTGAATGGGAGGAATCTAATGGAAATCACAGCACCGACAGTAGAACGAGCCATATTGGTAGGTTTAAATCTGCCGCAGATGACAGAGCATTCGTTTCAATCTTCACTACAAGAACTTGAAAATTTGGCGGATACAGCAGGCGCCCAAGTTGTCGGGACGTTAACGCAAAATCGTCCGCGTCCGGACACAGTTACGTATATCGGAAAAGGAAAAGTAGATGAATTAATAACGGCAATTGAACAACTTGATGCCGATTTAATTATTTTTGACGGGGAGTTAACCCCGATTCAACAGCGTAACCTTGAAAATTTACTCGATCTAAAAATCGTGGATCGGACCGCCTTAATCCTTGATATTTTTGCTATGCGAGCTAAAAGTAGCGAAGGGATCTTGCAGGTCGAATTGGCGAGACTGGAATATAAGTTGCCGCGTTTGACGGGAAAAGGACAAGAGTTAAGCCGACTCGGCGGCGGGATCGGTTCCAGGGGAGCTGGGGAGCAAAAGCTTGAGTTGGATCGTCGCCATATTCGTCGAAGAATCGGTGAGATCGGGCGTCAACTGGAAGAAGTGAAACGAACCCGGGCCTTGCATAGAGCCCAACGAAAAAAAAGCGGGATCCCTACGGTTTCATTTGTCGGCTATACGAATGCGGGTAAATCTACTTTATTCAATGCGATCTATCGTTTTGTCCATAAAGACCAAGTGGAACAGGTTGAGACCGAGGATAAACTATTTAAAACGTTGGATACAACAACGCGTAAGATTGAATTAGAAAATGGTTGGGAATGGTTGATTTCTGATACGGTCGGTTTTATTCAAAATTTGCCGCACAAATTGGTCAAAGCGTTTCAAAGTACATTAGAAGAATCGGCGGAGGCTGATTTGTTGTTGCATGTGATTGATAGTTCAAGTCCGGATCGCGACGAGCAAATACAAACAGTTGAATACGTATTAGGCGAATTAGGAGCGCTGGATCGACCGTTGATCAAAGTGTATAACAAGGCGGATCAGGTTGACGTCAAACCGTATCTTCGTGAAGATGAAGTCCTCGTGTCCGCGCTGACTGGAGAAGGAATCCCCGAGTTATTGGAATTGATTCAGGCGAAGTTGTTTTCCAGCGCTCGGGTGTGCGCCTTGTCTGTTCCTTACCATGAACCCGTTCTCGTTTCGAAGTTACATCAAGTTGGCGAAGTAATGGAGAAGGAAGAAGGGGAAGAAGGATGGCGTCTTGTTGTGCGGCTTTCAGCGGAAGAATACGGACGACTAGAAAAAGAAATGGCGCCTTACGTAGATTAATGGAATTTAGCGAATGAGAGGGTAATAAAATCATGTATGCAATGTTGAAAAATGGCGCGCTTCTTAAACCATATATTAAACAATTGGAAGAAAAAATTGAGCCGAGGCTGAAAGAGATCGAGGCCATGGCTGATTATAATCAGTTCAAAGTACTGCGCGCTTTTCAAAAGGCAGCGATTAGCGACTATCATTTTGCCGCGTCAACAGGCTACGGTTATGATGATGTCGGTCGCGATGGGATCGAATCGGTTTACGCCACTGTCTTTGGCGCGGAAGCGGCGCTCGTGCGACCGCAAATCGCATCGGGAACACACGCGATCTCGATTTGTTTGTTCGGTTTATTACGACCAGGCGATGAGTTGATGTACATGACAGGCGCTCCTTATGACACGTTAGAGGAAGTCATCGGGGTTCGCGGCGACGGACAAGGCTCATTGAAAGATTATCAGATCGATTACCAGGCGATTGCCCTTCGAGAAGACGGACGCGTCGATTACGATCGGGTCAAGGCAGCGATTTCTGAACGCACAAAAGTAATCGGTATTCAACGTTCCAAAGGATATGCGGATAGACCGTCTTTTCGCGTTGAGGAAATCAAAGAAATGGTTCGCTTTGTAAAAGAGATTAAGCCTGATGTTATCGTGTTTGTCGATAATTGCTACGGGGAATTCACTGAATCATTGGAACCGACCGAAGTTGGCGTGGATATCATGGCGGGATCGCTCATTAAGAACCCAGGCGGCGGGATTGCAAAATCAGGCGGATATATTGTAGGAAAAGAGGAGTATGTTCGATTGTCTTCTTATCGAATGACTGCCCCCGGCATCGGGGCAGAAGTCGGAGCAACCCTTTATTCACTACCTGAAACGTATCAGGGCTTTTTTCTCGCTCCACACGTCGTTGGCGAAGCGCTAAAAGGAGCTGTTTTTACGGCGGGATTGTTAGAAATGGTCGGTTTCAAAACAGAACCAAAGTGGGCGGATCCCCGCACCGATTTAATTCAATCTGTTGAATTTGGGACTGCGGAACGGTTAATCGCTTTTTGCCAAGGTATTCAGAAAGCTTCGCCTGTTGATTCGTTTGTGTCACCTGAACCGAGCGAAATGCCAGGGTATGCGGATCCTGTGATTATGGCTGGCGGAACGTTTATTCAAGGCTCAAGTATCGAGCTTTCCGCAGATGGTCCGATTCGCGCCCCGTATCTTGGATTTATTCAAGGGGGATTAACCTATTCCCATGTAAAAGTGGGTGTGCTCACCGCGCTAGACGAGTTAATTGAAAATAAATTGTTGACACTTTAAGTCAGTAGGTGTAAGAAGACAAACGGTTTTCTTACACCTACTTTTTTTTACTTATGTAAGGTTTTGTGACATGGATTGACAGGATCAACTTCCAACCATAAAATAAATATATCTTAACTATTTTGAATGTATAAAGGGGTGTGTTTGATGAGCGATCAAAACCGTCGACATATGGCCCTATTTCCGATTGGAATTGTTACAAAATTAACTGAACTAACCGCTAGGCAGATCCGCTATTATGAGGCGAATCATCTGATTCAACCTGCTCGCAGTGCGAGCAATCAACGGCTTTTTTCTTTTCATGATATCGATCGTTTATTAACGATTAAATCCTACATAGAAAAGGGTATGAATATTGCGGGCATTAAACAGGTGATGAAGATGGGACAAGCTGCGTCGAAATCTGAAGCGCGCTCTGATGCGACAGATCAATCCGAGCAGCCGCGGCAAGATTTAACGGATGTTGAACTAAGACAATTTTTAAAGCAACAAATTATTCACAGACAGCTAGGAGAGACCCCGTTGATCAGGGGAGAGCTTCATCGCTTTTATCAGAATTGATTTGAATGCGCCAAATAATGAAGAAAGACAACTTCGAGGAGGAGACATGATGACTGTTGCCCGTAAGGAAGACATCAAACGTTTAGCGAAAGAAGCGAATGTCAAGTATATTCGCTTAGGTTTTACCGACTTACTAGGAATGATTAAGAATGTGGAGATTCCCGTGAGTCAGTTAGAAAAAGCATTGGATAATAAAATGATGTTTGACGGCTCTTCGATTGAGGGCTTTGTGCGGATCGAGGAATCGGATATGTATTTGCATCCGGATTTAGATACATGGACGATCTTCCCTTGGGGCGGAGATTTTGGAAAAGTAGCAATGCTAATCTGCGATGTTTATTTAGCGGATGGTGTCACTCCGTTCCCTGGCGATCCTCGCGGTATATTAAAACGTCAATTGCAAGCAGCGAAAGAGTTGGGCTATACGACGATGAACGTCGGACCGGAGCCTGAATTTTTCTTATTTAAACTAGATGAAAAAGGGGAACCAACGCTTGATTTGAATGATAACGGCGGATATTTTGACTTTGCGCCATTAGATTTAGGTGAAAATTGCCGTCGCGATATTGTTTTGACATTGGAAAAGATGGGCTTTGAAATTGAAGCCTCTCACCATGAAGTTGCGCCAGGACAACATGAAATTGATTTCAAATATGCGAATGCGTTAAAAGCAGCGGATGAAATACAGATTTTTAAGCTCGTTGTGAAGACAGTCGCTCGACAACATGGCTTACACGCGACGTTTATGCCGAAACCGTTGTTTGGCGTGGCTGGTTCTGGGATGCATTGTCACCAATCGCTATTTTCTGGAGAAGAAAATGTGTTCTATGATGAAAGTGATGAACTCGGTTTAAGCGCAACTGCCAAACAGTACATGGCTGGACTATTACATCATGCTCGCGGCTTTTCCGCGATTACGAATCCGCTGGTGAACTCCTATAAACGGTTAGTGCCAGGTTATGAAGCGCCTTGTTACGTCGCTTGGTCCGCTCGTAACCGCAGTCCGTTAGTGCGAATTCCTTCTTCACGCGGCGTGAGCACGCGTTTGGAAGCGCGTAGCCCGGATCCATCGGCGAATCCATACTTGGCGCTAGCTGTGATGTTGGCCGCTGGTCTGGACGGAATTAGAAATGAAATGGTTTGCCCGCCTCCGACTGATCGCAATATTTATGTGATGAGCGAAACGGAAAGAGAAGAAGCAGGAATCAGCACATTACCCGCCAACCTAAAAGAAGCGGTTGACGCCTTAAAAAACAATCCAATTATTGTTGAAGCCCTAGGCGAACACGCCATTTTAAATTTTATTGAAGCAAAAGAAATCGAATGGAATATGTTCCGCACGCAGATTCATCAGTGGGAACGCGATCAATATATGGTGCATTATTAAACGAGGAAACCCTTGATACCGTTGGTGTTAAGGGTTTTTCTTTTTGTGGGCGCGGGGGTTAATTTTAGGCTATTGTAGGTGTTGCCCACAATTTGCCCACATAATCATTGAAGCACGTCTTTCATGTGTTGCTCGAATTTGTCCATCGTGTCTTCATCTATCTTTTTGGAAACGTGCGCATACACGTCGGATGTTACTTGGATGCTGCCATGCCCCAGGCGCTCCTGGATGTATTTCATTTCGGCGCCAGCTTCCAATAAGAGCACTGCATGAGTGTGCCGCAGCGAGTGGATCGGTAAGTTTGGGAGCCCTGCCTGCTTTAAGATGCGAGCAAACGCATTGAATAAAGTGGATGTCGGCATGATGTCCCCGTCATTTCGACATAAGACCAGGTTCAGATCGTGATGATAGATGTCATTCAAAGCCAGCTTGTTTTGATTTTGGTGTTTGATGTGGAACTGTAAGTCTTGAACAAGCCCTGCACTAATCGTGATCGTACGCCTTGAGCTATATGTTTTTGTATCTCCGAAGCGGTCCTCATTGGCTTTCGCTTTGAAATCTAACGTTTTGTTTATATGGATCTTACCTTCTTTTAAATCAATGTCAGGCCATTGCAAAGCGGCTGCTTCTCCTTTCCGCATCCCTGTTTCAATCAATACCTTAAAAAATATCCAGTAGATGTAGTTGTATTGATACGCGGTTTGAAGAAAGTGGGCAATGTGGTTTGACTCCATGTACTTTAGGTCTTTTTCTTTCTTTACTCCTTTCACTATGGCTCCTGCGGTTGGGTTCTTTTCCAGCGCGCCAATTGTTACTGCCCGTTCTAGGGCATTATGCATGGTGCTGTGGATGATCTCACCTGTTCGTTTGCTGTATCCTTGGTCGATGATATGGTTTAGAAACTTCTGATACATGATCGGTTTAATGTCTGACAATTGTATTTTTTTGAAATAAGGAACAATGTGATTTCTAATGTTTCGTTCGTGGATCTCAAACGTGTTCTTCCTTACAACATCTTTTTTGTATTGAATCAACCATTCTTTGAGGTAGTCTTTTAAAGAAATAGGCGCCTGCTCAATTCCCTCTAATAATTTTCGTTCTTCCTCCATCGCCTCGATCTGCGCTTCTCTCTTCGTTCTGAACCCTCCCTTTGTTTTCTCTTTGTACTTCTGGGTAAATGGATCCTTGTACCTTATACGATATTCCCATGGCGCGCCGCAACCGCATCTTCTCCCATTGCAAGTACATCCGCGTCTACGATAACTAGCCATACGTATAACCTCCTTTATTAAAAAAGAGCAGGGTTTAATCTGCTCATGTAAACGCTTGGCCAAACGTTTATTCTAACTCCACGATATAAAGAACTACTTTTCCGTGTATTTGTAATTCTGCGTTATTAATAGATGCTCGATATTCCCTAAAATCCAAACTGTCCGAGTCGGGTCTGAATATCAGTTCATCATGGTGCAAGTAAAACCTTTTCACAGCGTATTCATACCCGTCACTATACACAACTATGTCTCTGTCTTTAAGATGTGGTCTCTCGATGGGTTTAACCGCAATAAGCGATCCGTGCGGCATGACTTTGTTCATACTTTCTCCATTGACGTGCATGATAAATATGTCACGGTCTCCTGCCCACTTTCCCATAATACTATCGGGTATGCTAATTGTCTCGACATCAGCAATCCCATCTACTTCTATAGGCATTCCAGCGGATACACCGATTGGGATGTGAGGGTATTCGGAAACCTTGATCGTTTGGTCAACCTCATCTTGTATCCCCAAAATATAATCGGAACTAACCTTGAAATACTCACTTAACAATTTTATATCTCTACCCTTTGGGAAGTTATCTCCACTTTCCCATTTAGTGATGGTTGTGTAAGTCTTCATACCCATCAAGCTAGCTAATTGTTGTTGTGTCATCCCTCTTGATTCCCGTAATTCTTTGATTATTTCTCCTGTCGTCTTCATGATCTCACCTCCTTTCTTTACTAAGTATACTTAATACATGATAATAAATCAACTTATATTTAATGAAGCTTTGATTTTAGTTACTAAATAATGATTATAAATCATAAAACTTCTTGCTATATGATTAAAAATCATGTATAGTATAAATCAGAAGATACCAGAAAGGGGTGAATGAAATGTTAACCATAGCCGAATTGAGAGCGAGGAACGGAAAGATGTCGCAAAAGGAATTGGCTGAGAAAATAGGCACATCACAGACAACCGTAAGCGCTTGGGAAAAAGACATTGAAGTGATTTCGTCTCGACACCTAAAGAGGTTATGTTTATTTTTTAATGTAAGTGCGGACGAACTATTGGGAATCAAAAAAAAAATTTGCAGTTAACATGATTATAAATCATGTTAAGAAGGGGAGGCGGATTGGATCAAGTGATGGTAAGTGAAATTAAAATGACGAGTTTGGACATTGCGGAAATTGTAGGCAAGGAACACAAGAATGTCATGCGGGATATTCGGAATGAAATTGATTCTTTAGGAGAGGAAACAGGTCGGCTCATTTTTGAGCTCACCTCATATAAAGACAAAAGCAATCGGGATTCACCGTGCTATGAATTTGGAAAAGACGGGGCGATGCAACTGGCCTTAAAATATGATGCTAAAACAAGGCGTGCGGTAATCAAAAGGATTAATGAACTAGAACAACTCCAAGTGCCACAAGTCCAAGTAACGATCGACAAATCGAAGGATTTAGAAATCAAACAGCAAGCAACCGAAGCTCGTTATCTGAATGCGCAGGCTAGGTTGGAATCTGTAAGGCTAAAGAAACAACAATTTGCTATGGAGGTAGCGGAGACATTCAAAGATGTTCTGTCTCCTGACATGAAACAACTAATCGCATCAAACCTAATCAACCAATCAACAGGTCAAAGTCTACTTCCTGCTCCTGAAACTGAAAAGCTGTTTACTTGCGAAGAGATCGGAACAAAGGTAGGACTGTTTAGCAAAAGCGGGAAACCTCACAAACAGCTGGTGGCTGCTATTACCTCGTTTTTAACGGATCACGGAGAAATAGAAGAACATGAATTGAAGCGAGTGCTAGAAAGCAAGGGGAATTGGACGGGGGATACGGTCAAATACAAAGAAAGCGTTATTGAAAAGGTTGTGTCCTTCTTGCAGGGGTTATCGCTTGACGAACCTATAATTAATCTGAGGGACAAGAACTACAATTTTGATGCTAGTCGCTTAAATTTGGCAGATTGGGCGTAAATCAAATCAGCTTGAAACAAGGTATCGCACGAAGGTGAGGAGAGGGGGTGAGAAGGTTGAATGTAAAAAGAGACAAGGGTATAAAGAAAAAATCCGCCGCGGGAACGGCGGAAGGCAAAAGGAAAGCTACTTCTCAGCGGGCTTCTTCGGAAATGCAACGTAGTCTGCGGCGATTCCTAGACGCAGAGCCGATTCATATAGCCGAGCTTCATCTGCATGCAACGAAGGAATCAGCTCTTGTTGAATCTCGAACTCGTATTCAAAATTTGTAACACTCCAAAGATGCTTCTCGATGTAGTTGATTACACGGAGCTTGGCACTCTCTCTATCTTTTGAAATTACCCAAATGTGAGCCTTTGCTCCAGCAATATCGTCACACTTATTATTATCCGGCATCGGAACGATATCAATCACAAACATATATGGATTCATATAATGACCACCCTTCTTTAGTCTCAATTCGACAGGAGGGATGAATGTCCTATAAAGGAGGTGAAACTCTTGCTCCATTTACAGATCAATGAACGCAAAGTCGAGGAAATATTTCATGAGGAATTGAAAAGACGCTTGGATGAAATACAGCATCGCCAAACGTTTTGGGATATGAAGGAGCTGATCAGACAGACCAGTATGAGCGAGCCCTATATACGTGAACACTTTTTTCATGATGATCGGTTCCCGAAATATAGAGTCGGAACTAAGTGGTACTTTCCTGCTAGAGAGACAGAGTCCTTTTTAATAACCTGGCTTAAAGAACAATCTAAATATTGAGTGCTCACTGCGGTGAGTAAATTTTTTAACATTTTTGATTGGCAATTAAATCAAGGGGAGGTAAGAAATACATGAAAAAAGTAAATTCAATTAGTTTGAATGTGGATACAACTGAACTGGTGGAGGTTCTAAAGAAGGTAGAGAGATTTAAGGAACTATTAAAAGAAGCCAACTCATTGGCAGATGAGCTGGCAAGTAAAGAGATAAAAATAAACATTGACTCAAACTTGCTTAATCAATAGTAAATTCAAATTCTTTATTAGACTACTTAACATAATAACTTAAATAAGGGAGAGGTTGTCGAATGAACGTAAATCTAAAAATGGCGGAAACTTTAACGAAGAGAAAAGAAAAAGATCTGGAGTTACTGGACCAGTTCTGCAAAAGGAATAATTTTGATATGAAGGCTATTGCGCAAGACTACGATGCTAGATTGCGAGAGTTTGAGAAGGAGTATCGCTAATGAGAATTGCGTGGGATGAACGGGGAAAGGGTAATCGTCAGGTGTTTCAGTTTGTAGGCAAAGCAAAGGATCTGAAGGCTGTATTAATTGCATTGAAGGGGAGCGGGGCAGTTGAAAAATTATCAAGCTGTTAGTGTGCGTAGGAAGTATGACAGGCATGAATCGGAAATTAAATTACCTTTTTGGCTTTCAAATAGTACCAAGGAGTTAATTGTTTCAGCAGTGAAAAATAACACTCCCATCATCATAACCGGTGCCCAGAAGCCAACTGGTAAGACTTCTTTGAAGAACATTCTTGAGAGCCAAAACATCTTGGTTTTTGAAGAATGGGAGTGCGCAAAAATTGTTTTAGATGAACCTATTGATTTGTGATAGCTTTGATAGATTTCTCGGATACATTAAAAACCCAATTTAGTGCGGTTTTATCTTGGACTTTAAAACCGCATTCGATCATAGCTCCTTTGAAAGCACCATTACCAATGTAGAACCCGCCATTCTTCTCAAAAATATGTTTTAAGCCGTAAGAAGTGTGGCGGACGTTAAAAGACTGAATGGGCGTCAGATTAGCCTTAACCCACTCGGTTAGACGGCGTCTCTCCCCTGGGGTCAAATATTCAAACGCTTTAGGTTGATTGTGCAAGTCATTTTTATTCAACTCTAGCTCCTCCCTTCATATTGATTCTACCAGATGGGAAGTTATTGGAAACATCATACATCTTGAAAGGGGGTGAGGGTTTGGGGCAAGAGGACATAACCCGCAGGTTGCTAATCGCTCAGATGGAAAGGGCGATTGAGCTTCTTAATGAAGACGCAACTTTCGTAATCGCCGACTGGGATTCCGATAAAAATCGAGCTGAATTGAAGAACAAACTGCATGAAATAAGGCGGGACAGTATCCGCTTGTCGAAATGGATGGAAGGAAAATAAAACACCCACTCGGCAAAGTGGGCGTCTCGGTAAAAGTTTAATCACTATTAATATACCACGAATGGAGAGGAAGTATGAATGCAAATCAAAATATCGATTGACGCTCCCGAATTAGCGGAAGCGATCAATAACTTAGCTTTGGCTATTTGTTCAGCGGGAAACGTTGTTCTGTTTGATTATGAAAAAGAGGATACAAAGGTCGAGGAACAGCCGAAAGTAGAAACTCCGCAGCCTAAGGAAGAAGCAGAACCCGCTCTCGCAAAAGAAGAGAAGAAAGCCGAGCCGATCAAAGAAGAATCTAATGCGGCGCCTGCTAAAGAGGTAGAAAAGGCAGCAGAGAAAGAAGAACCAAAAATCACTCTTGAAGTTGTACGCGGCAAGCTAACCGACTTCATGCGAGACGCTAAGGAGCATCAAGAGAAGGTGCAAGGGGCCATTAAAGATTTAGGCGTCAGTAAGCTGACTGAAGTGGACCCGAAAGATTATCAAAAGCTTCTTGAAGCTGTAGGGCTTTCCGCATGACTGTAGCGCACAGTGAAAGAGCTCACGCAAAGTTAAGCGCTTCGGGATCGTCGCGGTGGATGACTTGCACCCCATCCGCCGCGCTCGAAAATGAGCTACCCGATACTACGTCAGTATTTGCGGAAGAAGGGACGGCAGCCCATGAGTTATCGGAGATCTTCCTGCTGCATGAGATCGGGGAGATCAGTCAACGGGCGCGCACGTTAAGACGAAACAAGTTTGAAAGAGAAAACGAGTATTACAGTCAAGCAATGGAGGATCATGTTCAATCTTATGTAGACGTTGTGGTTGAGCGGATCAACGAGGCGAAAGCCTCGACACCTGATGCGCTTGTCATGATCGAACAGCGTTTAGATTTCTCTCGATGGGTCCCAGAAGGATTTGGGACGGGTGACGTTTTGATTATTGCGGATGGTCAATTGGAAGTGATCGACCTGAAATTTGGTCAAGGCGTACCCGTCAGCGCGGAGAACAATTCGCAAATGAGGTTGTACGGGCTTGGCGCCTACGATCGTTACAGCATGTTGTATGACATTGATCGGGTTCGTATGACGATTGTTCAACCGCGCTTGGACAGTATTTCAAGCGAAACCTTATCCGCTGATGATCTGCTTGCCTGGGGAGATACCGAGGTAAAGCCAAAAGCGGATATGGCGTGGGAGGGGGAAGGTGATTTTGTTTCAGGCGAACATTGTCGTTTCTGCAAGATCGCTCCGACGTGTCGGGCTCGGGCGAGGGAAAACTTGAAGCTGGCTGAATTTGATTTTGCTGATCCTCCGACTCTATCAAATGATGAAATTGCTAGAATCCTAGAGCAAGCAGACGAGCTTCAAAAATGGGCGAAGGATATCAAGGATTACGCGCTAGAACAAGCGGAGAAACACGGCGTCAAGTTTAGCGGATGGAAGCTAGTTGAAGGGAGAAGCAACCGAAGATATTCCGATCCAGAGGAAGTCGCCCACACGTTGCATGAGAACGGATTCGACGAGGAAGTCATCTTTAGACCAAGGGAAATTAAAACGATCACCGCTCTTGAAAGGGAGATCGGGAAAAAGACATTCTCCGAAGTATTGGGCGACCTGATCGTGAAGCCGCAAGGTAAGCCTACGCTTGCTCCTGTATCGGACAAGCGACCAGAACTGCAATCCGTTGAATCGGCGGAAGAAGATTTTGCGGATAGCATCTAAAAGTAGAAGGGGGAGGGTGCCTTATGAAAGGTGAAGTAATTGAAGCTCAATATGACGGAGGCACTACCGTAAAAACCAAATGTGATTTCTGCATGGAGGAGCCCGAAAACAATGTACTGCTTGAAAAACCGCTATCAATGATAGTCGCTGGGCAGATCATACTGTCTCAACGGAATAAACCGCTGTTTATCTGTTTGGATTGCCTAACAGGCGAGATTGAGAATATCTAAAGTTGCAAGATTTTTATTACGTTGTTTTCAGTATTTGGTCTAAGAAAGAAGTTTTTGGGATTAAGGAGCCAACAAAACGGAAAGCTTGGCAAGCTCTCTATAACAAAATCGGTAAAGATGCCTATAACTGGCGTTTTGAAATTAGAAGAAGAAAGCACAAAAAAGTAAAACAACAAACAAAAAGGAGAAATGTAAAAATGGCTAAATTAAACGGAACGAGAGTAACAACGAACGAGGTTAGATTTTCATACGCTCATGTGTTTGAGCCTCACGCGATGGAAGGGAATGACCCGAAATACAGCGTTTCTATTCTGATTCCAAAGACGGATACGGAGACGGTTCAAATGATCGAAAAGGCAATTGAAACAGCGAAGAAAGAAGGAAAGGATTCCAAGTGGAGCGGTAAGATGCCGCCAAACTTAAAGCTTCCATTACGTGACGGTGACACCGATCGACCAGATGACGAGGCGTACGCAGGACATTGGTTCATCAACGCTTCATCCAGAACAAAACCAGGAGTATTCAAGAAAGGGTCTGCTGGTCTCATTGAGATTTCGGACGAATCAGAGTTCTACAGCGGGTGCTACGGTGTAGCGGCGGTTAATTTCTACCCATACAATGCAAACGGAAATCGAGGGGTTGCTTGCGGATTAAATAACCTGTTGTTTACGCGGGACGGCGAAGCGTTTGGTGGAAGGTCGAATCCAGAAGATGATTTCGCGGATATGCTTAGTGACGATGATACGCCAGATTTCTTAGGATAAACAACCCAATAGGGGGCTTTATAGCTCCCTATTTTTATACAAATTTCAGGAGGAAAAAACTTGAAAACGCTCAATATCGATATTGAAACGTTCAGCAGTGTGGATCTTCCAAGATGCGGGGTTTACGCTTACGCCGATTCACCCGACTTTGAAATTGTGCTTTTCGCTTATTCGATTGATGGCGGTCCCGTAAGGGTGATTGATCTAGCGCAAGGGGAAACGATCCCCTCAATTATACAGCTCATGATTATTGACCCAGACATTACGAAGATTGCTTTTAACGCTAATTTTGAGCGGGTATGTTTAGCGGCCCATTTCGGAAAGGAAATGCCGCCCGAACAATGGCGGTGTACGGCGGTCGACTCCTCTAGGCTAGGATTGCCCGGGTATCTTGCGGGCGTGGCGGAAGCGCTGAGGTTGGACATTCAGAAGGATTCAGCGGGTACAACACTGATTAACTATTTTTCTAAGCCGTGTAGACCAACCAAGGCGAATGGTGGTCGTGCTCGAAACCTTCCAGAGCATGACCCTGAAAGATGGCAGCAGTACGTCGAATACAATCGCCGCGACGTGGAAGTGGAGATGGCGATTCGGGAGAAGATCGATCCCGCTTTAGAGATTAGTTCGTTTGAACAGGACCTTTGGACGCTGGACCAGAAAATCAACGACCGCGGCGTTCGGCTGGATATGCAATTAGTCGAAAAAGCGATTGATTGCAATATTGAGTTTGAAAAGATATTGACCGAAGAATCAAGAAAGATCACGGGTCTTGCCAATCCAAACAGTCGGAATCAGTTGCTCGATTGGTTGAAAGAACAAGGCGCCGAAACAGAAACGCTTCGTAAAGACGATGTGGAACGGATGCTTAAAGACGATGTTCCTCCGAATGTTAGAACGGTCCTTGAACACAGGCAAGAGCTTTCAAGGGCTTCCGTGTCCAAGTATCGAGCGATGGAACGCGCGGTCTGTTCGGATGGCAGGGTTCGCGGCTTGCTTCAATTCTATGGCGCGGGTCGAACGGGTAGATGGGCAGGGAGATTAGTCCAGGTTCAGAATCTCACAAAGAATTACATTCATGACATCGAGAACGCAAGCAAGCTTATCAAGGCAGGGGCTTTTGATTCTATCGATCTGCTATTTGATGAAAGCCGAAATGATATTCTTTCCCAACTTGTTAGGACGGCGCTCGTTGCATCCGAAGGGAATCGGTTGATCGTATCGGACTTCAGCGCGATTGAGGCGCGAATCATTGCTTGGTTCGCTCAAGAAAAGTGGCGCCTAAACGTCTTTCAGACGCATGGGAAGATTTACGAAGCGTCTGCCGCGGCGATGTTTAACGTCCCAATCGAATCAATTGATCGCGGATCCGAACTGAGGGAGAAGGGGAAGATCGCGGAACTGGCGCTTGGTTATCAGGGTGGACCTGGCGCGCTGATCTCCATGGGAGCCCTTGAAGGGGGGCTTCAAGAAAGCGAATTACCTGGTCTAGTCTCGGCTTGGAGAGCAGCAAACAAAAACATTGTGGATTTTTGGTGGTCCTGTAACCGCGCGGCAATCGAAGCCATTCAAGACAAGACAACAACACAAACGCACGGGGTCGTGTTCCAGTGCTATCGCGGGATTCTGTTTATTACTTTGCCTAGCGGCAGAAAGTTAGCTTATGTTCGTCCGCGAATCATTACAGGGAAATTTGGACAACCCGCTATCGAATTTGACGGACTAAACGCCGCAAATAAGTGGGGGCCCGTTGAAACGTATGGCGGGAAACTAGTGGAGAACATTGTTCAGGCAACCGCTCGGGATTGTCTAGCTGTCTCCATGATGCGGCTGGATCAGGCGGGCTATAACATCATCATGCACGTTCATGACGAAGTTGTTGCGGACATGCCTTATGGCGTTGGAAGTTTGTCTGAAATGGAAGAGATCATGTCGCAGCCGATTGATTGGGCGCCAGGCTTGCCGCTCAATGCAGATGGCTTTGAAACGGAGTTTTATATGAAAGATTAGGGGGTGCTCGTATGACCCATGAGATTAGCGATCGAGAGTTAAAAAAACACGTTCGAGTTGAGATCGGGAAAATGCTGGATGTGAATTGTAAGGGCTGCGATAAGGTGAGCCATATAAGCGGAGGCAATCAATTTCGATTTTGCGAGTCAAATTGTAGCGTCTATCCGAAGATTCAGAAACTGAGAGGCTTCTTAGAGCCAGGGGGATTAAAGCGATTAAGGAAGGAGCTTGAAGCTCCCGTGAAGGAGGAAATACAAGTGAAGGCGACGCCTAACAAATCGAAGGAAGAGTTAACAAAGGAAACTTATATAAAACTTAGAGATCAAGGCTTGACGAATAGAGCGATAGCCTTACGTTACAAAATCAGCGAGGCGACACTTTACAGCAGGCGGTCCGATTGGGGATTAAGCAAACCAAGAAAACGACCTACTATGAAGACTGCTAAACCGAAAGAAAAGGAAACGGTACAAAAGCCGCTTCCCAAAGTGACTGAGCATGAGGCGGAGCCGGTTAAAAAGGATTCCGCAAGAGCGCTGACACAACAAGCAGATACAGCTGTTTCCACAATTGATTTCATGCAAGCGCGGATGTCGGCGGAACACTTCAAAGGGTATTTGATCGGGAACGTCTTAAAACATTCCTCAGGACCTCAGTTTAGCCCTGAGGACGTTAAAAAGATGGTCTGGTATGGGAATAAACTGTTGGAAATTATGGAGGGCGGCGGGGGTGAATAGGTTAGCTACCGCGGTCAGTTCTATGTTAAAAGTAGCGGCATTACGCATTTCAAGGTTTTTAAAAGCATTTTCAAATGTTGCGGAGACGGTCGCCAAAGAGGCGGCAAAGATATTTAAGAAAAGAAAGTTAGAAGAAAAGCATGTCATGAAAATACACCATAGAAAAAAGAAATCGCAACAAAGGAACTGGAAGAAATGGAAAAAGCGGCGCCGTTGGTAATGCGCGTCTGACGCAAACCGTGAAGCAACGAGAGGGGGAAGAAGATTGAACGGAAATCAGCAAAGTAAAGCTTTGGGATATGCACTATCCTTTTTAGAAAACGAGATCGAATCATTAAAAGAAACACTTAAGACAGCCACAGATCCATTTATAAAGCCCCATCTCGAGAGACGATTAAGAGAATTAGAAAGGGATTTTGATATGTTTCAAGAGATCAAAAACAATTTTATTTAGTTCACATAGACGAATCAGGCGAAGTGGAAGGGAGAGTGTGCAGTGAAGAAGTATATCGGGGCGATAATTCTTTTGGTATTGTCGCCGCTATTGTTGTCTTTGATTATCGTTTACGGATTCTTTCATGGTGTGAGCGTAATGGTTCTTTGGTTTTACGATTTTATATATTGGCCCATCTACGAGTTGGCTGGGAACCCATTCGATCAAAGAGGTCAGTGGAAGTGGAATCGAATTAAAAAATAGACGCACAGTTCGTTCATTAAGCGTAGTAAGGGGCGTGATATATGTTGCTGAATTTAAGCATGGCATTGATGTTGTGGTTAGTGATTGGTTTCTTAACAGGGATCAAGTTAATTTTCGTAGATGAAGTCTTGTCAAAAGAACACTTGGATAGAGTGAGGGATCGAGTCGGGTTTAGTGAGTCTCATTATTTTGTAACAGGAAAGAAAACAGTGTTTCTATCAATATGCACTCTAATGGGATTTCTCAGTATGTATTACTACATTCAAGGATCGATTAATCGGAGGGAGAAATAAAAGATGGTTTCATATAAAACGGAAATATTACGAACGATTAGCGGTTTGATTGATGAACAGAACAGTAAAGGACTGAACAAATACGGGCATTCTTTAGAGGACTGTGATCCGAGTGATTACGATTGGAATCTCATGGTCATTGAAGAGTTGATCGATGCCCTTCAATACCAGCAAAAAGAGATTAATAGATTACAAGACTCAAAAGGTATGACGTTCAATAAGTATCAAGAGTTAAGCAAACGGACATTGCCGCCTTTGTGGGAGTCTTCGGAAGATCGTAAATTGCAAATATCCAATTACGCGATGGGGCTCGCGGGGGAAGCGGGAGAGGTCGTGGATTTACTTAAAAAGCATGTTCATCACGGTCATAAGTTGGACAGGGAAGCGTTGGTGTCAGAAATCGGGGACGTGCTGCATTACGCGGCGGGATTGTGTACGTTGATCGGCGTTGTGGATTTAGAAGGCGCCGCTTCATACAACATTATGAAATTAAAGAAACGATATCCGAATGGTTTTAGTCAAGAAGCAAGCATTAACAGGACAGTGTGATTGCCCTGCAAAGGAGAGGTCACTAAATGATAGAGAAATCGGAAGAAAGAGAACAGATAAGAATTAAACATGACGGCTCGTTCGTGGTTTCAACCGCGAACAGCCGCTTCTCAAAGACGTGGAAAAACTCAGATGTACTTTGGTCTGACTTCATTATGAGGCTGTCTAACACGATACGAACAGCTGAAACTTATGCAGAATATCAGAAGATGTCTAAGCGGGATCGGGACGCGGTTAAAGACGTTGGTGGGTTTGTCGGAGGTTCGCTCAAAGGCGGGCGCCGTAAAGCGGATTCGGTTGGATGGCGGCAAGTTATTACCTTGGATGCCGACCATGTGAAAGGGGATTTCTGGTCGCTCGTTGAGATGCTGTTTGACTATGCCTGTGTAGTTTATTCCACTCATTCGCATAGACATGATCGGCCTAAAGTGCGACTGGTCATCCCTTTAAGCCGCACAGTATCCGCAGAAGAATACGTAGCGGTTGCCAAGCGGATCGCGGCTGACATTGGCATTGATCTGTTTGACGATACAACATACGAGCCGCATCGGTTGATGTATTGGCCGTCAACAGCAAAGGATGCGGAGTATCTATTCAAGGTGCAAGACGCGCCATGGTTGGATCCTGATACGATGTTAGCCCGATATGAAGATTGGCGGGACCCGCTCGAATGGCCAGAGTCATCTAGGCAGCAACAAGTCCATAAACGTATGGCGGATCGGCAAGGTGATCCTCATGAAAAAGCGGGAATGGTTGGAGCCTTCTGCCGTGCTTATTCGATAGAGGGGGCAATTGAAACCTTCCTGCCTGATAAGTATGCCCAACATTCAGAGGGGCGATACACATATAGCGAGGGAAGCACAGCGGGCGGACTAGTTTTATACGAGGATGGCAAGTTCGCCTACTCTCACCACGGCACGGATCCATGTAGCGGGTTGCTCGTTAATAGCTTCGATTTAGTAAGACTCCATAAGTTCGCGGCGTTAGATGATGAAGCAAAGGACGGAACGCCGATTTCGCGGATGCCGTCTACGCTTGCAATGTCAAGACTCGCACAGGAAGACGGTCGTGTGAAGGAATCGATTGTTAGCGCAAGGCTGGAAGAAGCGGAAGTAGATTTTGAGGGCGAGGTTGTTGCAGAAGGGGGAGAAAAAGACCGTAGCGGGTGGATGAAAAAACTTGCGATAAAGCGGGATGGCGGATTTGAAGATACAAGGACAAACCTTCTATTGATTCTCGAGAACGACCCTAACCTGAAAGGGAAGTTTGCTTTGAATGAGTTCGCGCAGCGGGCCCTCGTTACGGGTGACCTGCCTTGGCGAAAAGCCGAAGGACCGAATGACTTCTTTAATGACTTCGATGAGGCGGGGCTGCGGAATTATTTAGAGCGAGTGTATGGGCTATCCTCCGTCTTAAAGACGCAAGACGCTATGGCGCAGGTTTTCCATGCTCATAAGTTCCACCCAATCAAGGATTACCTGAATGATTTAACCTGGGATGGAGTGGGGCGGCTCGACAAGCTTTTAATCGATACGCTAGGCGCCGAAGACAACGAGTTAAATCGAGTGGTCACAAGGAAGACGTTCGTGGCTGCTGTGGCCCGCGTGTTCAACCCCGGTTGCAAGATGGACTATATGTTGACGCTTGTTGGCGCGCAGGGGATCGGGAAGAGCAGCTTGTTTGGGAAGCTAGGCGGAGAATGGTTCAGTGATTCCCTTACAACAGTGAACGGGAAAGAAGCCTATGAACAGCTTCAAGGGGCTTGGATCGTGGAGATGGGGGAGCTATCTGCGGCAAGGAAAGCGGATGTGGAATCTATCAAACACTTCCTAACTAAGCGCATTGATCGCTTTCGGGTCGCTTATGGGCGGCATGTGACGGACTTCCCGCGCCAATGCGTGTTTATCGGAACAACGAATGATGTAGAGTTTCTCCGCGATCAGACAGGCAATCGCCGCTTTTGGGTGATGCCAGTAGGCAAGACTGAAATAAAAAAACCTTGGCACACGCTAACAAAAGATGAAGTCGATCAGATATGGGCGGAGGCGGTTCAGCGATTTAAAGATGGAGAACAGCTTTGGCTTCCTGATCATCTAGAAGAACAGATGTGGGACGTTCAGAAGGGGCACACCGAAGAAAGCCCTTTAGTGGGTCCGATCCAGGAGCATTTGGAGCGATTAGTGCCTGAAAACTTTAACGAAATGACGATGCAAGAGCGGCGCGAGTTTTTCGACGATACGTTTGATTTAGGGGATACAGGAACAGTTAAAAGGGACCGTGTATGCGCCTTAGAGATATGGATAGAGCTTCTAAATGGGCGCCCTGAGAGGTTCCCTAGGATGGAGCAGCGCGAGATCAATTCGATTTTAAGACAGCTTCCTGGGTGGAAAACGTATGATGGAAATTCGTCCGGTAGACTGCGTTTTGGAGCTGAAATTGGAGTCCAAAGAGCTTATGTCAGAGAGCAAGAATCTGAGGATATCGGGTTTGGATTACTTGCTTGATAGGTGTGTTCGTAACCACTTATAGGTGTGTTCGCTCCAAAAACTTTGAACACGGCAGCAAGGTCCTGGTGTGTTCATTGTGTTCGAACTAAAACGTAATGAACACACCCTACGAACACGCCACAAAGCCAATAGGGGCAAGGGCTAGACCCCTAACGTGTTCAATATGTTCATAATAACTTATTAAAGTTAAATATATAAGAAATAAGAGAAATACACACATATATACACGTATATAGACCCTTTAAATCCTTATTCCCGTATACGTTATAGGAATCAGCGGAACATCGAACACTTTGAACACAATCATCTTTTTAGGGAGGACGCGAAAATATAAAAATGCTGGAAAGTTCTTTAGAGAAAAGGTTCGTGGGATCGGTAAGGGAAGACGGGGCGCAAGCTTTAAAGTTCACATCGCCAGGGACGGCTGGGATGCCTGATCGGATCGTACTGATACCGGGCGGGAAGATCATCTTTGTCGAACTGAAAAAGCCGAAACAAAAATTACGGCCGTTGCAGCAAAAACGAAAACGAGATTTAGAGAAGATGGGCTTCCAAGTGGAAGTTGTGGATTCCATCGAACGGATCGAGGAGGTATGTCGTGAAATTCGTGCCGCACAGTTATCAGGCGTATGCGATCAACGAAGTGATTGAGAAGCCCGAAATAGGGCTTTTCTTGGACATGGGGCTAGGGAAGACGATCACAACGCTAACAGCCGTTACGGAACTGCTGCATAACTATTTCAGTGTTCACAAGGTTTTGGTGATCGCCCCGAAACGAGTGGCGGAAGATACGTGGTCCCGAGAAACCGAAAAATGGCAGCATACGCGATACTTGAAAATATCGAAAGTGTTAGGTCCTATCAAAACAAGAGAAGCCGCGCTGAAGGAAAAAGCGGATTTATATATTATTAATCGCGAAAACGTCGATTGGTTGGTAAAGCATTACGGAAAGGATTGGCCATTTGACATGGTCGTGATTGACGAACTGAGCAGTTTTAAATCATCGGCATCTAAGCGATTCAAGCAATTACGGAAAGTACGTCCGTTGATCAAGCGGATTGTCGGACTGACTGGAACCCCAGCGCCTAATAGTTTGATCGATCTATGGCCGCAATTGTATCTGTTGGATCGAGGAGAAAGGCTAGGCCCGACAATCACGGGGTACAGAAATCAATATTTCAATCCTGGCCGCCGCGATCCATCGAAATACATCGTTTACAATTGGGTGCCGAAAGATGGCGCGGAAGACGCAATACATGAGCAGATCGGAGATATTTGCATTTCCATGAAAGCCAAGGATCATCTGCAGCTTCCAGAAAGAATAGACAATGTGATCAGCGTCCAGTTGGATCCGAAAGAGCGAGAAATCTATAAACGACTTGAAAGAGACAAGCTCCTTGAATTTGACGAGCAGGATGTTTTAGCAAACAGTGCGGCGGGATTGATGGGAAAGCTTCTTCAACTCGCAAACGGAGAAGTGTATGACGATGAAGGTGATACGGTCCATATTCACGATAAGAAACTGGATGCCTTGGAAGAAGTGATCGAGGAAAGCCAAGGACAGCCGATTCTACTTTTTTACAGCTTCAAGCATGACCGTGATCGGATCTTGAAGCGATTCAAGCAAGCGGAGGAATTAAATTGGGAAGATTCAATAGCCCGATGGAATAAAGGAGAAATCCCTTTGCTTGTCGCCCATCCAGCTTCGGCGGGACACGGTCTTAACTTGCAAGATGGCGGCCATATCATCGTTTGGTTCGGCCTAACGTGGAGCTTGGAATTATATCAACAAGCGAATTCTAGATTAGACCGACAGGGCCAAAAGAACAGCGTGATCGTCCACCATCTGCTTGTTGCGGGTTCAGTGGACGAACAGGTTTTAAATGTGCTGCAAGGAAAAGAACAAAACCAAGACGCCTTGCTGGAAGCGGTCAAGGCACGGATCAGGGAGGCGGGAGGAAAAGCATGATTGAATTTATTCCATCTTACAATGACCTTTGCACAGAGATAGATATGCTAGAGCTGAGAATCGAGGATATGGAACGGGAACGGGATTATTTACGAAAAAGCATGTACGACAACGCGCCGATAAATAACTTAGGTGCAATAGATTACAGTAGAGAAATCGTTCAAAATGGATATGTCCCAATGCCGTTAGATAAGATCACAGATCGAATGAAACGAATTGATCACACATTAGATGATCTACGCCGACTGAAGTCAGGCAAGGAAAAATACAGAAAAGCGATAGAGAAGAAGCTTGATAGCCTGGAGGGACTGGCATACAAAGTAGCATATATGAGGGATCTTAAAAAGATGAGGCTGCGTGAGATAGCCGAGGAACTTGGATATAGTCTTGTTCATATAAAGAGGATTAGCAGCAAGATAAATAAATGATACCAAGATGATACTTTTTATTTGAAAAATTGTGATATAATGATATTAGGCAAACACTGATTAATCACTCCTATATATTCGCGCTGCCGTTGGATCGGGGGCGGTCGCCCACCACGTAGAACGTGACGGGTAAAGCGGCGACGCGATGATATATTGTTGAAATTTGTGTACATTGCCAATTTCATATTCCTTCCAGTAGCTCGCATCTTAAACGGTGCGGGCTATTTTAATGCACAAAAAGAAGGGGCCCAATCCATTGGGTGGGAACGGGCCATATAAATCAGGAAGAGAAAGCCTTATGATTTTACTCCTATTTAAATGTACCATAAATAACCAATTGGTATAAGGGAGACTTATCAACAAAATCTGATGGATAACGACAGATTTGATGCTACGGGTACTAAAGATAAATCTCATATGGTAATGTATACCTATGGAGGGGATAAGGATGAAAAAATTACTTTTTACATTTATGATGTCAGCAATATTACTAGTTGCTTGTGGAGAAACAGAGGAATCGACAACAGATCCAGTAGATGAGGTTGCTAATAATGAGGTAGAAGAAACGACTGTGGAAGAACCTGAGTCGAATGAAGTAGATGGCTCGTGGGATGATCTGAAAGAGATGGATAAGATCGTAGGAAAGAGTGATAAGGATTATTCGGATATCACAAAAAGCAAACCGTCAAATGTAAGAAATGACAATACGGGCAACTGGAGAAAAAGCACCATAGCGGATAGTGTGGATATTGAGGAATACGCGTTATCATACCACGATTTACATATGGAAGAAGACGAGATCCATTTCATTGTTAACTTTAGCCGCAATACAACAACAGTAGTTAATAAATTGAGCGGCCTTTTGTACGTGGATATCAAAGAGTATGTAGACAAGGAAGAACATGATGCAAAAAAACTAGGATCGGGCATGCTGTTAGGGAGTTATGTCATATACCCAGATGGGGATATACAGGAAATAGAAATCAATTAAATGTAGCAAAGGGGCACTCACACAGGTGGGTGTCTTTTTTGTATGTGGGAGGGGCTACCAATCATGATTAGCGTAAAGCCTTTTAAGATATGTAGAAAGATTAATTGCGATAACCTAACCAAAGAAACTTATTGCGACGATCATAAGGACATCAGGCGTCTGAAAGAGCAAGAACGCCAAAGGGCATACGATAGTCAAAGGGACCCCATGCTGATTAAGTTTTACAACAGCGCAGAGTGGAGGAGGTTAAGGCAGCATATATTGTCCGTTTACAATCATCTTTGTGTATCCGATGCCCATGGAGAGTTAGAGCCTGTACCTGCCGACGTGGTAGACCACATTGTTCCCGTTACAGCGGACTGGTCCTTAAGATTGACACCCAGCAACTGTCAGCCACTGTGCCACAGCTGTCATAACAAAAAGACAGCAAGAGATAAAGAGAAATACAAAAACGAATAGACAAAGGGGTAGGGGGTGGTCAGGAATTTTAAGGCAGAGAACGCCTAGACCGCTCCCCCCACCTTTCGTGCAACTTTTTCGCTTTTTAGGGGTGGGGGGGTGTTTAATTTTTAAAAGTGGGTGATTTTATGTGAAACAAAAACTTAGAGTTCCTTCTTGGCTAGATAACATGGCTAAAACTGAATGGAAAAGAGTGCGGGAATTGCTCGACTTAGAGACATTCAATGAGACAGACTTGAAAGCCCTGGAGGCTTATTGTCAAGCGTATGCTAAATGGAAAAGATGCGAAATCATTCTTATGGATAAAGGGTACACATTCACCACCCCGAATGGATACGAACAACAAAGGCCCGAAGTTAGCATATCCAATAATGCTCTAAGTGATATGCAATCCATTTCAAAAGAATTAGGATTTACACCTGCCTCTCGTATTCGGATGGATAAAAACAGGGGCGAAGGATCAAGTGGTGGGTCAAACGGGAAAGTCCACGATCAGGAAATGGAAGATATGATTAGTTAAAGGATTTGAGGGGGATGTCGAATGAGAAACTAAAAGAATTAATAAATAAGGAATACTTAACTGATGAATATTATTTTGACGAAGAGGAAGCCCAGAAGTTTAAAAGGTTTTATAGCAAGCTCTGGTTGCCGGATAATCCAGAGGGAACTTTAGTCGAACTATTGATGTTCCAATTATTGATTGCCATTGAAATACTTGCAATAAAGCGAGTAAGGGATGGGACCAGACGTTTCCGCGAAGTATTTATTACTATGCCTCGAAAAAACGCAAAATCATTTCTGGTCGCATTGATTATGCTCTATATATTTTTTACGGATAAACAACGAGGGCAACAAAATATCATAGTAGCCAACAGTCGGGATCAAGCCGCGAACGTGTTTGAAATGATTAAGTATATGGTTGAAAACAATCCGACTTTAATGAAACACTGTCGAATAGTTGATAGTAGAAGAACGATTTACAGACGAAAAGGCGGCTCTTATATCCGAGTCATGAGTTCAGATGCGGGCAGACTCGACTCATTTAAACCGTATGTAGCACTCGTAGATGAGACCCATGAAGATACGACTCGCGGGGAATCATTTACAAAGCTTCAGACGGGCATGGGGCAATGGGATGAACCTCTTATTTTTTCGGTGACTACCGCATCTGACGGTCAAAATAAACACAATTTAGAATATGAAAAGTATGAATATGCATTAAAAGTTAGAAGCGGCGAGGTAAAAGACGACGCTTTTTATTCTGCCATTTTTAGGGCGGATGATGATTGTGATCTTATGGATCAAGAACAATGGATAAAGTCGAATCCAGGCATTGATCTCTTACCCGGTGGATTTAGGAAATCGGAAGAAATAGAGCGTTTTGCAAGACAGGCGGTCCTCAATCCAGTAAAGGAACCAGAGTTCAGACGATATTATCTGAATCAGCACGTTGTGTTGGTGAGTGAGAGGGCAATCAATCAAGAGTATTGGAAGATGGCTGTAGTCGACGATTTGTCGTTCCTCAAAGGAAAACCTTGTTACGCGGGCTTGGACTTATCAATTAATAAGGACTTTTCAGCGTTCGTAATGGTGTTTCCAATAGAAGATCAATATTATGTTATCCCCTATCTGTTTAAACCAAAAGACACTCTTGCCGAGGATGGTAAAACAGATGATTTTCCGTATGTTACTTATGCGAAGCAAGGGTTCATTGAAGCCACTGAAGGGGATTACGTTAACTATCGACACGTAAGACATAAGATAAATGAGTTGGCTAGGATCTATGATATAAAAGAAATAGCATTCGATATGTTTGCATCATCTGGCATAGCGTCCGATCTGCAAAATGATGGTTTTGTAATGGTCGATCATATACAAGGTTTCGGATTCAGCCCTACAATATCAGATTTTTATGATTTACTGTTCGATAAAAGAATTAAACATAACAATAATCCCGTAATGAATTGGATGTCCGAAAATACATTTGCAGAAGAAAACAGTACAGGTAAACTTCGTTTTGATAAGAGGAAAGGTAAAATTGACGGAATTATTGCCATGCTTATGGGATTGACAAGGGCGATGGCCAATAATAAGAAAAATGAATACGATCCAAATAAAGCTGTCGAGGATTGGGCTGCTAATACTTGAGGTGATCCACATTAAAGTGATTAAAAAAATAACATCTAAGTGTAAAAACCTCATTGGCAATATAATCAATGAAGTTTTTATTTTGTCAGGACTTTCTCTTTGGGTAGCGGCAACATATCAAATTAATTTGATCGCTGCTATGTACCTACTAGGGGTGGTCCTTATTTTATTTGGACTATTCTTAGCCTGGACTCGAAAGGGGTGATTAGTTTGTGAAACTATTTGGAAGAACCATTACAAAAGAGGATATTGATGTTGATAAGTTGATGGAATCAACAGCATTTCAAAACATGTTCGGCGTGGATATGAAGTCACGTGATTTTAAAGAAACGACTCTTTACACGTGCTTAAGAATTTTATCAGATAGCGTAAGTAAGCTTCCTTTAAAAGTGCATAAAGATAACGGCGTTGATGACAGTCATTATTTGAACGATATTTTAAAACTCAGACCAAACAGAATAATGAGTGCATCTACGCTTTGGCGAACAATAGAATACCAGGTTAATTGGTTTGGTTATTCCGTTGTCGCAATCGAAAAAATAAATAACAAAGTCAAGTCACTTATACCGTTAAATATGGAACATGTAACGATGTACATTGATGATGTAGGGTTGCTTGATAACAAAAAGGAACCAATTTATTTTGAGTATAAACAAGCGGGTCACGAGTATCTTTTTCAATACGATGAAGTTCTTTATTTCGTAGGTATGACCGCGGATGGCATTAGCCCAATGCCTCTTAAGGAGCAATTAAAGACGTTGCTTGAAAATGCTGAACAAGCTCATAGATACACTAATTTTTATCTTAAAAACGGCTTACATTCTCGGGGCGTTGTTAAATATGTTGGGGATCTGAGCGAACAGAATCAAAAAGAACTACAAGCAAGGTTTAATCGTGTTTCGGGAGGGATTGAGAAAGCAGGGCAGCTAATGCCTTTACCACTAGGCTTTGACTACCAATCGATTAGCACGAGCCTAAAGGATGCTCAATTTACGGAAATCCAAGAATTAACTGAGAGGCAGATCGCAAGTTCTTTGGGTGTGAAAATGCACCAATTAAACAACTTAGAACGTTCCACACACTCCAATATTGAACATCAACAAAAAGAATTCTACGTCGAAACACTGCAACCAAAGCTTACTGGTTATGAGCAAGAAATAGATTACAAGTTACTCACAAAGAATGAACGCATGAATGGAATGTTCATTCGGTTCAATGTGGATGCTATGTTACGTAGTAGCCTTAAGGAGCGGTATGAAGCATTTAGCTGGGGAGTTCAGGGTGGCTATTTGAAACCGAATGAGGCTAGAGCGAAAGAAAATTTACCTCCTGAGCCTGAAGGGGACAGGCTTTATTTCAATGGAAATATGATCCCTGTTGAAATGGCGGGAAAACAGTATTTGAAAGGTGGTGAGGTAGATGGACAAAACGGAAACAAGGGAATTGATAACGGAGCAGATTGAAATCCGCGAAGATGATGATGGTAATCGCACTATAAGCGGATATGCAGTTAAATGGGAAAAGAAATCACATGTTTTAGGTTACTTTATGAAGTTTCGTGAACAATTTAAAAGGGGTGCGTTCGCTGATTCTCTAGAAAACGGGGATCAGCGTTTTTTATGGTCTCACGATTCCTCAAAAGTCCTTGGTCGTATTAAAAATAACAGTTTGCGCCTTAAGGAAGATGATGTCGGATTGTATTTTGAATTAGATTTACCGAATACAACGCTTGGTAATGACACATATGAATCTATCAAGCGTGGTGATGTGGATGGTGTTTCGTTTGGCTTCCGTAACCCCGATGACCATGTCGAAGAATTTGATGACGATATTCCATTAAGGACGATTAAAAAGGCAGATCTGATAGAAGTCAGCGCTGTTGCATTTCCAGCTTATCCAGATTCAGAGGTAAGCGCCCGAGGATACGACAGAATGAAAGTTTATAAAGAAGAATTAAAAGAATATCAGGAAGAACAAGTTTCGAAAATAAAAACCTTAATTGAATTAGGAGGACTCTAGTAATGAATAGACTACAAGAAATCGAAGCGAGACTAAACGAAATTCGAGGAATGTTGGAGGATGATGAAAAGCGAGGGGACACGACCTTTTCGGATTTAGAAAAAGAAGTTCGTGAATTACAAAAAGAAAAAATGGAAATCGAAGCGCGCCAGAGGATGCATGAAGGCTTGGGGGATCACGAACCCGGAGACGATAACCCAGAAGGTAGCGAACAACGTAAACAAGAAGGACAATCAAATTTCCGCAAGGTAGGAAGCGGCGAAAAGACACCTGAACAGGAAGAGCGCGCGGCCTTTGAAAGTTATCTCGAAACCCGCGACATCGAGACGGACGGATTAAAAACGGACGAAGGGTATGTTATTATCCCAAAAGAAGAGAGCAAGAAGATTATTGAACTTGCGGATGATATTGTAAGCCTTAAGAAATTCGTCACAGTAAAGCCTGTGTCAACTTCAAGCGGCACGCAGCCAGTCCGAACTACGGCGAAAGCAAAATTAAGCACAGTTGAAGAATTGGCAGCCAGCCCAGCAATTGGAGTTACTCCATTCACGGAAGTTGACTACAAGGTCAAAACGAAACGCGGGTATATTCCATATTCCGAAGAATACAAGCAAGATGGACTTAACCTTGTGGCGGATTTAAAACAATTTATCGGCGAGGTTGTTGTTAACACGGAAAACGACGACATTCTAGCCGAATTAAATACAGTCCGGGGAAAAACTGTCAATTCTATTGATGCATTAAAAACATTACTAAACACAGGATTTTCCGCAGGAAAAAAGAATCGCATTAAGATTCTTGCTAGCCAGTCTGTTTTTGATAATCTTGATCGAATCAAAGATAAAAATGGTCGCTACCTCCTTCAGGAATCTGTTACTTCTGAAACTGGATACCGATTGCTTGGTAAAGAGATCGAAGTGCTAGATGATGAATATTTTCCTAACAAAACAACTATGTTCGTTGGGGATTTAAGAGAAATTGTTTATTTTGATCGTTCCCAAGTACGTGTTCAATGGACAAACTATTTACATTTTGGCGAATGCCTAGGTGTGGCGATCAGGAATGATGTTGGGAAAGTTGAGGATGAACATACTAAAGTAAACATTTATAAAGTAACTGTTAATATTCCAACAGAATACGAAGAACCAGAAACAGGTGCATAAGGGACTGGGCTAGTACCCTAGCCCTTTATGTTGTTGAGGTGATCATATGTTAGATAGCATAAAGGCATATTTAAGAATTGACGGGGATCAGGATGACGGATTACTTTCCCTGCTTATCGAATCTGCTAAAGCATATCTACGTAATGCGGGTGTAGATGAGAGCGAGAAGCACTTATATAAGTTAGCCGTCATTATGATTGTTACTCATTGGTATGAAAATAGGGAACAGGTGACAGGATCCACTCCCCGAAACTTACCATTGGGTATTAAGTCAATTATTTTGCAAATGGGATTAGGTGAATAGAATGAGCCTGACGAACCTTAATAACAGAAGAAAAGTCAGATTGAGTGACCTTCGGAATCGAATACAGATTTATGGAGATATCCCATACAAGAATGAACTCGGTGAAAAGTCACGCCGTTTCGGTAGGATTAAAGAAATCTGGGCTTCTGTTGTTACTCAAACGGGGAGGTTGCAAAGGCAACAAGCCGAAACGATGTTAACCCATACGACACATAAGGTTGTCGTCCGTTATTCCGCGGGAAGAGACATTACAAAAGACATGCAACTCCATTTCAATGGAAGAGTAATGGAGATCATTTATATTGATAACCTACATGAGCGAAATGAAACGATAGAAATATTTTGTCGGGAGTTGATGGACTGATGCCTATTGAGTTTGAAGGTCTATCCGAATTTCAAAAAGACCTGCTAGAATTAGCGCAGGAAACCCTCCCGCGTGAAACTAACAGGATTATGGGGAGAATTGGCACGAGGGCGACCACCCATGTACGCAGAGAAGCCCGAGCGAAGGTCGGAAAAAACGGAAGGGGACCAACCGGTAATTACTATAAACGAATTAAGCGCGGCCGTGTGTTTAAGGATAAGGAGGGTAAGATCGTTACCCGTGTGATTAACTCAGCACCCCATGCCCACCTTATAGAGTATGGCCATAAACAAGTCACGAAAGATGGTAGAGAGGTTGGATTTGTACCGGGCAAGCACGTCATGTCCAATGGCGCTAAAAACTTCGACAATAGCGGTGATTTTGAAAAGATGTTGTCTGATTGGTTGGACGAGATGCTAGATAGCAAGGGATTGTAACGATGATTACACTGAGGGATATACGAATAGCGATCAATCGACAGCTTGCAAAGACAGGCATTGAAATAAATAGTGGTGATATAGAAGAAGGCTTTAAGCGGCCTTCTTTTTTTGTGCAATTAGATAACGTGAACCGTTCAGGTGATGAAAGCCAAGTACAAAGGTCATTAACCGTTAGAATTTATTACTTTCCGAAAGATCGATACGAGTACGCCATTGAAGTACTGGATATGCAAGAAAAACTTGAAGATATATTTGACCTCAAGTTACGGATCAAGGATCGCTATATTAACGTGGATGAATATATTAGTCTCGTAAATGATGGTGTGCTCAACGTGAGTTTTGATATTGAGTTTTACGATGGTCGAGATATAGAATGGGCCGCCGACAAGGAGAAAGAATTTATTGATGAACATCCAATAGAAAAAATGGAAGAATTAGATTTTGAAAAGGAGTGATTAAGATTGGGCTTACCACAAATCAACATCGAGTTTAAGGGTCGAGCCGTTACTGCGGTTCGGCGAAGTCAACTAGGCATCGTCGCCCTCATCTTAAAAGATGATACACAGGAAAAAGACACGATTGTATATAGAAGCATAGAAGAAGTCGAGCCAGAAGAATGGTCTGAGAAATGTTATGACTACATCGAAAAGGCATTTAGAGGAACGCCCAGTAGGGTGATCGTTGAGCGATTGCCAGAGGATGCAGATAACTATAACGAAGCTCTAAAACGCTTGAATAGTAAGCGGTGGAATTACCTTGCCATTCCTCAGATTGGACAAGTAGACACTGAGATTATCGCAAGTTGGATTAAATCTAAGCACGATAATGATAAGCGAACGTTTAAAGTAGTCTTGCCAAATGTCAAAGGAGACCATGAATGCATCCTCAATTTCACCGCTGAAGAGATCGTTGCTGAGGGTAAAGAATATACGACAGCAGAGTATACGGCGCGTGTGGCAGGGGCGGTTGCAGGGTTGCCATTTACGCGTTCGATTACTTATTACGAGTTTCCCGAAATTGAATCGATTAAAGAAGTTGAGGATCCTGACGCGGCTATTGATGCAGGTGAATTGATCTTAATTAACGATGGTGAAAACATTAAAATCGGACGCGGGGTTAACAGCCTGACAACTACATCGACTGAGAAAACAGAAGATTTTAAATCTATCCGTGTTATTGAGGTAATGCATATGATCAAAGATGATATTCGCGAAACGTTCGACAAGCATTATGTTGGTAAGGTTAATAACATCTATGATAATCAGGTGTTATTCATCACATCGGTTAATGCTTACTTTGCGGGGTTGGGTGATGATGAAATCCTAGATCCTAACGAGGATAACAGAGCGGATGTAGATGTCCGCAAACAGCGTCTGGCGTGGGAAGAAATCGGTACAGATACATCTGATTGGGATGATCAGGAAGTAAAGAATAGATCGTTTAGACGGAATGTGTATCTGGCTGGAAGAATTAAAATCGTTGATGCAATGGAAGATTTAGATTTCAATATCGCGGTTTAAAAGGAGTGATAACGCATGTCAAAGTTACCTGCTAATAAGCAGATTAACGGCACATTTGGCGCGGTGTGGGTAAATAATGAAAAATGGTTAGATGTTGAATCTTTTGAGGCGAAAGTAAATCCAGAATATGAAGATGTGAATATGGCCGAGGATTTAGCTACTCATAAAAAGTTAATTGGTTGGAACGGTGAGGGCAGCATGACGGTAAAGAAGGTATACAGCCGAGGCGCTGCCCTTTTAGCTAATGCTGTCAAAACTGGAGTGCTGCCAGAAATCAATATTGTGGGTAAGCTGGCTGATCCCGATGCCTTCGGAGCGGAGCGAGTGGCTATCAAAGGCGTAACGTTTAACGAGTTCACACTTTTGAAATTTGAACAAAAGACAAGGATGACCGAGGAGTTATCATATAACTTTAGCGATTATGACATGATTGAGTCAATTTCATAATAAAAGGAGATGTAATTAAATGAACAAAAACATTGAAAAGTTAACGGTTGCAGATTTAATTAAAGATAAGGAAAAGTACCAAGTCAAAGATGACGTTACAAGAGAGTTGTTTATTCCAAGATTAGGCGCAAGCATCACTATCAGAAAACCAGAACGATCTTTGTGCATCGAATCTATACAGATGGGTAATGGTGATGACCGCGATGGTGATGTGTTTTTAGCCTATAGCACAATCGCGGAACCGAACCTGAAGGATCCCGAGCTTCAAAAAGCATACAAATGTGTTGAGCCAACAGATATTGTTTTGAAAATTTTCGAACCAGGTGAAATTCCTAAGATAGCACAACTCGCCCTAGATTTGGCTGGATATGGTGAACAGATTAAGGTGGTTGAAGACTTAAAAAACTAATTAAAAGTGATGATGATTTTTACTTTCTTCATCACTATATACACAAAGGACATACGGTGGAAAGTTTATTAAATCTTCCCCTTGCAGATAAGTTATTAATGCGAGCTAGTATGTCCTTATATTTTGAGGAAGCGGCTAAGTGGACATCCACCTAGCCTTTTTCCTTTTAAGTGAAAGACGGTGAGATGATTCATGGCAAGAGGTCGTGTTATATCGGCGGTTCTCACGCTAAAAGATAAAGACTTCGCGACTAACGCACAAAAAGCCACCTCCGCCACTAAAGATTTAGACAGAAAGGTAAAACACACAGGAAATAGCATTAAAAAGTTTGGCAAATCGGCGACAGGGAACTTTAAAAATATAGCTCTAGGAGCTGCTGGGTTGGCCGCCGGATTTGTTGCTGTAAGAGGCGTGAGTGATTTATTCGGATCATCCTTGCAGGCCTTTGGTGATTTTGAGCAAGGTATGGCGAACGTTAAAGCTGTATCAGGTGTTGCGGGTGAAGAGTTCCAGGCGCTAAGTGACAAGGCTAGAGAGATGGGGCGCGCTACATCTAAGACTGCCTCGGAAGCGGCAGATGGATTACAGTACTTAGCTTTGGCAGGATGGGACACAGAACAAATGCTTACTGGAATTGAACCCGTCCTCCGTCTGTCCGAAGCGGGCGCGTTAGATTTAGGTCGCGCATCTGACTTGGCAACAGATAGTATGGCGGCCATGGGAATCGGGGTTGATGGCCTTGATAATTACTTGGATAAGGTGGCTCAAACAGCTAGGCGGTCAAACACCGATATTGATGAATTTATGGAAGGTATGGTTGTTGCAGGCGGTACGTTTTCTCGATTTAACACCCCGCTAGAAGAATCTAACGCCTTGATGGGTATTCTCGCAAACCGAGGTACTAAGGGAAGTGAAGCAGGAACAGCGATGAACGCGATCATGACCCGACTAGCATCCACAACAGGGCCAGCGGCGAAGGCGTTAGGAGATATAGGAGTTTCAGCTTATGATGCAGAGGGAAATTTTAGAGGATTAGAGGTGGTCCTTAAGGAAACGGCTGATAAGCTGGGTGGGATGACAGACAAACAAAGAGAGCATTACCAAAACATGATTTCGGGATTAGATCACGGTAAATCCTTTGATAAATTAATCAAAGGATTAGGTGATGAATACGACAGCCTGAAGACAGAAATTCAAGGTGCAGATGGCGCTCTTATGGATATGGCCAATACACAACTGGATACATTCCAGGGATCCATGACACTCATGGGTTCAGCGATAGACGATGTAAAAATAACCATCGGAAAAGGGCTGGCTCCTGTTATTCGTTCGCTAGCGGATAATATCACAGATAATATGCCAGCTATACAAGCCACAGTTGAAAGTGCTATCGGCACAGCCACAGAAAAAATGAAAGATATGAAGAAGGAGTGGCAGGACGGAACTGGTGTTATGGGGTTGGTTAAAACAGCGGTAGAAGGCGTCACTGGTGCTGTTGGGTGGATTAAGGATAATTCCGATTTAGTCATATCTGCTACAGCTGGCATCATAACGGCTTTGACAGGATTCAAGATTGTGTCAGGTATTTCCTCGGCGATCAGCACTTTTAATATATTGATAGCGGCCATGAGGGCGGGAACCGTAGCACAAACACTTGCACAGCTTGGTCTAAATACAGCCATGCTAGCCAACCCATTAACGTGGGTTGCTGTCGGAATTGGTATAGTAGTCGCTGCTGGCGTTGCTTTGTATAAAAATTGGGACACTGTAAGAGAAAAAGCTGGCGAACTATGGGATAAAACCAAAGAGGTGTTTGGTGGCATCTATGATTGGGGAGTTGAAAAGATACAACCCGTGATCAGCTTCTTCCAAGGTCTTTCTGATAGATTCAATGATTTCAAATCCACAATAACTAGCTTCCAACCACCTGAATGGGTGATGAAAATAGGCGGAGCTATTGCTACGGGCGCAAGTAAAGTTAGAAACTTTATTAGTGGTTCCCACGCCAGTGGTCTTGATCGGGTGCCATACGATGGGTATATTGCAGAGTTGCACAAAAACGAAATGGTTGTGCCTGCGACACAGGCGACCAACCTACGTAAACAAGGTGTGACAATCAACAACGTCGATAGGCAAGCACCTGTGAGACAGGTTACCAATGTAACGAATACGTCAAACACAAACAATAGCGGGCTTGCGGATCAATTGGCGCAATTAATCCAAGTAATTAATAATATGCCGAAAGGCGATGTATACGTCACGATTGACGGATATAACAAATCGGTTACAGAGATCGTAAATGAGCTAGTACCACTACTTAAAATGAGAAGGGCAAATCTGTAGGAGGTTGGGAGAATGGATATTTTTTTATCAATAAATAACCGTGAGCAAGTCATCCAACTTCCCGTTGTGCCATCCGAGTTTAGGATTCCAAATCCACAAAATCACGAGACTTTTACAACGATTAATCAAGGTGACATTAGGCTGATCGGCAAGAGAGGTCTGCAAACAATTACAATTGATAGCTTTTTCCCTTCAAAGGACTATCCCTTTCTGCGCAGTCGCCAATATTGGGGTTGGGAGTACGTAGACATCATACAGTCTTGGATTGATCGCGAAGTACCAATAAGGCTAATCATCACTAACACACCGATTAACATGGCTGTGACGATTGATGATTTTGAATATGGACCAAGAGATGGATCGGGCGATGTGTATTATACGCTGCCGTTGACTGAGTTTAAATTTATTGAATTGAAAAGCAGGGGTGTTTAGTATGGCTCATAAATTGTGGCTTGTTAAACCCGACAAAATGATTGATATTACACCATTGATCGGTACGCTAAGCTGGCGTGGCAACGTGAATGAATTAGGCGAGGAAATAAGCTTTGATGTTGCTTTTAATGATGCTAGGTACTTTCCTAAGAATCCTTGTGATTTAGGCGATGTTGTCATTTTGGAAGGCAAAGACGGTGTTGAAATCACTAGAGCAGTCATTATAAATGAGACGAGGAATGGTAGAAATCCTATATCCTATAACGCCTTTGACTATGCTTTTTATCTAAATAAATCGAAGAAGTTTTATCAGTTTGAGAAGATGCAAGCGGATCAAGCGATTAGAAAGATTGTGTCTGATGCGGGTGTGCCTATTGGTAGTATAGTAAGTATCCCAATCCCTATTACCAAGATATACGAGAGAGACGAGAGATCAAGCACCATTAAGGACATCTTAGAGATTGCTACTAAATCCAACGGAATAAAATATCGCCATGAGATGAGGCAAGGGAAGTTTTACCTTGAGCCTCAGGGACAAACAATCGTAAATCCTAAGTTTAAATTTGTATGGGGAGAGATTGACGCAACATTAGCGATTAGTGAGCCAAGCAGGACACGTAGCATAGAGGATATGAAAAACAGCATTGAGGTTGTCGTTGATGGCAAGGTCGTTGCCCAGGTGAAAGATGATAATTTGATTAAGCGATTCGGACTGTTACAAGAGGTCAATCAGGTATCGAGCGATGAAGAAAAAAAGAAACCAAAGCAAATAGCACAAAACTTACTAAAAGATTTGGGGAAAGTATTTGAAACCGCCTCTATAATCTTGCCAGGTGATGATAGCGTACGGGCAGGGAGATTGATCGAACTTGACGAACCAGTAACAGGTTTAAAGGGTCAATATTTAATAGATGACGTTACTCACACAATCACTAGTGGCATCCATACTATGCAACTGTCATTGGAGGTGAGGTGATGCCTGGATTAACAGAAATGGCGTTGATGTTTGAAGAATTAGACAAAGAACCATACGCAGGCCCGCAGATTGGAATCGTGGAAAGTCCCCCACCTGAAATTGTTGTTATAGCAGGGCCAAGGATTCTATGGAAAGATCAACTAATCATAGCGGCCCATGTGTTAGATGGATATAAGCGGGACTTGGAACTAACGAGCGTTACGATCGACAACCAAAACACGGATGAGGGAGATATTACATTACGAGATCCGCCGTTGCCAACAAACCCTGCAACCACAACATCTTATAGCATTATGGACTTGGATATAGCTCAAAGCTCAGCAAGTAAGATAAGTGGTCGAATGGAGTACGTGGATACGTTAAAAAAGGGTGATGAGGTTATCTTAATCCCCTCACAGGATAATCAAACGTACTTTTTAGTTGATAAGGCGGTGAGGTTATGAGCGTGCTGCCAGAGATTGCACAATTGGAATTTGAGACACAGGACTTACCTAATGAGTTAGAACCAATGGGTAAGTCTTTTTTATTTGATTTTACCAAAGGTGAGTTTGTCTTACGTAATGGAAAGATGGTTGAAGTGGAGGGATTAGATGCTCTCAAAGTGTGGATTGAGAAATGCATGAGGACGGAGCGTTATCGCTTCAGGGTTTATGAGGGCGTTGAATATGGTGTCACGCTAGAGGATTTAATCGGTTCTAATCTACCTCGCGCTTTTGTGGAAGCAGAGATAAAACGAGAAGTGACTGAATCACTGATCCAGCATCCGTATATTGATGATATACAGGATTGGCGATTTGAGCGTGATGGAAAGTGGATGCGTGTGCAATTCCGTGTAATTACTCCTGATGGAGCGTTTGAACAGGAGGTTGGGTATGGTGCATGAGGATAAAACAACAGCAAACATTCACAAAGAGATGTTGAGCGAAATCCCAAATAAATACGATAAAACAGTTGGTTTTTTTATATTCGACGCTACCCGACCAGTTTCTCATCAGCTCGAAAAGGCATACGAGCGTATACAGGCGGCAACAAGATTACTAAATGCCGCAAACCTGCGCGGAAAAGACTTGGACAGATTTGTAAACCAACGGACGGGCCAGACCCGCCTACCAGCTACATATGCGATTGGGAACGTGGAAGTAGTAGGAGATGTCGTTCTAGAAGAAGGGGTCATCATCCAAACTCCGACTGGCATTCAGTTTGAGGTCATGGAGAAAAAAGTAATTCAGGAGAGAGGGACCGTTCCTATTCGATCGATCTTGCCAGGAACCATAGGGAATGTTCCTTCTGAACAAATCATAGACACGCCTCTTTCGATACCTGGTTTGCAATCTGTAATTAATCACGAACCGACCGCGGGGGGCTACGAAGAAGAGTCAGATGAGGAATTCTGGTTGCGATATGACGAACGAATCAAAAACCCTGCAACAAGCGGAAATAAAGCCCATTATGAAATGTGGGCTAAAGAGGTGCCTGGCGTTGGAGGTGCGGAAGCATATGAACGATGGGATGGGCCAGGTACAGTAAAAGTTGTCATCGTTAATGCCAACATGCGAGCTGCTGAAAGTGAGTTGGTAAACTCCACTTATGAACACATCGAAAGTAAACGACCAATATGTGTTGAGGTCACCGTAGTATCTGTAGCTGAGAAAACAATTGATGTAAACGCAAATGTTAATATCGCAAAAGGATTTTCGCTACAAGGTGTGCGCGATCGGTTTGTTGGTTCGTTAAATGAATACTTTAAAGAAATAGCATTTAAAGAAGTATATGTCAGTTACGCAAAAATAGGGTCTATTTTATTAGCTACGCAAGGGGTCCTTGATTACACAGATTTACACGTTAATGGATCGATGGCAAACGTTCCTCTTACTGATGAGGAAGTGCCTGTTTTAGGTAGTGTGCTATTGGAGGTGTAAAATTGTACCCTGAACAGATCGATCAATTTGTTGATCTCCTAAATAAAAAACAAGCTGGTGGCGTATACGTCATCGAAGAAGAACTTCATATGGTTAACGGGGTTTACGAAGGTTTTTTGGAACACGATAACGTAAGTTACGAAAGTATTTCGTTTTTTACTGGACCGAAGCTAACGGGCTCTAAAATTGAAAACTTCATTATTTCTACACCATCGGAAACCCCTTGGAAACGGCATATAAAAGTATTCTCGGACGCGGATGTCGTTTATGCAACTTACGAAACTACCGGCGATCAGGTGGAAGCGGAAGACATTAACCGTTTGCAAGATAGTATGACCGCCACGCAAGAGGAAGTAGATCGGTATAAGTCGGAGAATGATCAGGTTGTTGACGAAATAGATATACGACTAACCGACGTCGAGGATACTAAGGCTGAAAAGACGTATGTAGATACGGAATTGAATAAGAAATACGACAAAGATCAGGTATACACGAAAGAAGAAGTGTTGCAAAAGATAGAGGACATCATCGACGCTGCTCCAGAAGCGTTGGATACTCTTGGGAAGATAGCTAGGGCATTGGATGAGGACCCAGACTTTGCCGCGACTGTGACTAATTCCTTGGCTGAAAAAGTTGATAAGGTTGCTGGCAAAGGATTAAGTACCGAGGACTTTACGACAGCGGAAAAAGGAAAACTTGCGGGAGTGGAGGCAGGGGCGAACAAGTACACCCACCCTACTACTCATCCCGCGAGCATAATAGTTGAAACATCGGATAAAGGATTCGTAAGCGACGTTGAGAAGGCGTTATGGAACGCAAAAGAAACGCCGTCAGGAGCACAGTCAAAAGCGGATACAGCAGAGCAGAACGCTATTGAATGGGCGAAGAGCTTTGGTATAGGGACTGTTATTAACAACACCGTATCCGACGGAAACACCCTAGTAGAGTCTGGGTTATATAGGACGGAGGCATCGACTGAGGGGTTGCCCGCTGAAGCTGATTCCGCAGGCACTATTCTTCATATTGGTAGACGATCAACAGCAACCGTCACAATGGGGAACCAGATATACTTTCCAAGGAACTCAATAAGGATTTTTGTGAGAACCTCAAACAATATACTCGTGACAGGCGGGGGCTGGACGTCGTGGAAAGAATTCGAAACAACCGATGGCGCCCAAACTAAGGCAAATACGGCTGAAACCAACGCCAAATCATATGCAGACAGTATCAAGCCAACGAAAGTAAGCGAACTAAGTAATGATAAAAATTACGTGACGCAATCCGAGCTTGGTAATGCGGGTTATGGCGACATGACCAAAGCTGTCTATGACAAAAACAATAACGGAAAAGTAGATGCCGCTGAAACCGCGGATAGCGTTCCATGGACAGGGGTGACGGGTAAACCGAGTACGTTTCCGCCGTCTGGCCATCCGCACACAATTGGAAATATTACGGGATTGCAAGCCGAATTGGATTCTAAAGAAACGCCAGCGGGGGCACAGGCTAAGATTGACGCTATTGAAATAGGTAGTAGGAATTATTTTAGGCGGAATTTAGTTTCGCAAATCGCTTTCACGTCACAAGGATTGGTAGTAACTAATAACAGGAATTACGTTGGTTATTACATGCGGGTTAACGAGGGGGAGATTTATTCAATTTCTAGGAAGACTCTTGAAAATAATAGATTTAGAGTTGGATTCACGGAAGTAGAACCCGCCCATAATGTTCCTTATTTTGGAGAGATCGATCGCGATAATTTTTATAAAATTGAAAGTATTACTGTCCCTGCTGGTGCTAATTTTTTAGCTGTATATTTATCAAATGAGGGCGGCTCAATTTCAGAAGTGATGATAGAAAAAGGACACAAAGCCTCTGATTGGACTCCCGCGCCCGAGGACATGATGCCTGCTGGCCCTATCACTTGGAATCAGCTAAAGGGGGTGTAGCCGATGAGTTACGGAACAGGTCAGTACGGAACATTTTTATACAGCGGACAACCTGGCGCTACCTCCGATGATATTCAAGGTTATCGCCCTGATTTGATGTCGTACCTGCCGCGATATTATATAAAAAGCAATATCATGAGAGCGATCCAAAACGCCAATGAAGAACAACTCGAAAAACTTAACTATGCTATTGATGATTTGCGCCGTCAAATGTTTGTCGATACAGCTACGTGGGGTCTTGATCTATGGGAGATGGAGTATGGAATATCTACTGATCGATCTAGATCATACGAGCGTCGCCGAGAAGTGATCAAGGCTAAAATGCGCGGTGCGGGTACGACTACAAAAGAGATGGTGAAGAGTGTTGCGGCGGCATTCTCAGGCGGAGAAGTTGATGTTCATGAGCATCCAAGAGAATACCGTTTTGAGATCCAATTTATCGGCGTGAGGGGGATCCCACCTAACATGAGTGGCTTAATTGACGCCATCGACAATATCAAGCCTGCTCACCTAGCGTACAGCTTTAAGTATACGTACACATGGTGGGATAAAATATCGGAACTTACGTGGGGCGATGCACAGACAATGACATGGAATGATTTACGAGTTTATGAGTAAGGGGGATGAAGTGTGTTAAAAACATCGAACTTAAATTTGAACAAGCCAGAAGGAACGGACACGGTTAATATCGATGATTTAAACCAAAACGCCGATATTATTGACAGTAAGTTCGCTGGATCAGCGGGCCATAAGCACACGGGAGCGGCAGGAGATGGGGCGCCTATTCCTATTGCGGGCATTGATGCTGCGGCGAAGACAACAGCGGGAGGCGCACAAGCGAATCGATTGGCTGTCACTAATTCGAGTGGTCGCGTAGGGGATGCGGAAAAGGTAGGCGGACAGACATTAGCACAGGTGCGAAGTGGCGTCACGAAATCGGATGTTGGATTAGGCAACGTGATAAACTATGGTGTCGCTACTCAATTAGAAGCGGAGGCGGGCCTATCTAGCACGAAATATATGACGCCGCAACGGACGAGACAGGCAATCGATACTTTTGCTCCCGTAAAAAGCGTAGCCGGTAAGACTGGGGATGTTAGCTTAACGAAAAATGATGTCGGGCTGCCGAATGTAGATAATGTTAAGCAAGCTACAAAGGTTGAGCACGACCAATTGAACCAGACTGTTGCTACGCATTTGGCGGAAGATGCGTCACTAACAAAAAAAGGACATGTACAGCTAAACAACACAGTGACGAGTACATCGACCGCGCAGGCCGCAACAGCAAATGCAGTAAAGCAAGCGTATGATAAAGCAGTTGCTTCGGAGAATTCCGCTAATGGAAAAGCGCCGCTGAAACATACTCAT
>NZ_MCHY01000001.1 GCF_003609605.1 Ammoniphilus oxalaticus | reverse complement strand
CTCATGGGAATCGAGGATTCCAAGGAATTAAGCGGAGATTCTCCTGCTAAAATGTCGGCAGGGTCCTGCGCAGCCGGATTCAGTGGAACCTAACCATGATTCACCCCCAACACAACACAGGCATAGGAAAGCATTTCCTACGCCTGTTTCTTCTCATATCGCCGCCTCGCTGCTCACTTAAATACATCCAACGTATCCCCGCTCGCTAACAACTGGACTTCCTGAACCAACCGTTTGACAACGGATGTCGCGCTTTCAATCGAATCGATTAAACCGACCGATTGTCCACAGTTCAACCAACCCGCATCCGTTTTGCCATCGATCGCGGCGATTTTGTTTCTACCTTTTATGTAAGGAAGCAACGTGTCTACACTTGGGTTACTTTGCTCGACCGCTAAAATGTCATCTACATACTGACTTTTCAACACGCGCGTAACGCGCCCGATACTGCGTTCAATCACCGTTGTCGCATCATCATCCGCGTCCAGCAATAAACGCTTGTAAGCGTCATGCGCCTCACACTCGGTTGTTGCGACAAATCGTGTGCCGAGTTGGACCCCTTCAGCGCCGAGCGCAAATGCCGCCAGGATCCCCCGTCCATCACTAAGTCCACCCGCAGCGACAACGGGAATGGAGACAACTCGAACAACCTGCGGAATGAGTGAAAATAAAGTCATTTCCGCTGGTCCAAGATGTCCGCCCGCTTCATACCCCTCACAGACAACGAGATCAGCCCCCGCCTGTTCAGCCCGCAACGATTGATGGACAGTCGAAGTCAACACGAGCGCTTTCAGGCCCGCATCTTTAAAAATGGGAATGTATGGACGCGGATTTCCCGCGGAGATACTTACAGCTCTAATTAGATGCTTGTGATCTAAAATCGCTTGAACGATCTTATCGTTGTCCGCATGCTGACTGATCGGAAAATTGACGCCAAAAGGAAGCTCCGTTTGTTCAGCGGCAAGTTTAATTTCACGACAAAAATTTTCCACAGTCCGTCCCGCCGAACCGACCACGCCAAATCCGCCGCCATTCGACACCGCCGCAGCAAGCGCGCCATTGCCTACATAAGCAAGTCCGCCTTCAATAATCGGATATTGAATCTCCAACAATTCGCAAACACGATTATTGCTCATTCGTCCATCACACTCCACTCCCTCAGATGGATAATCGTTGCCTCTCTTTTGGAGCTGTTCTCTTTTCCCATTTTTCAACAAATAAAGCAAGTTGTTCGTTCGTTGTGATGATCGAATCTTTTTGCTGCATCAACACCTCGATCGCATCCAATTCCCCTTTTTCAAAAAGCAGAACCGCTTGCTCCTCAAGTTCCTTTATCTTTTGAATTCGCAGTTGAATGATCCCGCGAAGACGTTCAAACCGCTGAGTAAGAATGCCAATCAACTCCAAGCTCGATCCCTTTACCTAAAAAGTTAGGCCTGGTCTCGTCTTTACATAAATTACGTAAGCTCGTCCACAATTTCTTTTAGCTTAGATAGCACTGTTTCGTTCTTTTCCTTTTCGCTCATCAAACCTTTAATCGCTTCTAGATTATTTGAGGAGAAGTGACCGACCACTTCGTCTTTCATTTCGTTCGAACGTTGTTCCAATTTGATCAACGCCCCCATTAAATCATCCACAACTTCATCTACAATCGTTTTTTTAGCTTCTACAACTTGACTCATGGCAGCCGCCACCTCCATAAATGATTTATCTTCTTTCGCATTTGCTTGAGTCTGGAGAGTCTCTCCCCCATCCTCTTCACGCCGCGTTTCTTCTGATGCATTGCCAACTGGTGCTTTGGAAAGCACCGCCAAACTTGTCTGATCGATCTGGAACCGCTGATCATACTCGGGTAAAAAGAGACATTTTTTCTTTCTATATCCCATTTTTACGTCGAGCAGTTGCGCAATTTCTCGTCGAGGCACTTGTGTCGTTTCATGCTCAGTCAAATAATGATACACTTCGTCATTCACAAATTCCCAATTTGTTAACAGCCAGCGTCCATCCACCAATTGCGAAAAACGATGATCCGCTAACAACCCAATTCGTTCAAAAGCGAGACTCCATGAAATTTTATTTTTCGAGCGTAGCCTTCTCAGTAACTGTTCTTCCGTCATCGGCGCGCCTGTATCCATCTTGTTTAGGATTTGCGACACTGCCTCGGCCACGGGACTCGGTTTTTGTTGAAACTCAATAATTGCTTTTGAACTGCCTTCCTGAAAAGGGGAGTTGGCTTCATCGAGCGCCGCCTGAATAATCTGTTCAAAATCAAGCGAATTGCCCGAATTCAGAATCTCTAATCGATGAGATATTTCCTCACGGGCCAATGACCTCTCTCCAAGACGGAAAACTTTTTTCATTAAACTGATGGGCGTGAAGATCTGTCCAATCATCGCTGTCCGACCCCCTAACTCTAAATAAAACCAACTCTCAAAAATTGGTATATGTTCAATATAACATGTCTGTATACGTTTGTCTCACTTTTACGACGTTTTTATTTGAACAGTAAAAAACATAAATTTAAAAGTAACATTGTGAAGTCATTGATTTTCCGTTAAACTAAGAGGGAGTAATGTTTCCTTAAAGAAAGGTATGATCTTAATGCTTCAAAATATTGGTGTTCCAGGACTTGTTCTTATTTTAGTCATTGCCCTTGTCGTTTTTGGACCGAACAAATTGCCCGAACTAGGTCGAGCTTTTGGCAGAACGCTAAAAGAATTTAAAGATTCAACAAAAGGGATTATGGATGACGACGACAAACGGGACGATCTTAAACAAATAAAATAGTTCTTTTCAGCGCGGAACCTAGTGAACAAACGCCACCAGGTTCTTTTTTTTTGCGCCTTGCTCCCCGTCCTGCATTAATTCAAGAACCGACGATCATTCGGCAGCGAGACGATCATTTTGATTTCTAACAAAATTTTTTCAATCTCTTTAATATCTTCTTTATATAGTTGACTAAGGTGGCGATGACCTTTTAAATGTCGTTGCGTTTGTTCCAATCGATACTGTAAATCCAATACTCTTAAATCCATCCTCCCAAACCTCCATACGTTCAATTTCAATACCACGATAACTTTATTCTGTAAAGGGTCGTAATATGCGTAAATAGGAAAAAAGCCCAGTTCCGATAGAACTAGGCCTGCTCGTATTAAGATGGGAGCTGGAAGACCTTTCGTTTCAAACACGAACGAGCGCGTGTTAAACGAAATAAGCGGCGAGCAATTTTTTATCCGGCTCAATGTGGATATGAACATAATGAACATGGTGGATCTTTAACATGATATGTTCAATCTCATTGCAGATCGCATGGGATCGAACGATATCGAGCTGCGGATGAACGTGGATGACGACATCGACAAACACCGCCGCGCCATAGCTGCGCGCTTTAATGTTGTCAACCGCCCGTACTCCGTCAACCGCTCGAATCGTTTCCACATAGCGCGGCAATAATTTTTCATCAAATCCGTCGGTCAGTTGGTGAGCCGATTCTGTAAAAATATCCCACGCCGTTTTGCAAATCATAATCGCAACAACGACAGCGGCAAGTCGGTCTAACCAAGGCAACCCCCACCCCGAACCGAAAATGCCAATTGCCGCCCCGACACTCACCCATACGTCTGATAAATTATCTTTTGCCGCGGCGAGCAATGCGGGGCTTTTCGTAACCGCCGCTAGCTTTGTATTATAACGGTACACAAAATACATCACCCCAGCAGAGATTAATGCAATCCACGCAGCCCGCCCATCTGGCACGACAGACGCTGGTTCATACAGTAATTGCTGGAAAGAATCCCAAATAATTTTTAGTCCGACACTCATCATGATAAATGAAGCGACGAGTGAAGCGATGGACTCCGCTTTCAAATGACCATACCTATGATTTTCGTCTGGCGGGATCCGCGAAATGCGAATTCCGATTAATATAGCAACGGATAAAACGATATCCGTCGAATTGTTAAGACCATCCGCTAAAAGCGCTTCGGAGTTAAACCAGTAAGCGGAGATGAGTTTAAAGATTGACAAGAAGAGATACGCCGCAATACTAATCCAAGCGCCTCGTTCGCCTCTCTTGTCAGTTTCTAACAACACCATTCCCCACCCATCCTTTCTCTATAATCAACGTCATTGCCTTGTTAATCTATCGTAACAGCAGAAGGTGATGTGGGTCTAGGGAAACGTTGTTTCGCCGCCCAAAAACTGTTGCCCAACTCAAACTCATTTGTCTGAGGTAAACTTTTAGAGCATCTATTTTCCCCAAAAAAACACGAGTACAATCCAAGTCGGATTGCCTCGCGCATAGAGTACGCTTATTTTGGGAGTAACGGTTTAACCGGGCGCGTCTGATCAATATGGATCAACGCATTATACCGATCCGATAAACGGGTTGCCACATACGTTTGATACTCCACTTCATGTGGTCGGTAAACCGCTCCAATTGCTCGTTGCGGAATCGAAGTGGAAAAAACAGGTTCATCTTTCCCAAAAATCAAGAGTCGATCTTCCGCTCCCGCTTCGTGAAGGAGCGCGTCCCAACTTCCCTCAACCGCAGGCGGAACCTCCATCACTTGTAACGGTTCGTTCCAAGCCGTCGATGCAATCACTTCCCCTGAATACGTGGAAAAACCAAGGATATATACTTGATCCTCTCCCTTTTGTTCGCGGATCACTTGTCCTTCATTGACGAAACCTTCCAACGGCATTCCTTCCGTCGCCCGCGCATCGCCAAAGTGGGTATTGTGTCCCCAAACGATGATCTTGCTTTGCTCGCCATGATATTCCATCAACCGATAGATCATATCGACCATATGGTATACTCGAATGTTCCAGTTGTCTGGTCCTTCGGTCGCCATCGAACGCCAATAGCGCTCTGAATTGCGCATCACAAAAGCATTAATTTCATCATTGAATTGTTCATCGTCTATATCTTTGAGGTCTTTTCTGCTCTCTACCACTTTTTGATAGAGCGCTTCCACATCTTCCGCGACCGACTGCCCAAAAAACATCGCGTTTAATCCGTAAATTTGCGGGTTGCGTTGGCTCGACTCCAAGTTCGCGTAGATCATCTTAGCCATGGCCACCAGCTCGTCTGATTCGGTCCGTTCTAAATATCGAATGACTTCCTCAAGAGACTCCCACAAGCTTTTTACATCATTTCCGTAAAAACCTATTTTCTCTTCTTCCGGTAGCTCACGATTATAATCCTTCACCCATTCAATAACGGGAATCATCTCTTCATTGCCTAACACCCAGGATGGGTAGTAATTGAACAGTTGTTTCAATAAAGTCTTCAAATCTGTATCCTGATGCGCTTTGCCTTTTACATAACGATTGAGTTCAAAACATGGAGGCCAGTCACCTTCAACGACAACAGCATTGAACCCTTTTTCGACAATGAGTTTCTTCGTCATCTCAAATCGCCATTTATAAAATTCCGCGCTGCCGTGCGTCGCTTCACCGAGTAATACAATCGGAATCTCTCCGATTTCATCCATTAAAGGTTCCAAATCTTGACTCGTATGTAACGGTTTAGCTCTTTTATTTATTTCATCGATGATCTGTTGTTTCATATCGTCGTCGCCCTCCCCCGATAGTGGTTGTTGTAACCGCATTCACTCTTTGATGCCACAATACGTGAATCTTCTTCATCTTTCATCGTATATGCCATGCAGCTCATCGTCAAGTCAGATTGTCAACCTTCTCGCTAACGGGGGTCGATTGTGTATAATCCGACCCTTTTTAAGCGTCCTCCGTCTTAAAACGTTTAACCAACTCCTGTAATTCTCCAGCCATTCCAGATAGTTGTTGGGCTGACGCCGCAATCTCTTCCATCGAGGCTAGTTGTTCTTCCGATCCCGCAGCCACTTTCCTCGTATAGGAGGCAAACTGCTCAGAAATATGTGAGACTTGCTCAATCAAGCGGACCAATTCCACTGAAGAAGCTTTCATCTGTTCCGTAGAAGATGAGACCTCTTGCATGCGATCACTCACGTTATTGACAGATTCGGTGATCTCCGCAAAACATTCACCTGCGTGATTCACCATCGAGGCGCATTGCCCAATCGCAAGTTGTCCACTTTGATTCGATTCAACCGTTTTCTTGGACCCTTCTTGAATCTCAACAATAATCTGGTTCACTTGGTTCGTCGATTCATTGGATTGCTCCGCCAACTTACGAATTTCATCGGCGACCACGGCAAAACCCCTTCCATGGTGTCCTGCTCGCGCCGCTTCAATCGACGCATTCAGCGCCAAAAGGTTGGTTTGCTCCGAAATATGACGAATTAAATCCATCACCTTTTCAATCTCGCCTGTTTTATCATGTAAATCCTGGATAACTTCTCCCATTGCTTGACTGGCATGACTCACTTTTCTCATTTGCTCAATAGACTGATCGATGACCTGTTTGCCTTCCTCCGCTAATTGAGACGTATCCGTCGCCACATCCGCCACCGTTTGAATCTCATCCACAATCAGCTGGATCGCGCCTGACATCTCATCCACAACGACTTTAGCATGTTGGATATCCGTTACTTGCTGATCTTGGCCCGATGAAATTTCCTGAATCGAAGTTGCAATTTCGCTTGAAACATGACTTGTCTGTTCACTGCTCGCTGTTACCTCTTCCGATATGCGGGCAACCATCCCAGAATTATTCGTTATGCTTCGCGTCAACTGATTCAGGTCACTCGTCATTTGATTGAAATGAACCGCGAGGCGATTGATTTCATTTCGTGATTGTTCTTGATCTAAACTGATTTCCATCCTTTTCGTCAAATCGCCTTCAGCCACATGTTGCAGCGCTTCTACAATCGTTTCAACGGGCCGCGTGATTGAGCGAGCAATCAGCAGAGCGCAAACGATAATGCCTACGATACAAACGATCACAATGATCGTAAATAAAGACATCAATTGATTACGTAACGAAGTGGCCTCACTTAAAACGTGGGTTTGATCAATTTCAGTCACTAATCCCCACTGCAACAACGGAATATATTGATAAGCCCCGACAACATCCGTCCCCTGCGCGTTCGCATAAATACCGGAGCCACTTTGCTCATTTCCAATCGCTACAGATGCTTCCGTTTCAATCGCCTGGTCCATGTTCGTTATCGATTCCGCTGGGGTGACCAATAACCCTTTCCGATCAACGAGGTAGACTTCCGCGGATTCTCCAAGCTCTAATTGTTGAACCCTTTTCATAATTGTATCGAGTAACACGGCGCCCCTCATCACCCCAACAATCTCACCGCCTTGATAGATTGGAACAGCAACCGTAACCACATAATTTCCTGTTGCCCTTGAGATCAATGGCTGAGAAAACGTCTCATTTCCTGCAATCGCCGCCTGAAACCACTCTCTATCGTCAACGACAAAATCGTTCACCTCTTGTTCCGTTTGAATCCGAGCGGAGCCGCCCGCGTGTTCAATCCCAGAAAAGCCTACCCCATTGGCATCAACCGAAAAAATCGTGTCATAAAACCCTTTCGCATCAGCCATCTTTTGCAACAAATGGTCAATCTCTTGCTTATCCATTTGTTGCGCCGCATTCAACTCAGCTAAATAACGCATTTCATCCTGTCTGACTTCTAACCAGGCCGTAATAAACTCCGCATTCGATTCCCCAATGGACGAAAGATTTTCAATCTCTCCCGCCATTATAAAATCCTGTGTCTGCCGGACTTGATAAAAGGATAATAAACAAACAACAATTAAAGGAATGATCGACATGATTAAAAACCATGTCAATAACTGCGAGCGTAACTTTCGTGATGAGCCGAACAACCTAGACAACCGACTTTCATTCATCATTCGTTCCCCTTTCGCCCATTTCTCTGTGGAAAAAAGGCCGCCGTTTACTTGGGTAGAGCTCAGTTCGTATAGATTAGGAGATATCATTCCTGGTTTGGTATATTTTTCTAATCCTGTATAAAATTATATTTTAACAACTGTTTATTTTCAAGACTTATCCCCTATAAACTTTATTTTTTTTAGGTGATTAGTTGCGCTGAGACGGACCGTCCCGCCTTTTGTTGTCCATACTTTCGAGCCATTTTATTCATAGACTTTTCATAGGTATAGGGCTATACTCATACTAAACTAACACAATAACGGTATGGTTAATGATGGAAACGAAAAGTAGCCATTTATATTTGGACACTGAGGCTTGGGGTGAGGAGTGTATTCCATTTATTTTGTAAATAAATATAAAAAATCCACCTTTCGTTTGCATTTTTGATAAAGCGCGCCATATATGTTCAGTTTGGTTAAGGGGTGGTAAAAAGGTGAAAAGCAATCCATTAGTTGAGTTTCGTTACCCGCTTGATTTATCCTTAAAAAATTTGCTATTTGAAAAGGATGAAAAATTAAAAGACGTACTGAGGGAACTCGCCGATATTAAATTTGCTTTAGACCAGTCTTCCATCGTCGCGATTACGGATCACCGCGGGAAGATTCTTGAAGTGAATGAGCAGTTTTGCAAAATTTCTCAATATGATCGTGAAGAATTACTTGGTCAAGATCATCGGATTGTAAATTCCGATTATCACTCTTCAGATTTTTTTCGAGACATGTGGGCGACCATTGCAACAGGGAATATATGGCGTGGCGAAGTGAAAAACAAGGCCAAGGACGGTTCTTTTTATTGGGTCGACACAACGATTGTTCCTTTTTTAGATGATGATGGGAGGCCATACCAATATATTTCGTTACGCAACGAGATCACAGATCGGAAAAGGATGGAGCAAGAATTAAGGAGGAATGAGGAAAAATATCGTTTAATTACGGAAAATTCTTCAGACCTCATTTCGATTATAGACGGGGAAGCTAATTTTCAATATGTGTCCCCTACGCATACGATTCATTTAGGTCACCGCTTAACGGAATTAGAATCGGGTAATTTACTACAATGGGTCCATCCTGAAGATCGAGAAATCGTCTCCCATGGGATTCAACAAATGTCCGTGACCAAAATGATGTCCTCGCAGTTGGAATTCCGTGTCCAAAAGAAAAGCGGGAACTATATTGATGTGGAAGCAAGAGTCAGTTCGATCTTAAACGAAACCGGTTATGTTCTTAGCTTCGTACTCGTCATGCGCGATATTACCGATCGCAAACAATCCGAACAAAAAATTTACCATTTAGCTTACCACGACACGTTAACTCAATTACCGAATCGAAGATTGTTTATGGACCGAATCCGCAAAGAAGTTCGTTACGCGAAACAGTTCCAATCGCAACTAGCCATCATCTTTCTTGATGTCGATCGCTTTAAACAAATTAATGATTCCTGGGGACACGAAAGCGGCGATCTCGTCCTAACCGAAGTGGGCAAAAGGATTAAACAGTCGATCCGCTCGAACGACCTGTTAGCCCGAATGGGCGGTGATGAATTCACCGTGATGCTCACCAATATTACAGACATGAAAGAAGCCGAACAAGTCGCTAAACGGATTTTGGACAGCTTTCAAAAACCAATTAAAATAGGCAAGAAAAAACATACGATTACATGCAGTTTAGGAATCTCCTTTTTCCCATCTGATGGAAAGAGCGCGGAAGAACTGATCAAGCGAGCGGATATGGCGCTATACGCCGTGAAAGATCAAGGGAGAAATGGCTATTTATTTTTTGACTCCGAAATGGAACAGCGTTCCCTGGAACGAATTTTGTTAGAGTATGAACTGAAAAAAGCGATTGAACTAGAACAATTTTACATGGATTACCAACCAAAAGTCGATCTTAGCACAGGTTGTTTAGTTGGGATGGAAGCTTTGGTTCGTTGGAAGCATCCTGAATTGGGCCGAATCGCGCCAAATAAATTTATCCCCGTCGCCGAGGACACAGGGTTAATTGTTCCGTTGGGGGAATGGATTATGCGACGTGGATGCGAACAAGCGGTTGAATGGCAACGAGCAGGCTATCCCCCTGTCAAACTATCGATTAATCTATCGGTTCGACAATTATTCGAGCCTGATCTGCTCCCTCAGATCAAAGCGGTTCTGAAAGATACAGGTTTGGAACCCCAATGGCTTGAATTTGAAGTGACCGAAAGTGTTTTTGCGGATCTAGAGGATGCATCGATCATCCTACAACAAATCAGAGCGTTAGGGATTCATATTTCAATGGATGACTTTGGAACCGGCTATAGCTCATTCAGTTATTTGCAACACCTCCCGATCGATACATTAAAAATCGATCCCTCCTTTGTGCGAGACATTCATTTAAAAAAGGAAAGTCAGGCGATTGTAAAAGGAATCCTGTCGATTGCCGAAACACTAAATTTGAATGTAATTGCGGAAGGTATTGAAACAATCGAACAATTAACAGTATTAAGTGAGGACGGCTGTAGTCAAGGGCAAGGCTATTTATTCAGCAGACCACTGTCTAGTCAACAGTTCGAAAATTACCTACAACAGATGCAATGTAATAAAACGAACAGCTAATATAGATCAACCTTTAAAGTGAGTCGGGATTACCTTAAATACTCGACTCTTTCGTTTGCAAAAAAAGAGACTACCCTATCGAGGGTGAGCGTAAAGTCCCGTCCCAAACTGCTAGAATCAGTTTTCAAAGGTTTATTGTCAATAAAGAACTAGTCGCGTGGACCTATTGCCATTATAATGAAAACAAGTAGATTTCCAATTATTCTGGTAATTGAAAAGAATACTGCTTATAAAAAAGGAGGGGGAGCGTCTGTGTTTTTCACTAGGAAACCACAAGGTTGGAAAGAATATATGAAACAATCCCATTCAACCGACATCTCGAACATCGAGGAACAAGCGAAAAAAGAATTAAATTTTCTTGGCATCAATCAAGAGACGTTAACCTATGTAATCGAAGCGGCGCAAGTGTTACGACCACATAAAAATGAAATCATCGATCGATTTTATGGACATCTCCTGACCGTGGACCATCTCCAAAACATCATTGCCCAACACTCTACGATTGACAGACTGCGTCAAACGATGGATCGATACCTTGAACAATTTTTTCAGGGGGAAATCGACCAGGAATATATTAAGACAAGAAAGATCATCGGCCATGTTCATAGTCGGATTCACTTAACTGCTGACCATTTTATTTCTGCTCATCATTTAATGATACATTCCATGACTTTAATTCTTATGGAAAATATGCGCCGTGATCCTCACCGAATGATGCAAATGGCGCACGCTGTCCAAAAATTAGCCGCTTACGATCAGCAACTAATCGTCAATGTATATATGGAAGAAACATTTAAGTCTTTCTTATTTAATGTCTCCGACCTCCTAAACGATACCATTGAAGTCGATTCGATTAAAGAACTCGTCACCTCCATGGACAAGCAAATAGAGGAAAGCCACAGTGTTGCCACTGCCATGGGAGAAATTAGCGCAACGATTCATGAAGTTGCCAACCACGCGGAAAGAGTCGCGGACGGATCCGACACCGCGGTACAATCGGCAGACCAAAGCAAAGTCGTCATCGACGAGGCGCTAAACAACATTGAGCAAGTCGGAAAAGTCTATGTTCAACTTGTGGACCAAGTCAGTTCGCTAAATCAAGAGATTGAACATATACAACAGATCGCCAACATCATCCAAGAAATATCTGAACAAACGAATTTACTCGCTCTCAACGCTGCGATTGAAGCGGCTCGGGCTGGAGAACATGGCAGGGGTTTTTCCGTTGTAGCGGGAGAAGTTCGCAACCTCTCGGAGCGAACCAAGCAACAAGTAATGCAAATCACGACGAACCTCACGAATTTACGAGATGTATCCGCCCAGCTTATTCAACAAATTAAACAAACAGGCGATCAAGTTGATCAAAGTGTTGCGGGCGCCGAACATGCCGGCGACGCGCTATCCAAGATCATTACCGCCATTCAGGAAAATAGCGAATCAAATTCACACATCGCAACGATGACAGAAGAACAATCCGCTGTCGTCACAGACATCTCAGAACGAAACTCTTCGATTCATGATCACAGTATTTACACGCAAGGAATTGCAAAAGAAACGGCAAACAGAGTTTTTCAACTCAGCAGTGAAATGGATCGGATTCGAAATAGCTTTTTCCAAATCAACATTAAATTAAATGCAAAAGATTTAGTCCGCGTCGCAAAAACGGACCACCTTCTTTGGAAATGGAGAATCTATAATATGCTGTTAGGGATCCAAGCCGTGGACTCCAGTCAAGTTACAACCCATCAAGAATGCAGATTAGGTAAGTGGTATTATGGCGATCTGCCGCAACACATCAAAAATAGCGCTACATACAAGGAATTAGAACAACCTCACCAAGAAGTTCATCACTATGCGAGACTGGCAGTAGAACGTTATGAACAAGCAGACCTACACGGAGCGGAAGAAGCATTGAAAAAGCTAGAACAAGCGTCAGAAGTGGTCATAGCCATCCTGACAGAGTTAGAAGCCAGTTTAGATGTTTGATCATTTGGGGTGGGAGCCGGTCTCCCTCTCCTATCGCTGGACTTTCTGGAAGTGGCGGGAGAACGGGCGGATTAAGGGGAGTTTCTCCCGTGAATTTCCGTTTTATCTTCTTTTTTCTTTCATAGGGTACAAAGGGTACTCCCATCGATGCGCGTATTCCTCCAACATATAAGAAGAGTCCATTTTTCTTTTGTCATAAGAACCCCCTGTTCTCCTCAATTTCGTGAATATTTATCATAAAAAGGAGACTTCTAGCGCTTTCCGAAACTCCCCTCACCCTATACGGTTTAAACGAATCCATCCCTTGTATTGTTGCTATCAAAATAGACGGCCTGTCGCGAAACGATTATGGCGTGACAAAGTTTTCAGTATAATAGTTTCCTTTCACACCTACTCCTAGCGTAGCGAAATCATTATTTAAGATGTTTTTTCGATGACCTAAGCTATTCATCAATGATTCATGGGCCTCAATTGCGTCGATTTGCCCCCAGGCAATATTTTCACCGGCCGTTCTATATTGAATCCCGCTTTTCCTTAGACGTTCCCCGTATTCAATTCCCGAGGATGAATCATGAGAGAAGAAATCATTGATCGCCATATCCAGGCTATGCCCTTTGGCCACCTGGGAAGCCGCCTGATTCCATGTCAGCAAGCTCGCGCCGCGTCTGATTCTCGCTGTGTTCGTTAAATCAAGCAATTGTCTTTCAAAAGAAGCTTCGATCCGTTCTTTTTCTTGAGCGGTTATTGTAGTTGGAGAGTCCAAGTTGAGATGACCACCGCTATATTGATATCCATATCCAATCATTTTTGACTTTATTAATGTATCAATACTGATCATTCGAATCGATGAAAGGGTAGGCGCTGAACTTTGATGTAGGTCCATATAAAAAAGAATAGGAACGCCATCGACTAGGCTCAACTTTTTTTCCGCCTTAGTATTATCCACAGTAAAATGAACCTGATCAAACTCAAATTTCACTTTTGGAGTCAACTTATATTTCCTCTCTAATTCACTTTGCTGCCCGCCAATTTTAATGCCATCAAAAATGAGTCCTTTCCCATTGGCATAAACGTCTACAACTTTTCCATTTTGAATGCCGATTTGAATGTACTTGTTGAGATCCCCGTTATAAATCCACCAATCATAACCAAATGAACTACGATCTTTGCGCTGTGGCTCCCCTAAAATGGATAGAATTTCCGATGAGGATTGTCCAATAGAAATGCCATATAGGTTGGGCGCGCTCACACCCGTTTTTTGATCAGATACAATCACCGTGTTATTTGCGGATACCCACTCAACATGCGCCCCGAACGACTCACTAATGAATCGTAAAGGAACATAGGTTCTGTCGTTATTGATCACAGGCGGGCTGTCCAAATGGATCTGATCATGATTGATCTGGGCCATTTTTTCACCAACCTTAATTTGGACGGTATTCGCCCCTTTAGCAGGTGGATTTGACGCGCGCGCTCATCCCAAACAACTTCCGCGCCTAACGATTCACTAATAAACCGAATCGGAACCATCGTTCGACCCGAAGTCCCATCTATGAACGGCGCCGAATCTTTCAAATCAATATTTTTTTTATTGACAATAATCTTAATCGGATCGGAGCTTGCTTCTGAAATTTGAGGCAAAAGAAAAGCAACACACACACACAAACTTAACAAAAACCTCATCTAATCCCCCATTTTCAATTTTATAGCAAAAGACTGGCCCCTTGGCCAGATGAAGCTCGAAAAAGATTGATAGCATACTTTTTATCATTGAGTGACTTTTTCAATAGTAAAAAGCATTGAGTTGAGGACATTATACCTACATCCCCAAATTTTGTCGATCATTTATCCATCTCATTATCAAATAATCGTATTAGGGTCAACACGAGTGATATCCAAAATCCGATGGCCGATTTTACTCCCAGTCTCTAAAATAGCCCTAAACCATTCGCATATCACGAAGATGTAGGGCTATTTACTACTTGGCAATGTACATCCAAGTTTAATTATTATCCATTTCTGACACTAATGTTAGTTATTTCTCTTTTTGATAAGCCAGTAAATTTTGAAAAGAGGATGAGAAGCAGGATATAGAGCCCGATTTTTTCTACGTTCTTTTTAACTTTATCTTCAATTAAAGAATACAAGATCAAAACAATATTAAAGAATTCAGGACTCTAAGTAGATAATCCATTTATAATCAACCCTTCATACTTGGGAAGATTAAATGGTTATGAACTTGTAAAAGTTAGTTTAGCTGTTGTACCTTTCCCTAGCTCAGAGGAAAAACTAAGTTCTGCTCCATGATTCAACGCAATCTGTTGGCAAAGGGTTAGACCTAAACCTGCTCCGCCACCAGAGCGACTGCGAGAAAGATCTACCCGGTAAAACGCTTTTGTAATATTATCGAGATGCTCCTCTGACATTCCTTTGCCACTATCTTGAATAAAAATCACTTTACGATCACCCTCTAGCTCAGCGACTAGCTTGATGATATCTCTCGGTTTGCATGCTTTTATCGCGTTATCTAATAAATTAACAAGCAAAATATGCATGAGATCTGCATCGCAAAAGAGCATGTCAAATCGACATTCATAGATTATCTTAATGTCTTGCGCTGTCGCTTTCAGCGACATAGCTTGTTTAATCCCCCGAACCAATTCTTCCAAACAAACGTCGCCTCGCTCAATACTATTCTCACGAAGGGTGGCCATATCGAGTAAACGATAAGCAATATTTTGCAGTCTGCGGCTCTCAGACATGATATAGTTTGTCGCAAGGACCTTATCCTCTTCTGTGCAAACAACCTTCTGAATATACTCTGCATATCCATAAATCGTAGTAAGAGGAGTTCGTAACTCGTGAGCCAGATTATCGACAAACTGTTGCTTCTGTTCCGCTGCAGTAGCCAACTGCATGATCTGACTTTTAATTTCCTCCGCCATATGATTGAAACTTCTAGCCATTTCGGAAAGCTCGTCTTGTCCAGATACAGGAAGTCTAGTATCGTATGCTCCGGCCGCAATGCTCCGAGACATATGAGAAATTTGCGTGAGAGGCTTAAATATTCGATTCAGTAATAATAGAAGTCCAAAAGCGAGTAAACTGGAAAGAATCAATCCTGCCAAAAACAGCATGTTTTTCATTTGATTCCATGCGGCAATGGAATCCGTCGTATCATAAAAATACACCATTGTATAATCATCAAATGGCGCTGGAAGCTTACCTGAAACCATAACATACGTACGTCCTTCAGATTTTTGCGAGGAAACTAAACGATCTCTAGTTTTATCCAGTTCCAAGGAGCTGCTCTTTACGATATTCTGCGGCTGATCCGAATAGACAATCTGATTACCCTTGTAGAGCGCCAATTTCACTTTTTTATCTCCTGATAAATAACTGTATGGCTGAAGCAGAGCACCCAGGGAGTCTTCAATATCAATTCCACGGTTTTCCACAGCATAAAAATCCTTAATCAGCGAAGAGGTGATAAAGTAATGTTCTCCTAAACTTTTCTCCTCTGCACGCGCAATCGTATCTTTGAAGGTCGTGATCGAAATAATTAAAATTCCCAAATTGAAGAAAAATAGAAAGAGCATAAGTGTGGTCAAAAAAGTTCGATATTTCATGGGTTTACCTTCAAAGGATAACCCCACTTGTGGACCGTCTTTTGGATTTCTATCAAAATAATTCATCTCCCTTTTTAGATTGATTACGGATTGTTTGGTTTATAGCGTTGTTAAAGGAAAGATTCTTTTTATCAGACGAAGAGCCGCCAACATGTGGCGGCTAGATTTTACATCGTAAAAACGTGGTTTAATCTCATTCCATTTCCTTTAGAGAGGGAGCCTCGTTATCATCGACCGAAGGCGTTGCCTTTTCCTGCAACCGCTTCATGTCCCTTTCAGCTTGTTCCAACGCGTACTTCGTTGGCGTACTATAGCCGATACTTAACAAGGCCTTATCGTATCGGGAGAAAGTCATCATAGCCATTTCCCCATTTTCCCCAGTTACGTACATCGTAATATCCGGATCATTGTTACTGTATCCTTGGTTATTGTATTCCACCGACTTAATCGGTCCATGAACAACATTGTATTTTTCCGCTAACTTCCTTGCTCGTTCAACATATTCTTGGGGGTTACTAGCAAGCTTTGAATCATAGGCTAATGAAATCTGTTTATCCAGTGTTCTGCTGCGGGCTATTCCAAATAATTCTCCCGTCACTGAGTCGACTTCGAATGAATAACTACGCTTGCCATTGATGTACACATCTGCATGCCATCGCGAACGGGGAAGATGTTCGACTGCCTGGTTGTAGCCCATTTGAATCTCCTGCCCTTCCAAGTTCAGGTCAAATATCTCCCACAGGGCCTGAGCGCCGATTTCCGCCGCAACTTCTTTGGCCATGTCCTTGCTAGTCGGCATCTGATTGCGGTAGTAATCAAGGTTTATTGTTCCCACCGTGTAATTTGCTTTTTGGTAGCCTTCTGGCAAACTATATTGCGCAGCTGGGGATGTACTGACTGCATCAATCGAATAGGTTGTAGGAACTCTATCCGTTTTTTTCAATTCCGCTGCCGTTACTCCTTGGATAATTCCCTGGAACAGTAGTGGACTAGCGCCAATAACGGTTACGGCAATCAACGCGGTTCTTTTCCATCCTTTTCTATTCAATCTTTCTGTTTTCATCTCAATCTCTCCTTATCGTTTGTTTGAGCTTACAATAACAGTATAAAATGGCGAGATTATAGGATTGTCATCAAGTTATTATGAAGTTGTAATATTATTTTTTTCTATCTAAATTTCCAAACGATAACCAATTTTATAGACCGTTTTAATTCTAGATTCCATGTCTAACTTCTTTCTTAGCTTTTGAATATGAACGTCCACCGTCCTTGTATCCCCTTCATAATCATATCCCCAAGCAAGCTCTAACAGCTTATCCCGTGATAGAGCAATATTACGATTGTTCACCAACACCTCTAATAGATCGAATTCTTTAGGGGTACATTCAATCGGAGATTCATTCAAAAATACTTGTCTGCTCTCAAAATCTACCTTTAGCCCATCAAGCTCAAAATGCTTGCTTTCCTTTTGGGTACGTCTTAACACAGCATCCACTCGCGCCAACAATTCTAAGATCTCAAATGGTTTGACTAAATAATCGTCAGCGCCGAGGGTCAAACCCTTCACCTTATCCATTAAGCTACTTCGCGCCGTCAGGAAGATCGTAGGTGTCTTTTCCATTTGCTGAAAAACCTCATAACCATCAATTTCTGGAAGCATGACGTCCAACAAAACGAGATCCACTTCGTTTTGTGTCAACTCATCAATAGCTGCCCTACCATCAAAAACGGAAATACATGTATGTCCTACGGATTGTAGATTTCTTTTAATTAATTCATTGATTGGAATTTCATCCTCAACAATTAAAATTGTTGCCACTAGGATCACCTCATGATTAGCATAACATGGAGATGTCATCGAGTTGTAAAAGACGCTCTAGCATTTAAGCAGTTAATGGGATCATGCAAGGGTTTTGTACGGGGAATAAATATATAGGAACGCTTCGAGTTGATACATTGTCTTTTAATTAGGAGGTTTATAAACGGAAAAATATTAACATATTTTTGGTTGTTTCTTTCCCCTATATCAATAGTAAGTTGTTCAAGTGATAAATATCTATCGGGAAAGGAAGGGCTTATTAAGCGAATGGATGTTTCAAATGTTTCTATCCTTATTACAAGCTTTTGGCATCATGAAGCTACTTTTCCGATTTTCCCGTCCACCATATGATCTTCATCCGCCGATCTTACATCCAATCCGATATATCGAGCACCAGGTTATACACGACCTTTTTATTACGATAAGCCATGTATCCATTTTTGAATATTGGTTTCTGCTTCAAATTGTAGTAGTTCATTTTCGTATGGATGTATGAGAGTATTTTCCGTTCTTTTGAAGATGGCTGAGGTATTCCTCAATCATGTCCTCTACACCTTTCACTTAGATGCCAAGTTAACTTTTGGATTTTAAACCCTTTGGAAATAGTGGAGGTAACTTTCTCACGCTTAGACCTTGCTTTAATGGTTGTTATCGCCTGATTCCCGCCATTAACTTTTTAAATAGTAATGGGTCCCTAGTCTGTTCAGGCCAAGAAAAGTCATATTATATGTCAGAAAGAATATCATACGTCAGTGCTATGAGATCTTCTCTTGGATTATCAATTTGATCTCTTCCAGCAGGCGCATATGTCTATAAATAGTTCTATTCGATTATCTCGAATTGATTCACCTTTATACTACCCATACTTAACGACGGGCGGCGAGTCTCTATTCATTTTGATCCTTGCTTATTGGAAAACTCAACCATAGATGGCCAGTCAGACAAGCAAGAAGACAATTACTCTACTTTCACCTGCCCCATCATCCCATTGTCTTCATGCTCTAGAATATGACAGTGATACATAAAAATCCCAGGTTCATCGAATCGGACCGCGAGCTTCACTCGATCTCCTGAATCTAAAGAGACTGTATCTTTGTATCCTCGTAAATTTTCAGGCGGTAATTCGTCATTGATTGAAATAACCTTAAATTGGGTACCATGAATATGGAATGGATGAATCATGCCACCCATTTCATCTGGTTTATTGTAAATCTCCCAAACTTCAACTTCCCCTTTTTTCTGGGTAAAATCAATTCTATCTATATCCAATTTCTTCCCGTTAATCGTAACATCTTCCGCCATGCCATCTAACACTATTTCCTTGGTCACCTTCATGCTCTTTTCCTCGTCAGTTACCGCAATGGAATTCATTTGCTTCGGAATGTTTACGTTATCTCCCCCTGTTCGCTCCTCTTTCACATTGAACGGTAACACAACAGTGTCCTCGCCTGTAAGTAAAGCGAGCTGATCCGTATCTTGTAATTTAGAAAAATCAACTACAATTTCCGCTCTTTCCGAAGGGGTTAATTGTAATTCCTTTAATTCAATCGGTTCGTTTAACAAGCCTCCGTCTGACGCAATTTGTGTAAAGGCCTGATCATTACTCAACTTAAACACATAGTTCCGCATGTTCGAACCATTTAACAAACGCAAACGCACCTTTTCCTTTCCAATGGTTAAGCTCGGATTGACTGTGCCATTGACTAATAGAGTATCCCCCATCATTCCATCTTCATCTTTCACTTCAGTAAAATTCAATTGCTTCTCTTCATCGAACGTCTTATCTTGAATAATTAATGGAAAATCATTTTTGCCGTATTCGTTTGGTAAATCCAGTTGATCCGCTTCATCGTCTTCAATATAAAACAATCCCGCAAGACCATTAAAAACCTGTTCGGCTGTATTTCCTAATGGATGGGGATGAAACCAAAGAGTGGCCGCTCCCTGATCGACTTTAAACGTAATTTCTTTGCTTTCCCCCGGTTTGATCACACTATGAGGACCTCCATCGGCCGCTCCGGCAATAACCAACCCATGCCAGTGAAATGTCGTATCCTCATCCAAACTGTTCTTCGTGTTAATGTGGACGGTTTGCCCTTTTTTCACTTTTAAAACCGGGCCTAAAAACGAGGAGTTGTAACCTAACGTATCCGTTTGGTAACCATCGAATATTTCTGTTTGACCCTTTTGAGCATCAACCGTATAATGAATTTCGTCTTCTGTTTCCTTGTCGCTCTTTAAAATGGGCGGCAATTTCAATTCATTTTCTCCAGTCGAATGATTTAAATCGGGTTCGTGATGATCATGTCCCATAGCCATCCCATCCATTGAATGATCTTCAGGTTCAGCCACATCACCATCCGTCTTCGCGCTACACGCGCTTAACACAAGGGCGCTCGCCAAAATTAAAAACAACATTTTCTTCATTTCCAAACACGCTCCTCTTATTTATTATTTGTTCCTCTTTTCTTTTTGTATAGCGCGACAACCACGCTGTAAAGTATGTACAACCCGACTACATATAAAATAGGTTTCATTATTCCCAACAACGAACTCAAGCTCATATCATCCATCGTTTTTCTCCCCTCTTAAAGTCCTTCTATATTGTGAGTTTACGGTAAACTTGTGTAGAAATTATGGAGTTTATTACAATACCTACTTATTTATGTTATTTATAAATCTAGCTTTTCAACCAAAAAAACAACCAGATCGTTCGATCCGGCTGTCGCGCTTATGATTCCTTCATATTATGCATCCAATGATTCCCGCCCATATGACGATGATGGCCTTTCATCATCCCGCCCTCACCGTGGCAGTCATTGTACATTTTTTTAAAAGTTTCATCGGATGTATGGGGATGCATTTTCTTCATGAACGGCAACATGTCTTCGAATGTTTTTTCATTTCCGCTATTAGGGCTCACAGATTCCGCCGCCCACACTCCCCCGATGCCGCCTATGACCAACAATGCAGCTAGCGTTCCACCGATCACCATCTTTTTCATTTCCTGTTCCCCTCCCACGAGAAGTATTCTTCTTTACACTTTTAATAATAGAAGATACATATGTGGAAACTGTGTAGAAAAAGTGTCGAAATGATCACATCCCATCAACATAACGACCAAGGTTCATTGTTAACTACTGACTCAGATCACCTTAGGATTTAGCTTGATCTACAAATACAAGGGGTAAATTCACTTTAAACGTCGTCCCTTCTCCCTCGGCGCTCTCGATCTGTAAATAACCTTGATGCTTTTCAATAATTTTGGAGCTGATAGCTAAACCTAACCCAGCGCCTCCTGTTTGTTTAGAGCGTGATTTTTCCACCCGATATAACCGTTCCGTAATAAAAGGAAGTTCTGCTTTCGGAATACCCGGTCCTGTATCTTCGATCTCGATGATAACTTCCGCTGCATTCCGCTGATAACGAACAAAAACGCTTCCGCCCTCAGGGGTATAATAACGCGCGTTATCCAAGATATTGATAAACACTTGTCCCAACCGTTGACGATCTCCTTTAACCATAATTTTTTTCTCGGGAGGACAATATTCAATGAGAATCCCTTTTGCATCCATCGACGATTCGACGACTGAAAGGGTGTCAGTCAGGACGTCTTCTAAACAGATCTTTTCCCAGTGAAACGAGAAAACCCCTTGATCAATTCTGGCTAAATCAAATAAATCTTGCACCAATCGTTGCAGGCGTTCGCTCTGTTCATTAATAACCGTAAGATACTCTTGTTTTTCTTCGTTAGACACGTCGTGACCTAATATTAATTCGGAATACCCTTTAAGATACGTTAATGGTGTTCGCAACTCATGACCAATATCGGCTAAAAAGTCATTGCGTTGCTTCTGATAAAACTGAATTTCCCTCGACATATGATGGATCGAGTGGGCAAGTTGAGCAACCTCATCCTCCCCCCTCAACGGCAAATAAAAATCATAATTCCCCTTTGCAATTTCACTAGTGACTTGCCTCATGACAAGCAGAGGACGAGCGATCATTCTCGAAATTAAAAACAAGATACCGCCGACAATAATAGCGGAAGCGAGTCCGATCGTGAGCAAGATACGTTGTAATGATTGAATTGCCTCGCGAATCGGTGTTGTGGAACTAAACAAAACAACGGTTCCCGCTTCCTTGCCGCCCTGGAAAACAGGCGCTTGATCGACAAGGAATGGTTTCGAATCCCAATCTTGCTCGACCGTGGCTCCAAATTTCATTTGTTTCTCATATGTCATATCCAAATAGTCGTGATGTTCGGAAGTCATGTTGTCAGATTGACCTAACACATTTTTATCCGAGTCTAAAATCACCACCATAAAGTTAGCGCCTACTTCCATGCGTACAACATGGTCAATCGTACTGTCGTTGAAATAATCGCTTAAAACGGCGGCATGACTTTCTGTTCTCTGAGTCAATTCTTCCCACACATGCGAAACATAGAAGGAAACAAAAAACGTATACACAATGTTTCCAAGGGCCACTGCAATCAGTAAGAAGACACCGAACAGTAATAGCCCTAATTTGATCGTCACTCTCGTTCGAATAAACTGCGCCATCCGCCCCAAACTCGAACACCCCCTTTTTAAAAAACTTTTTTAACGCAACGCATTCCACATGAAATCTTCATATTTATCTTTTATAATAAAGACTAAAGGGGGCGCAGAAGCCATGATGCATATGATGAATAATATGGGTGTACATGGTTTTAGCATGTTTTATTGGATGCTTTTACAATGGGGCCTTCTCCTAGGAGGAATCTATCTGTTTATTCGTTGGATTAATGGAGGTAAAAAAGAAGATCCCGCCCTTCAGATTCTACGCGAACGATTTGCCAAAGGGGAAATTACCGAAGAAGAATATAGGGATAAAAGAAACGAATTGCTTCGTTAGCAGAATTAGATGGTAGCATTTATAAAAGAGCCTCATATAAATGAGGCTTTTTCTATTGTCCTTTATACCCTACTCCCCACACCGTTTTAATAATTGAATTGGCATCCAACCCATGTTTCCTTAATTTTTCCCGTAAATTCTTAACATGGGTATCGACCGTGCGTAGATCCCCCTCATAATCCAAATCCCAGATCATCTCTAATAATAGTTCACGATTATAGACGCGCCCCTTATTCGTAAGAAAAGTATACAATAATTCAAATTCCTTTGGCGTGAGTTCGATCGGTTGTCCATTCGCAAAAACAGAATGGGTTGTGGGATCAATCGTAATTCCATGGGACTGTGATTGGGGTTCGGTCGGTCCTTTTGGTTCAGACCTCCTAAATAACGCTTCAATTCGAGCCAATAACTCCATTTCCTCAAAGGGTTTCGTAATGTAATCATCCGCCCCTAATTTGAGCCCTTTCACCTTATCAACCGTCTGATCCCGAGCCGTTAACATAATAATGGGAATATCACTAAAAGATCGAATTTCTCGACAGACTGCCCAACCATCCTTATATGGCATCATAATATCTAATAACACCAAATCAAATGAGCCCTTTTTCAACATATCCACAGCCTGATCCCCACCTGATGCGGTTAGAACATCGTACAGGCTGTCTCGCAAATACACTTCCAACAACTTTCTCATTGGCGCTTCATCATCTATAACAAGCACTCGGTGAGCTTTTTTCTTAGTGAACCACGCTCCTCCTTTGCGGAACATACTTCTGTATCGTTCTAGGCTAACTTATAACTGTGAAGAAAGTTTGAAGTTATAATAATGGACTGCTACCCTCCGATCCACAAAGTCGCTCAGGTGGGTAGGGCTGTTTAAGCGCTTTAGACAACAACATTTGGGTCACGAGCAAATGACAAGGTGTCTAATATAGATTTCTTTTATCATAGCGGATACTGTGGACGATATTTTCGCTTGTCCAAAATTCTATTTTTGAATTCCTTTTTCTATCTATGTAGCCTATAATATCCGCGCCTTGTTCATGTCTCATATAAAAGTTTTTGCCATATAAATCTATAACCTTGCTTCGATTATTTCCAATTGATACACCTTTCGACGTTATGTAACCTATACTTGGACCCTGTAACCAAATTCTTTTAATATAGAGTTCTTTATCGACAAGTAATTCTAATCCGCTTTTATACTTATGATTTACGTGATTATTCGGGTAAAAAGTATCAATGTTATGTAATGTATCTCCATTTATCAAGGGGAAATATTTTTCCCCAAGATTTAATCCATTCATATTTTCCTCGGATAAGTCAGTATGGAATGTGTAGAATTTTAAAAAACAAATGAAAGCGACTATAAACAGAAACAGTATGATACCCTTTATTATTTTCATATCATTTTCTCTCGTTCGCTCGGAACCACTTCCCTTGAATTCGCCCGCTTATAGTTGTTTCTTCCCCGTCAAACTCGTGATACAAAAACAGGTTATAAAAGCGACAACAGCAACAAAAATACCCATAACTAAGCCAATGAATTGCATGAAGTTATCGTTGTAAGGCGTTTCAGGCTCCATGTTAAAGATCATGAAAATGAAAATTAGCGCAAGCACGCCATAAAAGCTGCTACCGACGAATCCTTGAAGAAGCCGCTCCTTTCGCCCGCCTCTCCATGATTTATGTATGACAATCCACAAATATAAGCTCGATAAAACGGCTGCAATCATGACAAACAGGTGTATAAAAGGGATTTCTAAAAGTCCAGTAACATAAATAAGCAACAGTGTTAAACTAAACAGCAAAGCGTTTGATACGAATAAAAAAGTGCCACTTTTCCATGGGTTTTGAAACCAATCCGCCCCTGATAACTTTCCAACGAAAGTAGAATCGGAGCGGACCAACTTAAATACGAGCCTTTTATTAAAAAGTAAAATAAGTACGATAATGAATCCAACTAATAAAAAAAGTGTCATCTTAAGCGTCACTCCTATATTCCAAAATATCACCAGGCTGACAATCTAATGCTTTACAAATGGCCTCTAAAGTTGACAGTCTGATGGCCTTTGCCTTACCATTTTTTAATATAGAGATGTTAGCCATCGTGATGCCAACCCGTTCCGAAAGTTCCGTCACGCTCATTTTTCGCTTCGCAAGCATCACATCGATATTAATTATAATCGCCATGTAACCACCTCAAATCGTCAAATCATTTTCTGTTTTTATTTCGAATGCGCTTCTCAATAGTTCCTGTAGAACTGCCGCAAAAAACGAGATTGTTAGAGACGCAAATAGGATTGAGAATCCTATCATGGCAACGCCAGGATGCATCGCATTTTCGATAATGAGAAAAACGACCCCCACTATGTATAACGCGGAAATGATGATCGCGCAGTTCTTAATCGATCGCAACGAAACAATGGCTAAATCTGAAAAAGCGTTTTTACTTTCTATATAATTCAGTAGTTTAAAAGCTTGATATAGCGCAATGGTAAATGGAATCACTGTAACATACAGCCCAAATAGAATAGGTAATCTTAAATGAGCATACCCCGGATACATCTCAACTGTTGTTCGACCCAACCATGGCAACCAGTAGATGCACATCGTGAGAACCGCTATCCAAATAATAAAAACCGCTAACTTTAAAAAAGTGATTGTCCCCCGTTTCATAAAGCACCTCATTTTGTTATAGTAGGATTTATAATACAGTATTACTGAATAGCAATATATATTTATCGTAAATCGATAAATATATATTCTCTCTTTAAACCTATTTGGAAGCATTCCAACCAGCATATTTGCGAGAAGTAAATTAAATAAGAAGATTCTAACATACAAAAAAGAAGGTCAGCGCCATGACCCAGGCGCGTCTTTCTTCCTAAAAAGGACAAGTCGCCTATATCCACAGGATGGCGCCTTATCCGCTGTCGGGGCCCGATTGCCCCATTCCTCTGATCGATGCGTGAAGCTAAATTTGTTTGCGCCCCCCCCCGCCAACTTTTCACATAAAGTTCATTAAAAATGTTAAAAACGATTTAACAGGTTTATATAGCTGCCGATAATTAAATGAAGGGGTAGTTTCTGTTAATTTAAATATGATAGGGACAAGGGGGAATTTGACAATTGTCGATCAGGTCCAAGTTGTTGTCATCGTTTTTAGTTATTATTTTAGTTTTTGTTATTTTCGGTTTTTTTCTCATAGCTAAGATCAATGGTTATGGTCAAACGGTAACCAATCTCAAAGACACGTCAATCGAGGTCGCTTTTAAAGCGGATGACTTGAAATTGGATGTTGTTCAGGTCCAACAATTTTTAACGGATATTTCTGCCACACAGGCATTATCCGGTTTTGATGACGGCTTTGAATTGGCTGAGGTACATGCCCTTAACTTTAAACGGACGATTGCAGATTTAAAAAGAATCGATCCGAAACAGGAGGAGCAACTTTCTTCATTTGAGACTTCATTTAATGCTTATTACGAGATGGGAAAAAGGATGGCAAACGCTTATATAGCGGAGGGTCCAGCAGGCGGCAATCAAATTATGGGTGACTTTGACCAGTTTGCCGAAGATATCAATGAAAAAATTGATGTTTTCCGCGCGGGAGCGCTTGAGCGAATCCATAACGAAGAACACCAGCTTATTACAGACATCAACAAAATGACCACCTTTTCTATCACCGTCTATATCATTGTGACCTTGATTACACTTGGTTTTTTCATCATCATCAGTCGATCGATCACCCGTCCTTTATCGGAGTTGATGGTCAGCAGCGAGTCGATTGCCAATGGGGATTTAACGCATGAAATAAGGGTCCACTCGAAAGATGAAATTGGGAAACTCGCGCAAACGTTTGAAAAAATGCGTAGTCGTCTCGAAGAGATGATCTTGCAGTTGAAGACACTGACGCTCCACGTTTCTGAAAATAGTCACTATATAGCCCAAACAACACAGCAAAACAAAGAAGTTTCAGGTCAAATTTCATACGCTATGAATGAAATTGCGATTGGATCCGACAATCAAGCAACAAAAGCAACGGGAATACTTAAATTGAGTCAACGCATCATCATGCAAATGCGGGAGGCAGTCGCTCAAATCGAACAGTCTCAAAAAAGCGCAAACTCATCAAGCGATGAAGCGAATGAGGGAAGAAGATCGATTCAAGAAGCCATGGAACAACTCAATACCTTGTCACAGGGGATCACGACAGCCGTCGAATTTATTCAACAACTTGGCGAACAATCGAAGGAAGTCGGTCAAATCGTGAAGGTCATTGAAGATATTGCGTCACAAACAAATCTACTTTCTTTGAACGCTTCGATCGAAGCGGCGCGCGCGGGTGAGCACGGTAGAGGATTTGCGGTTGTTGCGGATGAAATACGTAAACTTTCCGAGCACACTAACCGGGCTACCGATCAAGTTACGGATTTAATTACAAACATTCAACTTCAAACAACGCAAACGGTGGAGCATATTCGCCAAAACCAATTAGCCGTGACCGAACAAGAACAGCGGATGAATAAAGGAACGGAATCGCTTGAAAAGATTGTTCAGCAAGCGGCAGAGACTCGTGTAAACATTCAGAAAGTTCGTGAATTTGTGCTGGATCTAAGGAGCAGTACCGAGCAAACAAATTTTGCCGCCGAGGAAATCACATCTGTTATTCAACAAAATGCCGCTTCTACAGAAGAAGTGACAGCTTCTGTTGAGGAACAATCCGCATCCTACGATGAACTTGCCGCCAATGCTGATAAAATGAATGAAATGGTAGCGCGATTGGATCAATCCATCGGGTACTTTAAGGTAAGGGATCATTAAAATAGGGGTAATGCATGCTAGACTTGTCTACTATGCATTACCCCCCTTTCACTCGACCTGATTTGAAACTACTGTATATCAAGCAAAGGTTCGTTAGGAATAACGCCAAACTGCCTCGCTTTAGCAATCGCCTCTGCTCTAGAACGCACACCTAATTTTTCAAAAATGCCTGTGAGGTTATACTCTACGGTCCGTTGGCTTAAGGATAAGGTTTCGGCCACTTCTCTGTTTCCTTTCCCCTTCGCTATTTCCAGTAGAATCCTCTGTTCTCTTTCATTAATTGAAATTTCCGCTATGCTTCCGTTACCCTCTTCGGTTGCTACCTGAACTTCTTTTCTTCTCAATTGCCTAAAAAGCGAGGTTGGTATAATGCTCTCCCCCCTTATGACGCAACGCAAGGCGGTTATAAGTTGTTCTTGTGATGCCGTCTTACTTATAAACCCGGCAATTCCCGCTTCAACAAGGAGATTAAAATGGGGAGCAATGTCGTGACCTGTATAGATCACAACGGGTGTATCCGAATGGATCGCCATTACCCGTCTCGTTAATTCTAATCCATTGATCCCAGGCATGTTTAAATCGAATAAAAAAATATCAAATGGTGTCCGCCCCACCATTTCCAAAACATTTATACTGGCATTCGTTACCGTCACAACCATATCTTCTTCTTGCTCAATCATTGCTTTTGTCCCCGCGCCAACGGAAGGGTGATCATCTACGAGTAAAATCTTAATCATATGATTCACCCTGCGCAATCAATTCTTTATGCTTATTCGCCAGTGGGATCGTAAGCTCGACACTCAAACCTTCTCCATGCGAAGAGTGTAAATTAATTTTTCCATCAAAACTTAAAACCCGATCCGAAATCCCTGTTAAACCCATATGATCGGTCGAACGCTGTAACTTGCCCAACTCGAAACCGATTCCATTATCTTCATATCTCAAGTTCAGATCCCCGCCTTTATTTTCTATCGTGATGCGCACCTGGGTGGCTATTGCATGTTTTGTTGCATTGGTTAATAGTTCCTGAATAATACGGTAAATGGCTAGTGTTTGTTCATCATCGAGACCGAGCACGGGATCGGCGTCAAAATAAATGACATAGTCGGAGCGAAGGTGGACAATTTCAAATAAATCCTGTAAAGCGGATACTAACCCTCTTTCTGCCAAAAAAGGGGGCCTTAAATTATTACAGGTTTCACGTATTTGGTAGATTACATCTAAAAAACCCTCCTTTATCTCTTTTAATTTCTGTCTTATTTCACACGGCATTGTTGGGTCCCTTAAAGCATCTTTTAGTTTACGAAACCACAATAATTGATCTTGAAGCACAGAATCATGTAAATCCGCCGCGAAATTCCGCCTTTCCTTTTCCGATAAATTAAAAATAAGCCTTAAGATCCATGGCGGAGCTGACTGACTATGCATTGACTCTTGTATTTCTTGTAATTTCAGATGAGTTAAATGCAAATTTTCATAGACGATCCCCGTATAATGCGCCATCGCTTTCAGCCAACTTTTCTCATCCTGATTAAAATCCACATAATTTTGTTTAACCCCAATCCAGAGGATATAATATTCCTGAATATTTTGCCCAATCGTAATAAGCATGCCGTCTTTAAAAGACATTCGATAACCAACCTTAAATTTATCCACTTCGTTTAGGATCGTCTTCTTAATAGATTCGATCTGATTATCCTCAGCACCCTTCCTTAACAGAACGGAGTGATCCCTTTTATGTATGGAAAAAAGAGCGCTCGATTTGATCGGAAGCACGTCTTTGACCTCTTCCAAGATTCTATGTTCGAGTTCAGATATCGTCATCACCTTTCCAATGTCATGGGCAAAACGATCTAAGTTTGCCTGAAGATAGCTAAACTTTTTAAAAAGTTTCGGATAAATTAGATAGTCTAGTCTTTCCTTCATATAAAAAGTAAAAATCAGACCAAAATAAATGATCACTACCGATTGGAACCTTTGCCCAAAAGTCGCTTCGAGTAGAATGAAATGAAGCAAAAAAATGAACATCAGTGTCGGCAAGAGGGCGATGACCGCATAATGTTGTAGTCGACTCGTCACAAAATTAATATCCAGCAGCCGATTGGCTACGACGAGATAGGTCAAAAACACCGGGAGGATTAATAGTAAAATAGCAGCTAATTCTCCCGATACGAACGTTTGCCCCCAAATTATTTCTGGGATAGCAGCCAATAAAATGAAGGGTAAAAAGACCAAAGATAACCCGCTAATTAATAACTTAAAAACGGATTCGTAGACTGTTTTTTTGTACCGAATATATCCCATCGAAATAACTGTTAAGCAAAGAACGAGATTGATCGAGAAAACGAGCAGAAAAACCACTCTAGCAATTACAAAAAGATGCCCGAATTCACCTATCATGAAACTGGCGCTAATTAATACGATGACCACGTTTAAAAGATAGAGAAAGTGTATTAACCGCTTGGATATAAGAAAAATATTAAATCTTTTAAAATAATGATATAAAAAGTGGGAAAATATAACGGGCGTTTGCAAAAAAGTTATGCTATTTATAGTCCTTGCAATAAAATCCCCTCGAGCAGAACCGCCCGCGCTTAGGTAACCGATGCTCGCTACGCACAAAAATAGACCAAGCATTAACGCCGCTAGATCGTTTTTCTTCCTAAAGTATAAAAATAAAGAACAAGACAACGAGAGGAACACTGCTATCGTCGGGAACAGAGTATGATAAGTAAACAGACTAGGAATGAACACGCGATCTACTTCATATCTATATAGTTCTCCATTTCTTACCACACCCATTTCCTTTATATTTTCAATGTTACTATATTGTTTAACCGTGGGGTGATGGTTCGGCAATGCGCCATTAATCGAGGTTACGAGATCCCCAACGGCAATCCCCTTTTCCTGCGCCCAACTAATTTCAGTCACATGCGTAATTTCCCACTCGTTTAACGTATTTCGCCCTACTTCCAAACCGATGAAAGGCGTTTTTAATGTGACTATGATTAAATAACTAGACACGATTACCACGGAGAACAATAGAAATAAAAACAGATGGTGGCTTTTAACCGATTTCATGCTATCTCTCCTATAGGCATATTTCAGCGCATTTTGTCATGACTATAGTATACAACTATGGCCAATATTTCATGGAAGTGATAGGCGCTCCCACAAGCGCCTGTTGTTCAACATCTGATAGTCCGACTAGACTAGCTGTCCCCCCTCTTTCACCTGTTAAATTACATCAGGTTTTCGCAATAAATATTCAATAATAGACTGGAACACCCTTCACATATCCCCTTTTTATGATATACCTTTATACCTAATTATACCTATAATCACCCCAGTAAACACGTATCTATTCGGTGGTATACCACAATTCGATTGCGGTCCACTCTAGATAAATAAATATAATTGTTTAATTTCTCTTGCCTTTCCTTACTTACGGGTAAAGATTCAATCATTATAAATTTCAATGTGTATTCTCTTAGACGCCCAACAATTGTTCATCTATCCCATTTCGCATCTCCGCATAAATTGTTTCAATCGTCATAATTCAGTCCTTTCTTAAAGCAATTCAATCTTACCTATATCTTTGTGGTAAACCGCAATATCAATTTCGGTGTTCTTTATAGGGAAACAATTTATACTATGAAGTAATAGTAAATAATACTCAAGGGATGTGGTCGCTATATTTTACTGTCTTTCCTGTAACGAATATCATGATAAAGCAACTGCTAAAATAGTTCTAAAAACAGGGTTCCGCACGGAATTATCGAATCCAGAGAAACAACCACTCGGCGTTTGTCTAAACGCAGATCTCGATCGTAAAAGCAAAGACAAATAACCGCTCATTCACATCGGCGTGGATATAATTATAGACATAGAATTATACTTGCCATTATTTATCCGAGTGACAAGCTTTCTATTGTTATACCTTCTGTATAATAAAGGAGCAAGCCTTTCGGCATGCCGTTATTATACAGAAGGTATTTTAGTATTTTACCCAACTATTTCAGGATAACCAACACATAAAAAAACTCCCAATCCCTTAATCTCACTGAGTTTTCCAGCGTTTTCAAAAGGCTTGGGAAGAAGAATAAGGGAATGCTGTAAATTTATTTTACGCGGTCCGAAAATTTACCGCTTACTTAATACTATTTAACTTCCGATTCCTGAAGTTCATTAACTGTGACAAATTTATATCCTTTATTTAACAATGAATGGATAATCCCTTCAGTGGCTTTGATCTGCGAGTGTCAATAAAAAAGTAGGCCAGCTGATCAGAAAATAGTAGACCAGTCACCTTGTAAAATACTAGACCAGTTGAAGTAAAACGCTGAAAGAATCGTAGGCCACTTAAGGTTAAAAAGGTGCGCCTGAAAGATCGAAGGCTCATCTTTACAGATACATCGTTTTCTTATAACATTCAATGGAAGCTAATTCCCATATCGTTGCGCTAGAAATTTGTTGTAACCGATTAAAATCGAACTCATCTACCGGTTTGAAAAAGGGGAACTTAGCAGCTTTGGTTTTCTGTTTAAATCCGCGCGCAAAATATGGTTTTATCACGCCAAAACTCTACCATTGCACATTCTAAATAAAATAGGAAAGAGAAAAGGGGGAAGTAAAAATCAGAAAAGTCTTATTAGTAATGGCAACGATTACTATTACCGCGCTGATCTCCTTATTCTTTATTCTAGATTCATTTATGCAAACAAAACTTTGGGAACTCAATGGTAGCGGGAATTTTCAAAAATCTTATGTTTCTCCTGATGGCAACTACCGAGCTGATTCATTTCTCATAAATAAAGGTGGCGCTACAGTTGGTCATCAATATAGGGTCTCTGTAACTTCTTTAACCGAGAAAAAGGAGTTTCATGATGATACAATATATTGGTTATATCCGGCAATCGATGAAATTTCTATTGGATGGAAAGACAATAATGAAATAATAATTAATAAAAGAACAATAAATATTAATGAACCCGACACCTACTATAATTGGAAATTGGATGGAAATTTATGAAGGGATAAAAAGAGATTGCAAATTATTTATGGAACCCTAAAATATGTAGGTTTTAACAAATAATTAAAAAGAGCGACTTCATCCTACAAAAGGAAAAGCCGCTTTATTCACTTTAGTGTAGATTCTTTATATCCATATAGTCAGCATTCATGAAAAAGCTCACGATTTCCTCGTCTGCCATATCATCTTGGTAAGATTCAAGCTGATAACAAACATTGTTTTCTTTCCAAAAATAGCTGGTCTTATACGGTGGTGAAGTGGCTAACATTCCATCAGCATGGTATTTTTCTGTAACCAATACCTTTTTTCCATTAACTTCAATTGAAAATACTGGTATTGTATTCTTTTCCATGTCCATTCGGATAAATGAAACCTCCCCTTCAGCTTCTATCATTTCAAAGATATTATTATTTTCAATCTGTTTAAATAAAAATCCGGGTTCACCCTTTGTTTTTCTATAATTTATAACAAGCGCCTTGCTCCAATAATCGTCTTCATCAACTGGGTAACTGAAGTTAATTTTCTTGGATTCATCAGCAGTTACCGCCTTAAACTTCCCAGGACCTTGTACTGGGAACTTGAGATTTATACCGATGGATTCCGATGCGCGGCGTAAATCATCTGTATCATAGATATTTTCAGTGATCATATAAGGATTTATAGAAGCTTCGAACATCTCCTTATCAGGGTACTTCATCGAGTGGATCATTACTAGCATGTCTTGATCGGCTAACTCTGCGCTACTCTCTAGTTGATATTGAATGCCTTGATCCTTCCAAATATAGGTCAGCTTTTCCCAGTCGTATATGTAGGATGTCACCTTGATCCCATCTAATCCGCGCGCAATCAGTGGTTCTTCCACGATTTCCCTTGCTCTTTCATCACCTTTTTTAACCTTAGCATAAGCGGCTTCTATTCCAGGTCCGTCAAGGATTGCAGAAAAATGAAAACTCCCAATCTCACCCGTTGCATCACGCTTTGAGAATCGGATAGATACATTGCCTTCTTGACTATATAGCTCTATTGGGGGACGAGCTATTATATGATCGAACTTATATCCTTCGGGTAGGATTGCCGGGACCTTATATTTAAATCCTGATACCTTAACTCCCTTTTCTAAGTTAGCATACTGACCACCGCCAAAAATTGTTGCTCCAAATAGTAATTGATCTTCATTTTTCGTAGTGCCCGCATTCGTTAATGTCGCTCCGCCAATGATAAGCGCCGTGACGATGGCTAGGGCAGACAGTCGATACGATCCCTTTTTAAACCGTTTAATCATGTTTATTCTCCTCTTCATGTGGTTCAGATTGTTGGAAAAATGTAGTGGACTTAATGTTCTTTCCTTTGATGAGTAATACTGTAGACACTCAATCATTGTCATCCCGTAAGGCACCGCCTCAGTTTCACCAAGAATCTCCAACGTATAGGCATCGCAAGCGATCTCCCTGTTATCCCTCATTTGTTTTAAACATACCCACACTAGGGGATTAAACCAATGAATCGTTAACACCAATCCCCCGATTAGATTCCACATCATATCTTTCCTCTTAAGGTGGGCTAACTCGTGGAAGATAATATGTGTCAACTGATTGGCGCCCAGCTGGTTGTTCAATTCTTCAGGCAGATAGATCCACGGATCGATGAGCCCTGAAAGATACGGACTTTTCTTATATTTTCCCGTATAGACGGGAACACTTTGCTTAATTCCTAGTTTCTCTCGACACTGTGTAACGATCGAAATAATGTCTGAATCTGTGACCCGATCGTATAATCTACGTTGTCGACTCGTCTTCCACAATACCAGACCCAAGTATACCGATAACACGAGCGTTCCAAGAAACCACACAGCTGAGAACAACTTCAAACCAACAGCTGTCAACGACATTGAGGCCTCATTAGTTTCCAAAGACGGGAACTTTTCAGGAATAGACGGATTGAGCGGAACAGGTTGCTTGTCCAGCGCTTGAAAATGATTCATTCCAATATTAGTAAATGGACGGATCACCATCCCTGATTCGGACACGTTTTGCCCATTCGAAAACAGATTGAAAATACTTACTGGACTATCTGGAAAAACGGGAACAAGCAACCGTATTAATACAATCAACCATAAAAGATGAGACAGCCGCGGACTAATATACCGCCTAAAAATCGTTTGAACCGCTAAAACCAAAAGTATGACAACACTGGCTGCGAGACTTGACTCCACTACCCATAAAAATAATAGCTGTAAATAATGCACACCTCACCGTCCTTTCTGTATGCTGCCAATCAGCTACTCATCGCTTCGTTTCTTCTGTCCCTGGTCTTGCTTTTCAAGCAGCGCTTTTTTCAATTGCTCTATTTCTTGGTCCGATAAATCGGCATGTTCAATAAAATTGGTCATCATCAAATGTGTCGCTCCATCAAACACCCTTTTTAAAAAGGAATTACTTTCCGACTTAACGCATTCTTCTTCTGACACCAACGGATAATAATTGTAGCTTCTTCCCTCTCGCTCAAAACCAATGGCCTTTTTCTTCATGAGCCTGTTAATGAAAGTCCGCACGGTTTGATCGCTCCATCCAATATCTTCTGGCAATAGTTCCGTAATCTGATTTGCCGTGATCGGATGGTTCCTCCAAATCACCTTCATAATTTCCCATTCAGATTCCGATATATTTGGCATACTCATGTGTATTCACCCTCTCAAGATTTACACTTGTAAATGATGCGTGTTAAGGTTAGTATTACATATGTAATTCAAAGGTGTCAACTAATTCCTTACTACAAATGAAAGGTGAATTTTGTTTTGTCTTACCTTGCTCTTATAATAACGATTATCTCTGCGATCGTTATTGTTTATTTGGTTAGCGAAGGTAGCCACTCACAAAAAATGAAAGCTTACTAGAATATAGATAAGGATGTCTCGAGACTAAGAATTAAATTGGAGAAGTATTTTTCACATAAAAAATCCGTACTCTAACAAGTAGTACGGATTTTCGGACGGTTGAGTAATCTACCAAGAAAAATTAACGCTTATTAGTTTTGAAGTGAAACATTAAACTTATAATCATTGACTCTTGAAATCAAAGAAGGGGTCGATCCCTTATTTGAGTGAAGTTACAGGAGGTAATCATGCGCAATACTTTTTCTTTTCCATTACCCATATTGAATATCGGATTTTACTTATTTCACACTTTTGGATTCGATAAAGGGAATCTTGGGTTTAGACCCTAGGTGTTCAAACCCTGTCGATACCCAAGGGGACTGCTAAACAAAGCGGGATAAGGATCGCCGTTATTGATTTTGCTCAAGTAATTCTACAAGCCTCTCTAAATTGTAATTGAACATATTAAATTCACTTTGATAGTCGATATCTTTTGTTGAATTTATCGCGCTGGAGATTTGACATGAGCCTACCAAAATGGAAAACCCAAGAAAAACAATTGCGCCTGTTAAGGTAAGTTTAAATCCATTATGCATTAACTCGAAGTCTCCCTTATATTTGTATGTCGATTGAATAGATGAAAGTCTGAGTTTCTATAACAAAAAATCTATAACGATCCTGTCAAGGTGAAATGAGTGACTTACTTAATCAATCGAATATCTTTAAATGGCCATAAAACAAATTCAGCGCGACCTACAACCTTATCAATATCAAAAGGACCAAGTTCGGAACTATCTAGACTGTTTTGACGATTATCTCCAAGGACATAAACTTTCCCTTCTGGCACAACTAACGGTCTAATATCTTCAGTTAAGGGTTTTACTGCCGCATTATTTTTATTTTCAGAGAGATATTTCTCTTCAACGGTTCTGTCGTTTATATACAGGGTATCATCGCGCACTTCAATTTTATCCCCAGGGACTCCTATCACACGTTTAATATAATCATTTTCTTGTGTAGCATGTAAAACTATAACATCACCGTGTTTCGGTTTACTTACAAGATAGATTGCTTTGTTTACCAGCACCTTATCGTGATTTTTTAAAGTTGATTCCATAGAGGATCCTTCAACTAAATATGGAGAAAACAGAAGGGTTCGAGTGAAAAATGCTATGATAACGGCTATTCCAATGGCCTTACCCCATTCCCATGCCTCTTTTTTCCCCTCGTTTTTACTAATATTTTTTGTATCCAAATCCAGCTTCACTCCTTTATTTTTCTAGCAACAAACCAGAACCACGCGGGACAAGCAAGCCCCTCCCAAAAACAGCCCTCGTTTCTATTAATCATACCACCTAACCTTTATTTATGATTATTAAAATAATGAAATTAGTGTCCCGCCAATTATGCCTGTTACTACAATAAGCCAAGGTGGTAGCTTCCAATAAACTAACATACTAAACAAAATTGCAGCAAAGGCAAAATCAATGGGTTTTAAAATAGAGCTAGTCCAGATCGGCTGATAAAATGCTGAAATTAATATCCCAACAACCGCTGCGTTGACTCCCATCAAAGCGCCTTTCATTTTTAGGTTGCTACGAAGACGATCCCAAAAAGGTAGCGTACCTAAAACTAAAAGGAATGCTGGTAAGAAAATAGCAATCGTTGCTACTATTCCCCCTAACCAACCATTCATAATTGCGCCTACATAAGCTGCAAATGTAAACAATGGTCCGGGGACTGCTTGCGCTACGCCATATCCAGCAAGGAATTCCTCATGACTTAGCCAACCTGTTGATACAAATTCACGTTCAAGTAAAGGTAAAACAACGTGTCCTCCACCAAAAACAAGGGAACCTGATCGATAAAAACTATCGAACATAGCAACCCAACTCAATGAAGTAACTTCTCGTAGAATAGGCAGAATAATAAGTAGTCCAAAAAACAGTGTCAAACAAGTGATTGCAACCTTGCGTGAAAAAGGAATGTGAATCTTAGCGCCATCCATTTCATCTTCCTGCCTATAAATGAGATAACCAATACATGCAGATAATAAAATGATTCCTACTTGCGCATAAGCGGTTTGCCATAATAGCGTTACGATCAACGCTAGCAAAGCAATTGCTTTTCGTTTTAAATCGGGCGTTAGTTTCTGAGACATGCCTAGAATAGCATAAGCAACAACGCTTACCGCAACAATTTTCAATCCATGGATCCATCCCGCGGAACTGATCTCATCCCCTTGAAGAATGATAGCAAAAACGATAAGGGCTATAACGGAAGGGATTGTAAATCCAAGAAATGAGACAATCCCGCCTAAAATACCAGCGCGTATGACCCCAATACCTATCCCCACTTGACTACTTGCTGGCCCAGGAAGGAATTGACACAAGGCCACTAAATCAGCATAGCTCTGTTCATCCATCCACTTCCTTCTTCTAATATATTCCTCATGAAAATATCCTAAATGCGCGACAGGTCCTCCAAAAGACATCAATCCAAGCTTGGTTGAAATCAGCCATATTTCTAACAATGACCGTATCGTGATCCTCTTTTTACTTGTGCTTTTCGCTTGAGTATCCATAAACTCTCTCCCCTAATCGTTTTAGTGAATAAGAATTAGCCATATATATAATCCCAATAGAGTAATAAACAAAGTCGGGATTGTCAGGACAATTCCTGTTCGGAAATACTGGCCCCAAGTAATCGTAATCTCTCTTCGGGAGAGGACATGAAGCCAAAGAAGAGTCGCTAAAGAACCAATCGGCGTAATTTTAGGACCTAAGTCAGAACCGATCACATTCGCATAAATAAGGGCTTCCCGAATGATTCCTTCGGTTGCTGTACCTTCGATTGCCAGGGCATCAATCATTACCGTTGGCAAGTTGTTCATAATCGAAGAAAGGATCGCGGCGATAAGGCCCATTCCCATTGTTGCGGAGAACAGACCATGGTCCGCTGTCCATTGAATCGCCTGTCCTAATAGGTCGGTCAGGCCTGCGTTTCGGAGCCCGTATACGACCACATACATACCAATGGAGAAAACTACGATTGCCCAAGGGGCTTCTTTAATCAGCTTCCAGGTATCTACTTTTTCACTCCCTTTGGCTAGAATGATAAAGAATATAGCCGCAATACCGGCTATAAACGATACGGGTATGGCAAAGGTTTCACTCAACAGATAGCCAAATAACAGGACAGCTAAAATGACCCAGGATAAGCGAAATAATGTACGATCTAGAATGGCTTCTTGCGGATTCTTAAGCTGCGTTAAATCATAAGATTCTGGAATACTTTTTCGGAAATAGAGGTACAGTACCCCTAAGCTGGCAAACAAGGCAAAAAAATTAGGGATGATCATACGACTCGCGTATTCAAGAAAACCAATGCCAAAAAAGTCCGCGGATACGATATTCACTAGATTGCTCACAATAAGTGGAAGGGAAGTCGTATCTGCAATAAATCCACTCGCGATGACATAAGCAATGATCATTTTTTCATCCAACTTCAAGGCGCGGACCATCGCCAGCACGATCGGGGTTAAGATCAAGGCGGCGCCATCATTGGCAAAAAATGCGGCTACCGCTGCTCCTAGAAAAATGACATAGACGAACATTAACTTTCCATTACCCTTAGCCAGACGAGCCATATGTAAGGCAGCCCATTCGAAGAAACCAACTTCATCTAGAATTAAGGAAATCAGGATAATGGCTACAAATGCTAATGTGGCGTTCCAGACAATCCCTGTCACTGTCCATACATCTTGGAACGTAACCACTCCAAAGGACAGGGCGAGCAGCGCGCCTACTGAGGCTGACCATCCAATCGAAAGTCCTTTCGGTTGCCAGATAACAAACATTAATGTAATGGCAAAAATCATAACTGCTATCATAGTTCTCTCTCCTTACCTATTTAGGCGTCACAATTCACAAGGAGACCTTTCTCCTCTAGCTCCTTAAACTTCTCTGAAAGGTCAGGAAGATGGGCTAGAGAAAATCCAAGCTTTTCAAACTTGTTCCGATTCAATGAATAGAACACCCACTGTCCCCTCCGTTCTTCGTTCACTAATCCTTCATTTTTTAAGCGTCCGATGTGCCTAGAAATAGCGGGTTGTGAAATGTGAAAGATGGCAGTGAATTCACAAACACAACATTCTCGATGTTTCATTAAGGCAACCATTTGAAGCCTCGTTGGATCCCCAAGAGCTTTTAAGCCATCTGTGATTTGGATTATATCCATCTTTATCTCCCCCCTTGATTCATTATTAATTACTGCATCAATAACAACGATATTATAATATAACCATATTGTTATATCTATATAGAAATGGTAATTTACAAAACCTTTACACGATAATTCAAAAAATCCCCACTTATAAAAGCGCGGGGCCGTCTTGGGTTCTTTTTTAAAATATAAAAAACCTTGACATTTTCTTAATTTTTGTTACATAATATATTAACAATTTGAATATATTTTTATTTAAATTTTGGAGGAGCCTGTCACACAAGGCCCCTTTCTGCGCTTTTTCGCAGGAGCCTTGTGTTACAGGCTCCTTTTTGCGCTTTTTTAGAGGAGCCAGCTAGACAAGGCTCCTCTTTGTGTTTTTATTGGGGACTGACCCAGAAAGGATGATGAATAACGGGATACATTCTGTAGTAAGTCTTTTGCATTTTACATGAATAGACCTTTGTATGCTTTGAGAAGAACAATAAGTTCCTTCGTTTTCTGTTGAAATGTCTAAAAATCTTATTATCGGAGGTAATATATGTTTATTCTACAAATCGTCATTGTTTTACTTGCTACAAAATTAGCTGGTCAATTAAGTGTTCGATTAGGGCAACCGTCGGTGTTAGGTAAAATTATCGTTGGGATTATTTTAGGTCCTGCATTACTTGGGTGGGTAAAGGATACTGAAATCATCGATGTTTTTAGTCAAATTGGTGTTTTACTATTGATGTTTTTAGCGGGGTTAGAAACAGACTTGAAGGACTTAAATCGAAATAAGAAAGCAGCCTTACTCGTTGCGGTTGGCGGTATCGTTATTCCCCTTGTCTTGGGTTACGCTGGAACACAATTTTATGATTTTTCAACGTCAGAATCGATTTTTATGGGTTTACTATTATCTGCTACTTCCGTTAGTATTTCTGTTCAAACATTAAGAGAGCTTGGCTGGTTGAATACCAAGGAAGGATCCGCATTACTAGGAGCTGCAGTATTAGATGATATTATTGTTGTCATTCTAATTGCAGTTGCAATGGGTGTCTTTACAGGATCGGATACGAATATTGGGTTGCTCCTTGGACAACAAGTCTTATTCTTTGCGGTTGTTATTTTAGCTTCTAAATGGTTGGTTCCCAGATTTATTCAATTATTCTCACAGTTTAAAGTAACTGAAGTTACTCTAAGCGCAGGATTAATTATCGCGTTCGGCTTTGCATATTTTGGAGAATTGCTTGGTGTTGCTGGGATTATTGGAACGTTCTTTGCAGGAATTGCCATTTCTCAAACCAAATTTAAAGAGGAAATTGAGTATAGAGTGGAACCGATTGCAAATGGGATCTTTGTTCCTTTCTTCTTTGTCAGTATAGGATTGCCTGTTTCATTTGATGGGATCGGAAACCAAGTAGGATTTCTTGTTATTTTCTCGGTAATCGCCGTATTGTCAAAGTTTATTGGCTGTGGTCTTGGCGCTAAGATATCAGGGTTTAATACAAGATCTTCAATGGGAATCGGTTCTGGGATGATTTCAAGGGGAGAAGTTGCCTTAATATTAGCTGCAATGGGATTAGAGGGTGGATTACTAGCTGCTCAGTATTACACTTCTACGATTATTGTTATTATTTTAACGACACTAGTTACACCACCTTTATTAAAAGTCTTTTTTGGAACCCGAAACAAACAAGATAATAAAGATATAGCCTTGTAAAAATTACTGTTGCATGATTTCTCCAGAGACAAACACATTCTTTGTGAAAAGGCAGAATAGGAAAAGTACCATGCATTCATTTTGCTAACTAGAATCGCCCCCTTTATAAAAGGATAAAAAATACGAATGCCACAGGTTCGTCATATCTAACCCGTGGCATTCGAGCTATTATCTTGCTAAATCCACTTTTTTATTGACGTAACTTCACATACTCTATGATTTCATCGCTCGGACTCCCTTTTAACATGTTAACCTTTGCCACCACTCCAGCCTCTTTTGCGAGTTCTATAATCGGAAGCATTTTTTGCTCTCGCTTTAAGACTAGGCTCTCTGGACTTTGCGATAACAGTCGCTCCTCTTTCGCCTTATTATAATCGGATACATAGATTACTTCTAACTGCGCTTCTGGTAAGCATTTCACGATCGTAATCGCGTGTTGTGCCGCGCGCAGAGCATTTTCTGATCCATCAACTGCTACAGCAACCCTCACAATAGCTTCCTCCCTGAAGCTAATTGTTTGTACAATCGTTCACTTGAAGAATTTAACCCTTGAATCTGTACCTTCACTCCTTTTTTCTCAAGGTTTTGTTTGACTTTAAGTATGGCGCCGACTTCCGATTCATCCCACAGCTGACTGTTTTCAAAATGAATGACGAACTGTTTATCCAAATTATTTTCGTGTTGGCCGACTCTCTGCAGGAACTTATAGCTATTTTACGATTAGCTCAGCGAGATCAAATCATCATCCACTTTGTCGATGAACAATTAACCAATCAAACGATCCAAAAAACTTTACTCCTTGAAAACGCTGCTTTTTTTGCAGATTTACAGTCTAAATTTCTAAGCCATTCTTCCACATTTCGCTGCAAGCTGCGAAATATCAAGGTCAACCGATTCGTCGTCCACGAAAAACAGATTACAATTTACAGCGCGCCTTTGAAATGTATGACAGTAAAAATTACACGCTGTATGACATAAAAATAGCGACTGGAATTAGTAAATCTACTTTATATCGTTATTTAGATGATCACGCTAGATCGTTATCTGAGGGGAAAGATTAGTAGTAATGGGGCAAGCTTTATTTTGGGAGGAGGTATCACTTCTTCAACAGCAACACCCGTTTATTTAAATTAATTAGACTGTATACAATAGGCTCTAACGGCTCATACAGAAAAATTTCTTTATAAAAAGAAGAACCTGCCGTTTTTGGCAAGTTCTTTTTAATCGAGGAGAAGGGGATTCATATTAATATTTTACTTAAAAATGGAAACGAAACTCTGACACGTTGTTATCACATGTTGATAATAGCCAGTAAGCCTATCGTAGACTGATCGTGAACGATCCTCATTACCTTTACTTTCCTCTAGTTTTTCAGTCATTTCATCAATATCCGCAGGCTCCGCTACTTCTTCCGACGCAATTTCATCTTTCGATTCAACAATCTCATTCGGGCCGTCAACAGCAATGTCTGTAGATTCCTCTCCATTTACCCTCTGTTGCTGAATGTAGTCTTCAAAAAAATTATTTAAATTCTTTTGATCCTGAATCACTTGCTTATAGTATTCATCTATCCAGCTATGAGTATCCGCATCGGCGTCAGCAGTCGGATCTTCTAGATCAAGGTCCACATCGGCATCAGCATTTAGTTCTTCTAAATCATGGTCCGCATCGACATCAGCAGTCGGATCTTCTAAATCAAGGTCCGCATCGGCATCAGCAGTCGGATCTTCTAAATCAACGTCCTCATCGGCATCAGCAGTCGGATCTTCTAAATCAAGGTCTGCATCGGCATCAGCAGTCGGATCTTCTAGATCAACGTCCTCATCGGCATCAGCAGTCGGATCTTCTAGATCAGGATCCATATCGGCACCATCAGTCGGATCTTCTAGCCTTTCTTCTTTATTTTTTGCTACTTCACTAACAATAGAACCTTTTCCGGGTGGAGTATTTAATGATTTCGCTAGTTTTGAAACTACCTTTCCATGATTCTTAGCTTCTGACTCCTTTTCAGTGTGCGTAACATCCCCCTGTTCAAGTTCATCAGCTAATACAGGCGCTCCAGCGCTGAAAAAAGCGGAAGCTAGTAAACTCGTTGACATCGCAACTGGGATCCATCGTTTCTCTGTCTTCTTGTTTTTCTGATTCATGTTTCTCATGTTTCTCCTCCTAGCTATTGTTTGACGGCTTGTCCAACCGTCTATGTACACTTTATAAGGAATATATAAACACAATATGTTGATTTCAAGAAGTTCTTTTAGGGAAGTATGATCCTTCTATTACCACTATTCCCCATTTAATAAGGCGCTCAAAAAATTACCCTGTTTCCATAATAGATTCGGAAACAGGGTATTGATCGCTCAGATAATCCTTTGGATTCCTCGCTAAAAAAACCATAGCATTCTAAAATATAACCAGTTAAGAGACATCGACATTTCAGCTTATCAAAAAACATCAAGATAAGATTCCCTCGATTAATACAACCGACTACATTCATATGTCACTAATTAAGATTTCAAGCTGAATGGCTTAAGTCAAAGAATGGAAAACCATTAAATATTAGAAAAGCCCAATGATCGAGTAAACGTGAAATTAAAAACACTTAATTTGTGTTTAATCACTTATCCATATAATCTGAAATTGTTCAAATTACTATGTCAATGAAAAAATCGAGGAATACCAGTCGTACTGGCATTCCTCGTTTTTAGTTTACAAGTATGTAAGTTGAATAAGTATTATCACTTTCAATTAATCCGCCCTTATTTATCCAATGATAAGCGCGAGTCCGATAGTAATAACCGCTTACGATATTTGTTTTTTTCTCTGCCGTGACTATGGAAGAATTAATATTTTTAAATTCCCCAATGTAACCTATTTCTATCCATTTTCCCTTAGATTCGTCCCATCTTTGTAGATATAAGTCAATGCCAATAGTATTTACAGAAGAATATGCTCTTGTACTTCCACTAACAGTTACTTGACTTGATGATGCTTTAGCAATCGAACTTTGGCTTCGCATTAAATATTCAGTAGCTTGTATAGTGTTATCATAGAACTTATTCGCTTGACCATTAGAAAGATCTTTTGAAGGCGCCCCTTCTGTTGGCGCTGCGGGAAGTTCTATCTCTTTAGCGGCGCTACCGTCCTGAACGATCACACCTGTAGTAACCATCATAACAGCTAATAATAATAGCGCTATTTTTTTAAACAAACTCACCTAACTAACAACTCCTTTTCAGTTTTCTATAAAATTAGACGTTAAAAGAATAGAATTAGTTCCCTAAAATTTACCTAACCCGGATATTTCTTGATTCAATTATTTTTCATTACAAATTAGTTAGCTTGTTTCCGCTACTAATCTATCCATTGACATGATCATTCAGACTTTGCGCGAAATACGACCTCAGGATGCCTGATTATTGCATATAAATTGAGCCACATAGGCGGAGTTTAAAGCCAGTCAGTGAGGAAGAGTGAGCGACCTTCTGCGGAGTTAAGAGCCAGTGCGCTAAATAAAATAACCTCTTGTATAATAAACAAAGCATGCGATTAAGCATTACGATATTATACAGAAGGTTTTTTTGGTGGTTAATTGTCGTAAAATCCTAGACTGTATTGGAATACCGCCACTAAAAAATGTACCACCAGTGCCATCCTATTTACCAGCTAGTAACAAAGATTGTATCAGTAAGTGACAAGCAGTTTACCACGATTTCTTCTGTATAATTATTGAGTGCGCTTTTCAGCGTACCTTTATTATTTAGGAGGTATTTCTGTATGATTCTGGACTATCAACAGTAAATTGGACAGATTATTTAAGGTCTAGTTTCAATTAGTAAAATTCTAGTCGGTGCTACCCCTGCTTTAATAGGGGTACCGCCATCAAGTGGACGTCCGAATAAATTTGGACCGAAAGATATTAAAATGATGAAAGCACTGATTGAAAATGGTACGCCGATTAAAGATGTTGCTGAAAAATGGAATGTGTCTCGAACAACGATATATCGCTATTTGGAAAAATAACAAAAAATCCAGTTTATCTTCTCAGGTAAGGCCGTTTAATTTTATTGATCTGGGTGGTATCTGCACGAGGAAGAAGTAATGATATGTTTGAAAATCAGCAGCAGGTAATAAATACTTTATTAGAACTTGACTTTGATTTAGATGAAAAGAATCTTAAAGAAAAAGTTCATTTTTGTATTTTTGGCGGAACAGCATTCTTATTTTTCAGCCAAAGATTCCGTGCTACATCGGATATTGATGTCCTTTTCCTAAACAAAGTAATGAATAATGATGTCATCAAAATCTTCAATGAATATGACATTAATAATCAGATGCAGGGTATTGTCGGAGTACCAGAAGATTATATGAATCGCGCCTATGAATTGAGTGGATTTAAAAATTTAAAGGTATTTGTAGCCCATCCAATCGATTTAGTTATTTCAAAATTAATACGCGGAGATATGCGTGATGCTACGGATGTGTAGGATTCAGATATATTAAGTGAGATCGATGATTTAGATATGCTACGGGATTTTTACAATGAAATTGTGGGGTATACCGTAGGACACCCCATTCGATTTATTGATATTAATGATATAATTGAAGATTATTATCGAAGGAAATCATAGTCTAAAAGAATCTATATCGGTTATAATAATCAATAATCGGAGGTGGTAACATGGATTATCAACAATACACCCAATCAACAACTGAATTAGTCAAACATCTTTTTTATGGACAGATTCCATCCATGGACGAGTTAATCGAACATGCGAAACGACATGAACGAGTTCGAAACGCAATGGTTCTATACTCGCTGAATTCATCCGAGGACTTCTATACATTTTTACAGGCTGCTAACGAGGATCCAAAAGTTCAGGAAATGTTACTCGACCTCCATACCGCCTTAAAGGTCCCTTATTTTCCGCCCCTTCGTTCTTTAACACGAATGTTAAGGCACTTACCCTTTTACGAACAAACAGGATATACTTTGGATCGGCAAGGTAACAAAATGACAACGGCTTCGCAACAAATAGCTAAATTACTTCTTAGCTTGAATCGCCTTTATAATAGAAAGGTTAGGAAAATGTCACCCGAAAAACATCGGTATGTTACAGAAAGACGAGCAGATATCACCTTAATTAAAAGGTGATTTTTTATAAACAACTAATTTCCGATAGTCTAATCCCGAAATTCAATCCATTCTTGCGGCTCAAAAGACAAGCTATTAGAGCTCAGTATTATTCATATTTTTCCCCTTAGTCTCGGTGTTTGTCAACATAGTTGTCGCATATAACTTAGTTTAGTGTTTATGATTTGCAAGGAACTACCGCGCTGTCGCTTGGTGGCCTTGTCATGCAAGAACAGATTTTTCTGTTCTTGCATGACAAGGGTAAATTGATTTACGCTTAATCCCTGACAGATCGATTTATTTCATCTTTGACTGGATTTAAAGCCACTGTATCATGCGGATCCCAATTCCTTGTTGTTCTTGACCAGCGTTCTGGACGGTTCATCTTTGCTTGTTCATACACGTTCTTACGGTTTTTAAGCACATCTATATAAGCGCCTGAATGGCACTGTTCTGGCGTTACGAACTAAATTGAAGGCTGGCAAGCTTATGTATTTATCTTTGCATTCTTCTTCGCTTTTATCTTGCAAAACACACTCTGTGACAAGCAGATCATAGATTCGTTTTGCTGTTCTTCTAAACTTCTTCTTTTTCCCCATGTCTTCTAGTAACCACTGATCAATGATCGGCTTCACTGGATCCATCACACGCGCCGTTCTGATCTGAACAGGCTGTTCCTCTGGATTGAAATCTTCCATCTCTGAATATTTCTTAATGGTTCGTCGATCTCGGTTCATCTGCTTGGCTACTGATGAATAAGAACGTCCTTTTTTATTCGTTTCTTCTCTGATATAATTAATTTCAGCCATTGTTAACATCTCCTATATACCCTCCCATGAACGTAATGCCCAAAAGGAGTGTATGTATTTTTTAGGGTGTTGGCAAGTGGCTTTTCTTTTATTGCGGTATTTTAACAGCGCATAAATTAGCTGCCATACTGTACATTTTTATACTGCCATAAACATATTGAAAATATTATTGAGTTTGTATACATATAGATCAATATTAAAGAAAAAGAATCGGAGAGGGAATGGATGAATAGTGTAGGGTTTATTATATCGTCTATTTTAGTATACTCAAGTTTCAAATGGGAAGTTGGATTTGAATATTCTTGGATTGCTTTTCTCGTTCCATCAATTATTCAATTAAGTTTTGTGAAACTTCGTCAATCTCCAAAGGGCAAAGAATATCTTGTTTTTGGAATTATTAATCTCGTTCTAGCAATCATTATTGGTTTGATCGTTATATTTATACTGGGGTTAGCAAGTATCGTTTGACGTTGATCAAATATCTTTGATAGAAAATAAGAGGACCTAACGCTTTACAAATTGAAGGAGTATACGTTATATAATAAATTTATCATGTCGGAGTGAGACTTATAGCCCACTCCTTTTAATCTTTAATTCATTTACCTGTACTTAATTCATAAATAATTTCTTGCGTTTTCTTCTTCGATAATATCCTGAAGGTCATTAAAGTTAACAGTTATGATTTGATAATTTGCATTCTCTTTTTTCGATTCCGCTTCCTTTTTTAAAAATTTCGGGGAAGCTTCATTCTCCTCATCGTACACTAAAAGAAGACCGTCACTATTATCCAATAGAATCGCGTGTTTTGCTGCACGTAAAGCATTTTCTGATCCGTCAATTGCTACAGCAATTTTCATATAATATTCCCCCCTATGTTAATTGTTCACTTGAGGAATTTAACCCTTGAATTTGTACCTTCACGCCTTTTTGTTCAAGGTTCTGTTTTACTTTAGATATTGCACCAATTGCAGATTCATCCCACACCTGACTGTTTTCAAAATTAATCACGATTTCACTTTCTGAAACGTTGTCGAATGACTGAATAAATTTAGTCGTTGATGCAAAAAACAAGGGACCCTTTATCTCGTATCTATTCCGTTTCTGTATAACGTTGATACGAGAAATCTTTGCAACAAAGGATAACGAGCTCAATACAATACCAAAAACAACACCAATTGCTAAATTTTTTGTATATAAGATAATTGCAACGGTAATCAGCATAATCAAAGATTCCGATTTAGGCGCTTGTTTCAAAAATTGAAACGAACCCCAATTAAATGTTGTGAAACTGATCATAATCATCACGCCGGCAAGCACGGGCATCGGAATTTTGATAACAACATCGCCTAACAGGATAATTAAAAACATCAAAAATACACCTGCGGTCAATGTCGATAAGCGGCCGCGTCCACCCGATTTAACATTGACGATCGATTGACCAATCAAGGCGCAACCTGCCATCCCCCCGAAAAAACCATTAATGAAATTGGCGATCCCTTGTCCGCGCGCTTCCCTATTTTTATTACTCGATGAATCAGTCATATCGTCCAACACTTGGGATGTCAGTAACGATTCCAACAAACCAACAATCGATAAAGCTAAAGAATAAGGTAAAATAATTTTTAACGTTTCCAAGTTAAGTGGAATATCTGGCAAAAAGAAAGTCGGTAACGTATTTGGCATCGTCCCGATATCGCCGACCGTTTGTAACCCGACGCCACTGATCAGCGCGATACTTGTCATGAGAACAATCGTAATCAGCGGCGCGGGAATTGCAGTGAAAAACCGCGGGATCACGTACACTAAAATTAATGTCACAATCGCAAAGAGATAGGTCATGCTACTTGCTCCCCATATATAAGGCAGTTGCGTCATGAAAATCATAATCCCGAGCGCATTTACAAAGCCAAGCATGACGGAATTGGGTACAAAGCGCATTAAATTGGCCACACCCAATCCTCCGAGTATAAATTGAGTAAGTCCTGTTAAAATGGTAGCCGCGAGTACATATTGTAGTCCATGATTCGCCATTAGGCTGACAAGAACTAAAGCCATCGCCCCGGTCGCTGCTGAAATCAAACCAGGTCGACCGCCTACAAATGAAGTAACAACCGAAATGGTAAACGAAGCATAGATCGCAACACGCGGATCAACACCCATAATAAATGCAAAAGCTAATGATTCAGGAATGAGCGCCAATCCCGCAACAATACCTGCCAAAATATCGGAGCGCGCATTCCCAAACCACTCTTGTTTTAAAGTAGACATACTATTCCCCTTCCATGATGCTTTTTTTATGGAATTACAGTCTAAATTCCTAAGCCATTCTTCAACCTTTACGCTGCAAGCGGCAAAACAGCAGGGTAAATCGATTGGTCGTCCACGAAAAACGGATGACAATTTACAGCGCGCTTTTCAAATGTATGACAGTAAAAAATATACGCTATATGACATCAAAGAAGCGACTGGAATTAGTAAGTCTACTTTATATCGTTACTTGGATGATCGTGCTAGATCGTTATCCGAGGAGAATGAGTAGTAGCATCATAGAGGCGTAGGGAATACATTTGCTAGAATAAAGAAGCAATCACATAAAGAAGGATGAGAAAGTACATTTCTCGTTTTATCTTTTTGTTATAAATACACCAATAAGACGCACTATTGAAACATTCCATCTACGCACACGTAGATGTTTACGTGTGCGTAGATGGAATGTTTGTGTTTTTTACAGATTGTTTTATTTTAGCTTTTTATAAATAACCTGTACACAAAATGACAACTTTGTCTCGCTAGTCGATTTTTCAAGTTTTATTAAGCACTCACCTAAAGAGCATAAGGAAAGGTTGTTCTAAAAGGATAAATAAAACACTGAACGGAGAAATAAGATAGTTAAAACAACTATAATAACTCCTTTTGATATTTTCTTTAATTTTTCAGATTCAAATGTTTTATTCAACAAATAAAAGAAACCTGCAATCCATATTCCCTCTCTAAAGAAATTATAAAAGACATCTCCAAACGAATTTAATATCTTCTTCAAATAATACAATATAATCAAATGCCTACCCCCTATTAAATTCCGACTTCACAAAATTACGCCATGTCACTCTAGATGCGGGCTATGCAAATTTTAAAGATCCAAAATATTAAATAGATTCGGGAATTAATTCAATTTTCTCTTCAAACACCTCTTCATTCCCGACCTTTACCCAATATATCATCATATAAATTTGACGAATATCATCAAATGTTATCGGATCTCCATTTTTATTGGGATAAACCCCCAAGTTAGATCTACCTATATCGGCCTGAACCTTGTTCACCGGACCCATTTCCTTAATATCAGAAAAATACTTATGCCGATCAACTCCTTCGATTTCAGCAAAGGCTTCTATACCAATAAATTGGAGATCATATCTTGATTCATATTTTTTTATAATTTCCCCACCTCCCGTCTTTATTGTTGTAGGGGTTATTTATAAAGAGTAAGACTCAATCTTCCAATCTTCTCCTTCACCAGACAGAAACAACACATTATTTTCTTTACTGCACCCTGAAAAAATCACTACATTAAAAAAACTAACGATAAAAACAGACCATCGTTGACGGTGGTTAATCAACAACAACAATTCCTCTTGTCCCTCCGTTTTACCGTGTAGATCCCCATTCAAAGAGCAAGTCTCTATAAAGACGATATTTTAATCCAAAACGTTCCTGAATCATATCTGAATAAATAGTATCTATTGAGACACATCTTACATCAACGTAAACATCTACGTATCCGTTTACGTTGATGTAATCGAATTTACATGACAAAAAGCGTTAATACATGTAATATTAGATACACATAATCAACTATGATTCCTCATAACTTGGTAGAAAATCTATTTAAACTGGACAGACTATCAGGTGAGAGGATGTGATAAAATGAAAAGAGAAGAAGATTGGGAGGATACTGAAATGGCTGTAGATAACAAGGATATTAAAAAATCTCAAAATTCATCTCAAAAAGAACGTGAAGAATTCCTCCGCGATCGTATGAATAAATTTACAAATCGATATAACGAGGATCTAAGGAGACTTTCTAAGAATTGATCGTTGGATTAACAGCCAACGATATTCGCCTCATACATGACATCATGCTCGAAACGTACGGAGGCATACCGGGAATAAAAGATCCTGGTATGCTTGATTACATAGCAGAAAAGCCGTTTTACGGCCCATTCGGATTAAAGGGAGAAGCATTCCCTGGTCTATTTTTAAAGGCAGCCATCTACATGGAATCCATTGCAACCTTGCATTGTTTTAACGATGCTCATAAACGAACGTCAATAGGTTGTGCTGAGATGTTTTTAAACTTTAATGGGTATGAGCTAGATATGCACGAGGGCGAACTGTTTGACCTAGCAATAGAGATCGCGACGAAGGAAAAAGATATTCATCAAATCGCTGAATGGATCGAACAACATGCTGTTCAAATTAAAGACGATAAGTAACTAAACAAGCGCTTCTTATAAGTGCTTGTTTTATTTTTTAAAAATGAAAATATGCGTATTCGCATATGAGAAAATGCAGTTAGATGCATTTTCGTGCGCATATAAGTCATATTATATGTCGAGTATATACTGATTTAATTATAATTCACCCCTTCTTTAAATAGTCATAATTAAGTAGCATTGGAAATCACATTGACTTCCACCTATTATGGATATAATATCCATTTGACTGCGTCTATTGATCAATATAATAAGATGTTTTCTAAATAAAACGTAATGATTTGATAACCAAGGACACTTGAATGGCTTATTCATACTGGTTTAATCGTGGTTTACCACAACAATTCCTTGAGTGGAGGGGCTATCCTTTTGAACATGTATAATGCGGAACATGAGTATCAAATACGTGAAAGGAGATATTTTATACAATATACTCAGGCCGATCGGAAATGTAAAAACTTAAGCAATTCGCGGTTGATTGCATTTTTAGGGATTGTTTTTGGCGCGCTATTTCTTTACTTTGAATATCGTATTTTTGGAGGTTTGTCCTTAGCTCTCTCTTTTGTTGCATTTGTCCTTTTTATTATTCGACATGAAAAAGAAAAACGACGGAGGAAATTGGCTCTTTCCCTTTTAAATATCAATCGGCAAGCAATTGACAGAATTAATGGAAAATGGGTTGGATTCACGGATACCGGAGAGGAGTATAGGGATCCAAACCATCCGTATAGCGTTGATTTAGATATATTTGGACAAGCTTCAGTATTTCAGTGGATTAATAACACCTTTACATTTTTAGGAAGAAAACTCTTGGTAAGTTCCTTGACTCACCCAGAGAAAAGTATTTCAAGAATTAGGGAAAGACAAGATGCAATTAATGAACTTGCTGATAAGCTCGATTGGAAACAACACTTTTTTGCGGAAGGTAGTTCAAGTAAAAATGAAATGAACAACCCTGAGCCGTTATGTAAATGGGCAGAAAATGAAAACCACATATTCAGAAATACCTGGTTGGTATGGAGTATCCGAGCCATTTCGTTAGCTACAGTGCTATCGCTCATTTTGCCCTTTCTAATTGGCATAGGCTTTCTTTATATAACAGGGATACTGTTACTTACTCAATTCAGTTTATTTGTTATGGGGTTAAGATTGTATAGGAATACTCATAAGATGATAAACCTGCATCATGATACGATCCTTAATTACCAAAGACTACTAAGTAAAATTGAATGTGAAAAATTCAAATCCAAGTATCTATCTGAGCTTAAATCAGGTCTAATTGACTCGAATGGTAATTATGCCTCCAGGCAAATTAAAGAATTATCTTTTATTGTTGATATGATGAGTTTCAAATATAGTCCATTGATCTACTTTTTATTCAATGTAACTTTCTTATTAGATTACCACTGCATGATTGCGCTTGAAAAGTGGAAGAAAAAGTCGGGGTCTAGCGTACGTAATTGGCTTACTGTTATTGGCAGGTTAGAGGAATTATCGAGCTTATCGACAATACGATACGATCATCCTAATTGGGACACCCCGGAGTTGACGATATCCAAACAAAATCTCACCGCAAAAAATATGGGACATCCACTTTTATTTTCAAGTGATCGTGTCTGTAATAACCTATCAATAAAGAGAAGTGGCCATGTTTTATTGATCACAGGATCAAATATGTCTGGAAAAAGTACGTTATTAAGGACTGTTGGCTTAAATTTGGTTTTGGCATATGCAGGGGCGCCTGTTTGCGCAAGTGATTTTAAGTGCTCCATAATGGACATTTATACATCCATGAGAGTGAATGATAATTTGGAAAAAAAGATTTCTTCCTTTTATGCTGAACTACTAAGAATAAAAGACATTATCCAAGAAGCTAACAAGGGAAACTCCATCCTTTTTTTATTAGATGAAATTTTTAGAGGAACAAATTCTAAAGACAGGCATATTGGAGCAACCGCGGTCATAAAAAAATTAAGCAAAATGGGCGCCGTGGGACTTGTATCAACACACGATCTTGAATTGAGTGAGATTGAGATGGATAAAGAGATAGATGTAGACAATTTTCACTTTTCAGAAAGATATGTAGATAATCAAATCATATTTGATTATAAATTATCCCCTGGAGTGTCTAAAACTACTAATGCCCTTTACTTAATTAGGATGATTGGTATTGATGAGCTTTAATTGATAGAGATTTAACTAAACAGTGTCCATACATCTATACTAGCTCCACTCCAAGGGAAAGAGATTAAGATGAATTTTGAGAAGAAGGAGAAAAAGAATATTGAATTTAAGAATCTCAGAAATTAAAAGCGAATCTAAATCATCATTGAAGGGAAATTGGGGATTAGTCGTTTTACTTACTTTTATTTTATTTTTATTAAACTTTGTAATTCCCACTATTATTGAGGTCTTTATGAGTGGCGGGGTTATTGAATGGTTGGATCAAGAGGAAAGATCAATAGGAGTAGATGTTGTAAGTATAATAATTTCCATTGCGCTAATTCCTTTTGACATAGGTGTATCTTGGTTCTTTTTATCATTGATACGGAAAAAGGATCCACGAATTTCTGATGTGTTTTCAATATATAAAGATGGAAAAACTTCATTTAAAATGATTGGGGCATCTATTTTACAAGTTATTTATTTGTTTTTATGGTCATTATTATTGATTGTTCCTGGAATTATAAAAGGATTAGCTTACTCTCAAACATTCTTTATATTACGGGATCATCCTGATTATAAAGTGACCGAGGCAATAACGGAGAGTAGGAAAATGATGAACGGATACAAGTGGAAGTACTTCCTGTTATGGCTAAGTTTTGTTGGTTGGGGAATTCTATGTTTGTTTACGTTGGGAATTGGATTTCTGTGGTTGATTCCATACATCTCTGCTTCTGTTGCAATATTCTATAATCAAATTGCTTCCAATTGGGATAATGATATAGGTGATAACGAAACAAACTATTAAGTGTTATTTTTCCCAAGTTTGTTACTATCTGGCGACTCATTGTAAACGAACGCACAACAGGTTAAACAGGAATTGAAAGGATGATGGGTCATGGCGATTAGAAAAGAAGATCTAATTAAATTGATTCATGTGCTGCCAAAGAAAGCATCTCAGTCGGCCTATGATTATTTAAAGTTTCTACGCTTCATCACACACGCCCCAATCGTGATGCGATCGATCGGATGGAACCTGACGACGAACCCCTTACAGAGGAAGAACTTCATCAATTAGACAGCGAGGAAGGCTTTATAACGGGAAAGAACGTTAAACCCGCGTTCGGATTATCCGTTGATTTACCATAGAAACAGCATTAAATTTTTAGCCAAGCAAGAAAAAGCCATTCAAGAACGCATCGCATTAGGATTAAGAGGTCTTCTTCAAGTCCCCCGATCGGCGATATTCGATCGATGAAAGGCTATGCGAGACTCTACCGACTACGAGTGGGGGCGTACCGCATCCTTTTTGAAATCGACCACCATGAAAAAAATCGTGTACATACGCGCCATTGAATCCCGCGGGCGGCATTTACAAGTAATTTCAAGTGATAGGGCCCCATACGAAAACATCCAAAGATAAAGAACTTAAGCTGTTTTTGACGATGAAAAATAAAAATAGAGTAGCTTTTAGCTACTCTATTATCTTTTAATACACATACTTTTTTATAATAAGTGTCTGCACAATCATAAATAATCCACCTACAGCCCAATATAAAGGCAGTGCTGCTGGAACATTCAGAGAAATAACACCAATCATAATCGGAGATATTAAGCCCATGATAGCCATTTGCTTACGCTGGATTTCTTCCAAGCCGATCAGACCAACTCTTGCTTGGATATAGTAAATAATTGCGGCCAAAACAACAAATAAAATATCTGTTTCTCCTAGATTGAACCAAAGAAAAGACTGTTCGGCTATTTCTGGAGTTCGTCTAATAGCATAATAAAAACCTATAAGAAAAGGTGTCTGTATAATTAGTGGCAAACATCCTGTAGCCATTTTAACTGGATTAAAATCGTGTTTTTTATAAAGATCACTTAGTTCTCTTTGCATACTTAGCTGATCTTCTGTACTTTTCTTACCTTTATATTTCTCCTGAATTAAATCGATCTCAGGCCTTAGGATTGCCATTTTATCTTGTGATTCCTTACTACTCCTTGATTGTCGGATCAAAAAAGGCATTAACACAAAGCGAATGCTTATTGTAATGAGAACAATAGCAATTCCATAATTACCTTGAAACCAAAAGGCAACTTTTTTAATCAGAAGAGAAAAAGGATATACAAAATAATGATCAAAGAAACCCGTCGATGAACTATCAATAGGTGTGAAGTTGTTTCCACACCCCCCAAGTAAGAACAAAGATAGTAGCAATAAAATTAAAAGTTGATATTTTTTAAGGGTTATAAACAAAATGTTTCTTTCCATAGTTGTCCTCCTCTTATTTTAAACAAATTCTTAAAATAAGAGGAGGAATTGTCTTCTTTATCATCTTTTTCATCTATTCTTTTAAATGTTATGATAAGCCAAATTACAATGGATTCATTAATGACAAATGTCTCCATATGGCTAAAATTAACCTTAGTGTTTTGATGTTTATTGTAAAATAAATAATCACTCTCAATGAAAATATTATTTAATTGATAATAAACACCAAATGTAATCAAAATTGTACCTAAATATAAATAAAAAGAAGAGTCAATAAATGCATTATTTATAAGTTCCAAAAACATTTTTACTCACCTCCCTTAAGATATTTTCAAAGTTAAAATAATTATATCAAATTATTGAACCTGAATCCTAACTTTCTTAAAGCTATTTCTTGGATTACAAATCCAAGGGAAGGCCCTCTCTACGCTATACCCTGTCGCGGTTTAAATCGCATACAAAATAACGGTTATGTCACGCTATTGGAAAGAAAATTAAATTAAAGTTGGTTAGCCTTCAGATGACCTTTTATTGGAGAACCAATTGACGAATCCACTTTAATTCTGTAAGTGGTTCCACTTGCACCCGCCATTTGTCTAAAGTCAGCTTTACCCGCATTCACTGCAAAAGAACCAACATTTGACCATGTTCCAAAGAACCCTTTTTTCTGAAACGTTACTGTAACACTAGAAGCCCCTTTATTGTCAAACCAAACATTTATGTTATTGGAATTGCTTGATGGTGTAGCAAATTCAGTTGAAACGTAATGTCCATCGGTCGCTCCAGCATCCGAGTTATCATACAGAAGCGCCATTGGTGTTATAGGAGTTTTAGTTGAACAGCCTGATAACATAGCGATTGCCGCAATTATTGCTAACACCCATCTTAATTTAAACACGTTATATCCCCCCCTTAATATTTTAAATATCTTGGACAAGCAATGTTCGTGAAAACTCGCCTTTCCCCCACCGTAGTTACTGCGTTACTGAGTAACACAGTAACACCGTTACCGAGATCAGCCCCGTTTTCCGCTCATTATTAGCCAATGGAGAGAAGGGAGCTATAGAGCAGACGAACAATTCCACTAAAAACAGAGTCATCAATCGTATGTAGGTATACCAAATAAACTGGTCGAAAGGAAAAGGCATTTCGACCAGTTCCGTTTTGAAAAACGTTTAAACAGATCCGAAATATTGGTAAACGGATACGGCAATGAAAAATACCGACGCTGATAGTGTTAAAACAAAATACCTCCGTTGGTTTGTAACAAACATCTCTATTCCTTGATTCAAAAATGATAAGCCCATTAAACCCCACACCAAAGGAAGTAAAGGTAGCGGGGTAAAAAACGTAAAAAGAATGGTAAGAGTAATTACAATGGTCAACAAAATATCCAGTGCCAAAAATGGCTGTTTTCTCCCTTTCCAAGTCTTAAGCATTCCGAAAACTCCCTCCTCTTTTTAAAAAAATGATATCGGAATCTCTGTTGAAATATCCCTGGTTCTTTTTCTAGAAAAAAGATACAACCGCTTAATTAATCGGATTCCCCCTCGAATCATCCGCGTGCTAACGACTCAGAAGGACGCAGGAGACCTTTTCAAGGTTTGTCCCATGTCTTATACCCTTTCCGCATAAAAACCACTCAGAAGGGAAGAGGGGGCCCTCAAATCACATGACGGGCAGTGTTAATAACCCTCCGACTCGAGCCCAATCCGTTTGTGCCTCCCCGATGCGCTCAAAAAAGCCGATAAAGACGGTTTTCACCCCGAAAAGGGCGATGTATGAAATCCTGCATGAACAAACTCATCGAATAGACGGTTGAATCCCTTGGAAATCAAGAGAATCGGCTCTAGGGCCGTCTTTAACAAGCCAGACAAAATCCACCTTATGTCTCCCTGTATGCAAGAACTATACAAATGAACTTTACTTTTGCAACTCTTCTTCCAGCTGCTGCACACGTTGTTCTAATGCTTCGTACTCTGTTGCACGTTTGTTTTTACGGCTTTGGAAAAACGGGATTATAAGAAAACATGAAATCCCTACGACAATAGCTAGTAGAATAAAAAAAGAAATAAGCTGAGAAAGCACCCACTGTATATTGAGATCCATACTGTTTCACTCTCCTTTTCAACATCATTTATTCTAATGTTATTTCTTTGAAAAAAATTAAGTTGATGCAAAATCGGCCTTTTGCCACCCTATATGCAAAGATTATACATTTTTAAAATTCATTTAAGAAAAGAAAAAATACCATACTCCAAAAGAGGTAACACACAGAGGCAGAGCAAAGGCTAACCTCTTTTTAAATCCCTTAAACACGCCTCCATTACTGGGGGAAAACCAAAGTTCCGCAGAATGAAAAATTAAATATAATCCCGCCAATATAACTCCAATAACGATATCCAAAACCCACACCCCTTTCTTTGAACCCTTATAACTCTGTATGTTCAAAATTAGGTATCTAATTCATCAAACCATCACTAATTACTTATGCAATCCTAATTTTATCGTCATTGTACGCAAGTGCATCCAAAGCGGCCAGTCATTCCGCAGCTTCTTGCTTTTGTTCTTCGGTTAATTCTTCCACGGGATACTGACCACGCTGTTTCTGGGCCCCGATCCAAGGGGGACGCGATCCTGTTTTATTTGTTTTTTTGGATAACTCTTCGGTTTTGCTTTCGTTTGATCCGCTTGAACATATCCTTGTTGCAATACGCCTGTGATCCAGGCAATCCGATTGCGTATACTTTTTCTTGCAACACTCTCGTTCATGACTTGTAAGATCGTTTCTTCGTTCGCTAAAGACAGCCAGCGTTTTAAGGTGGCTGGGTTGGGTTTAAGATTAAATTCGGACAGCTTTTCGGTAATGACAAAAGGGTAGTTTACAATTGGATAGGATGGATCCGCGCCTTGCGCGCGCTACTACTATCTCTTTATCTTTAGATTTATTAGGTTCCCTAGGTTCGGCGTCAAAAAATTGGCCTTATCTCACCATATATGCAAGTTTAATACAAACGATATTTAATCAGTTAATATTGAATAAAAGTATCCTGCGGATTCAACTCCACTCTTTAATTCAAAAATAGATAAAAAAGTAATGTAAAATGCAATCCCCGCTAAGATAGCCATGAATCCATACCCACCTCTAAACATTTGTTTGTGGATCGGATACACTTACGATTCAACACCACAGAAAACCGCAGGCCCTCTTCTATTTGTTTATTTAAGGAAATCATATCAGATAATCGTTTTTGTATATACTCTTTCCGTATAAAATCCGCTCAGAAGGGAAGTGAGGGGCCTTAAAACATGCTCTTTTCAGTTTTTTTGACACAAAGCTACCAGGATTAATCTGTATAATAGAGCAGTATTAGTAATGAGAATATACGAGGAGGTATCATGAAAAACATTTTTATATTTAGTTTACTTACTTTACTTTTGATGGGGTGTTCGTCATCTGAAAGCGTACAAGTCATCGAGCATATTGAAGTATTTACTATGGATTACCTCGGGGATACTCCCAATAGCGAAGGTCTCATGGAAATAGAAGGTTATAGAAAGGTCAATTCGATATTGCGTTACGAAACCTCTTCAAGAAGCGGGAAAACCACAAAACTATATGAAGTAGCTGATTATTATAATAACGATGGGACCTACATAAACAGTTCTATTAAATATGATGTATTTAGGGATAGTACAAACTATTCCGATACGAAAGAAGAAATGGAATTTGAACCTGTGACTACTCTTGCTGCGGATCAACCACCCGAATCACCCGGACCCGGAAAAGAATTATCTGAGGATGAAAAAAACCTTATCAAAGAACATGTTTTTAAATTATATAGATACGTTAGAGTAGTATGCCCCCTTATAGTTTAAGTTTTGAACCACACCCCAAAATTAGAAATATTTAGGGTGTTTTATTACGGCTAAAAAAAGGACGACAGGGGACATATCGGCCACCACCCAATTCGAGACGCACGTGTCTTTTAGGAGAAAAGCGCTGAAATATTCATAATCTTAAATCGATTCGGGGATCAATTTAATTTTCTCTTCAAAAACCTCTTCATCCCCAATCTTTATCCAATTTAAAAATCCCCCCTCTATAGATGTGAAGTAAAGTGAAAATTAATTTTAATTGTGTTGTTAATTAACTGGTATAATTAAATAATCCAAACCGATATAAATAATCGCAGTATTTTAAAAATTGACAGTCCAACACCGATAAGGTAACTCAAAAGTTTGGTCACACATTTGGTCACACTGGTCACGTTTTTGGTCACATCCAGGTCGTTTTTAACTATCTTTAACCGTACATTCTGGTATTAGTCAGAAGACAAAAAAACTCCCCGATCCCTTAGACCCACTGGGATTGCCAGGGCGTCAAGGAACTCGGGGAGAAGAATAGGAAATGAAATGGATTTACAGTCTTTATAATAGCATATATATTAGTAACTAGACACAAACTTTAATCGACAGCTTTCGGCAAAATCGGGCAATTTAAGTCGATTAAAGGAGTAGACAAACGACCCTGACATTGTGTATATTTATATAAAGGATAGGAATAATTATTCGTTTGTGTGGGGGAAATAAAAATGAAAATTCGTCAAGCGACAATAAAAGATCTCGATGCGATGGTTGAGCTGATTAACATGTACGCGGAAAAGGGCCTGATGTTGCCTCGTTCGAAACTTTCCTTGTGTGAAAATTTAACTTGTTTTAGCGTTGTGGAAGATCCTGACCACCCTGAGCGTGTCGCGGGTGTAGGCGGTTTACACATTTTGTGGGAAGATTTAGCAGAGATTCGTTCGCTTGTGATCGGTCCAGACTATGCGGGGAAAGGACTTGGTAAAATGCTTGTGGAACACCTTTGCGAACAAGCCCGTCAACTGCATATTCGCCGCGTGATGGCTCTCACTTATGAGGAAAAATTCTTTAACCGATGCGGATTTCGGATCGTTGATAAAGAGACTCTACCACATAAAGTATGGAAAGATTGCATAAATTGCTCAAAATTCCCCGCTTGTGATGAGATTGCTGTCATTAAAGAAGTGCTTCCCGTTGCTGTTTCCGTATAAAAAAAGAGCTGTCATAATGACAGCTCTTTTTTATCTTTTGAATCTTCGTTTAATTGCGGCAAACACGCGTCTTCCCACCAAATCTTCCGCTTTCATCAAGACTTCCCGCACAACATCAAATAGGTTTTCCTCCCCATTCCAATGTTCAAGAATAATCGAACGGTCAACTTGCTGTAAAATTCGGTTGAGCGCGTACACGGCCAATACAATATCGTCTAGGTAGCCTAATGGGCCAAATACGAGTTCAGGAATGATATCAAGAGGAGAGATGAAATAAGCTACAACCGCGCCCGCAATTGCCTTTGTTTTAGCGGGGACACGTCGATCTTGCATCAACCGCGCAAAGAGGACAAACAAATCAGGAGCAAGCAAAATATATTGTGTGGCGCCATCAATCCGCCCCTGCCCTTGCTTATGAATAAAATCCTCAATTTTTGCTCTTAACCGATCATAAAAACGGCGATGCTCATTTTCCAATATCACTTGATCTCGCCAATCAGCGGAGCGGTCTTCCGTTCTATCTTGTTGTCCAGACGCTTGCTCTTTTTCATCATCTAGAGGGGTCCATTCCGCATCAATTGCGCGCTTTTCATCATCACGTTTCCTCATCGTGAACCTCCCCTTTTTAAATTGTTATTCTCTCGTAAGGTCTTCTCCCCTAAAAAAAGAATTATCCCAATACCGCTCGATCGCTAGCGAATTTCTCGCCACGTAAACGCTCGAATTCCTTCAATAATCTTTCAATTGTAAGTGAACCCTTTTGCTCAGGCGGCACGTCTAAAATGATCATCCCTTTGTCCATCATAATTAAACGGTTGCCTAAATCAATGGCTTGTTGCATATTATGCGTCACCATCAACGTCGTCAAACCAGAATCAGCTACAATTCTTTTCGTGAGCTGTGTAATCAATGATGCCCGCGCCGGATCAAGGGCAGCGGTATGCTCATCAAGCAGTAGCACTTTCGGTTGGGTAAAAGTTGCCATCAATAGGCTGAGCGCTTGCCGCTCGCCGCCAGACAGCAGACCGACCTTTGCTGTTAACCGATTTTCCAGCCCTAAATGAAGCGTCTCTAAATACTCTTGGAACATGTCCCGTCGCGCTTTCGTGACGCCCTTGCGCAACTTGCGCGGTCGATTTCTAGAATAAGCCATCGCTAAGTTTTCCTCAATCGTCATCGTTGGCGCCGTTCCTGCCATCGGGTCCTGAAACACTCGACCGATCAACGGAGCCCGTTGGTGTTCCTTCAACTGATTCACAACAGACCCACCGATTTCAACGCGTCCCTCATCAGGGAACAACACGCCGGAAATGATGTTCATTAGCGTTGATTTACCCGCTCCGTTACTGCCGATAATCGTCACAAAGTCCCCTTGCTTTAATTCAAGGTTGACATCCTCCAATGCTATTTTTTCATCAGCTGTACCCTCGTTAAATATTTTGTTAACCCTATTAAGCTTCAGCATTTTTCTCGCCTCCTAAAGAAGCGTTCGCTTTGATCATCTGTTTCCTTCTCGCTGCTTTCCGTTTCTTTTCCTTCATATTGTTAATCATCTTCGGAGCGATCAAAGCCGCAATGACAATTAACGCGGTGATCAATTTCATATCCGATGCTTCAACAAATTTAAAGCGTAGAGCCGCGGCGACAACTAAACGATAAATAACCGCCCCGCCGACGACGGCGAAGGTTGCTCTCCAAATGGAACGACTACCGAAGATCGCTTCCCCGATGATAACCGAAGCAAGCCCGATAATGATCATCCCGATTCCCATCGATACGTCAGAGAACCCTTGATATTGAGCCATCAACGCGCCTGAAAGGGCGACAAGGCCATTGGAAAGGGCAAGGCCAATAATGATCGTGTTGTCCGTATTCGCCGAGAAACTGCGAATCATTCGCGGATTATCTCCCGTTGCGCGCAACGCCATCCCAATTTCCGTGCGCAAAAACCAATCGAGCGCCACTTTGACGATAATTGCCAGGATCGCAACTACGATTAAAATCGAGTATTTCATAGAGCCTGTCCAAGCGCTAATCTGTGAGATGAGCGTCTCCTGGCCCAACAGCCCAATATTCGCTTTCCCCATGATCCGTAGATTAATGGAATAAAGAGCGATCATCGATAAAATCCCCGATAGTAAGGCATTGATTTTTCCTTTCGTATGCAAAACCCCTGTGATCGCCCCAAAAAAGAAGCCTGCGACGACCGCAAGCGCGGTTGCGATCAATGGCGGGTATCCGCTCACAATTAAAACCGCCGCAACCGAACCACCTGTTGTGAAGCTCCCATCGACCGTTAGGTCAGGAAAATCAAGTATTCTAAAAGTCAGGTAAACACCAAGCGCCATCAGGGCGAAGATGAAGCCTGATTCAAGTGATCCGAGCATGGCTGTACCCATATTGTCTCCCCCTCATTCTTTTTACGACACTAAACATTATTATAATATATCCTCTATAATAGTTTAAGCGCAAGTTTTTAGGGTTCACCGCTTTGTGACTTTTAGGCGTTAAAGTATGTCATTTTCTTAATTTTTTTAGCAATTGATCAAGGTCTGGCGGCAACTGTGAAGAAAAGCTTAGTTGATCGCCTGCGCGCGGATGCGGAAATGAAATATGACGCGCATGCAACGCTTGTCTTTCCAAAAGATCCCTCTCTCCTCCGTACAGGTCATCTCCAATTAATGGATGTCCAATAAAACTCAAATGCACCCGTATTTGGTGTGTTCTTCCAGTTTCCAGCTGCAATTGAACATGACTCGCATTTTCAAATCGTTCTAATAAACGATAATGTGTCACCGCTTCCTGTCCGTCAGCGCGAACCTCTCGTCGAATGATCGATTCTGACTTTCTTCCGATCGGCGCCGCGATTGTTCCCGCCTCTTTTTCCATTATTCCGTGTGTAAAAGCTTCATAAAACCGTTCAATTTGCTGGTTACTTTGGGCGATCGCAAGTTGTTGATGCGCAAATTGGTTTTTGGCGACGATCAGTAATCCGGAAGTATCGCGATCAAGCCGATTGACCGCCCGAAACTTTCGGTTAAAACCTTGCTCGCGCCAATAATGAACGACTCCGTTCGCTAGCGTCCCATCGGGATGGAGCAGTGTCGGGTGAACACACTGGTCAAAGGGTTTGTTCAAAACCATCACATCTTCATCTTCGTATTCAATTTGAATCGGCAAATTTTGTGGGATTATATTTTCCGATTCTTCTTCTGGCATGACGAGTCGGATCGTATCCCCCGCTTTTAAAGGATGGTCCAAATAGGTAAACTGATCGTTTAAAAAAATGGATTGCCCATTTTTCATACGCGACAGCAATTTACGAGACAGCCCCTTCTTCTTTCGAAGAAAATGTTTCATCGTATTTCCTTCATCTTCCTCGGTTATTTGATAAATCAGCGTAGGGTTGTTCATTTTTAAAAGCCCCCTGTTCCATTTTCAAAAAGCGCCCTAACTATCGTTGTATCTCCTTCAACTCCTATTCGCTAGACAGAATGATTTTCCTTCTCGGCGGGGCGGAGAGCCAGGCGGAGGAGTACACGCCTGGAAATGGCGGGCGAATAACTTCATTTTTATAGACCGAAATGAAAAATCCCCTACTCTAGAAGATACAGCCTGTTACTTCTAAAGTAGGAGATTTATATCGTTATCTATTTATCGCGCGCGCCCGACCCCCATCGCCCAGCACAATCCGAGTTCGCCCCGACCGTGTTTCATTATGTATGCATCTGTTGGAGCGGTTGACTGATTTCCACTATTTGTAACACTTCATATTCCACACTTTCCCCGCCATCCAGGTCTAAAAGGTGGCATTCAAGCAAAGCGCGATATAACGCATATTGAAATGAAACACTTTGCAATTCAAACGAACGGACGCGACTTGAATCTAACATATCAACCAATTCCACTCGGTAGCTTTTTCGTTGGTTTTGTTGGACTTCTGTAAGATAACCCATCTCTAACAAGATTGAACCGATCGAGAACAGACCTTGATCGTCGTAATCGAACGTATCCTTAGCATAAAATAAAAGTTCCCATAACTCATCGGGGGCTATTTTTTCAACCTCGCGTGGTCTTTTCATCCCAACGACAGCCCCATCTTCATGAACAAAATAAAGGTTGTCTCGATAATAAAAAATGAGATCTTCAAAACCTTGACCCTCCGCGAGCAGGATGTTTTTGCGAGGAATCAGTAATTTCCAGATGTCAGTTGGTTTGCGATCGATCAAGAGCAATTCTATCACCTCTCGACACATTCTTCACCGGATTGACACATCGTATACCTCAAGGGAAATTTTTCAGCAACATGCGCATGATATACTTATCATGATTAATCATTACAACGAGTAGTGAGGAGTGGCGACTGATGAAACGAATAAGAAAATTCAATAAAGTTTTAGTAGCCAATCGCAGCGAAATAGCGATTCGGATCTTTCGAGCTTGTACCGAACTTGGCATTCGAACGGTTGCTGTTTACGCTGAACAAGATCACATTTCGTTACATCGTTTCAAGGCGGATGAAGCGTATATGATCGGCGAAGGAAAAGGTCCCATTGAAGCATACCTCGATATCGAAGCGATCATTGAAGTTGCCAAACGACACGATGTGGACGCAATCCATCCCGGCTATGGTTTTCTGGCGGAGAATGCGGAATTCGCGTTGCGTTGTGAACAGGAGAACATCGTGTTTATCGGTCCCAAAGCGAGCCACATTCAAACGTTTGGGGACAAAGTGGACGCGAGAGCAATGGCCATTTCGGCGGGGATTCCGATCATTCCAGGAACGCCAAAACCCGTTGAAACACTGCAAGAAGCGATGTTATTTGCGAATGAACACGGTTACCCGATCATTGTAAAAGCGTCTGCGGGCGGAGGAGGACGCGGAATGCGAATTGTGAGATCGCAAGATGAATTGCAAGAAGCGTTGACGCGAGCCCGATCTGAAGCTGCCTCTGCTTTCGGTAACCCCCAAGTGTATATTGAAAAATATTTAGAAAATCCAAAACATATTGAAGTTCAAATTTTGGCGGATCAATATGGACACGTCGCGCATCTTTTCGAACGAGACTGTTCCATCCAACGCCGACATCAAAAAGTGGTCGAAGTGGCGCCGAGCGTCTCTTTGCCATCCGATTTACGCAATCAAATAAACCAAGCGGCGTTGCAACTAATGAGCGCGGCTGGCTATATCAATGCGGGGACGGTTGAGTTTTTGGTAACGCCTGATCATCAGTTTTACTTTATCGAAGTGAACCCTCGCATTCAGGTGGAACATACGATTACCGAATTAATTACAGGGGTCGACATCGTTCAATCGCAACTTCGCATTGCGGAAGGGTATGCCCTCGCCGATCCGGAAATTGGCATTCAAGACCAAGCTCAAATTTCCCCGCGCGGCTATGCAATTCAGTGTCGCGTCACGACGGAAGACCCTGAGCGAGACTTTGCCCCAGAAACGGGTCGTTTGCTTGCATACCGTTCAAGCGGCGGATTTGGTATTCGCTTAGATGGCGGAACAGGGTTTACAGGGGCAGTCATTACCCCCCACTACGATTCACTATTAGTCAAAGTTTCAGCCTGGGCGATGAGTTACGAGCAAGCCGCCAATAAAATGAATCGGACCTTGCAAGAGTTTAGAATTCGCGGCGTAAAAACGAACATCCCCTTTTTAGAAAATGTAATGCAGCACCCCGATTTTTTGAGCGGGGAATATGATACTTCCTTCATTGACACCAAACCAGAATTGTTCGAATTTGTAAAGAGACAAGATCGCGGCACAAAACTACTAACCTATATTGGAGAGACAACAGTGAATGGGCACCCGGGAATTCTGAAGGAACGAAAGCCTGTATTTCCTCAACCGCGTATCCCAAAAGTCAGTGTGAACCAACCGTTTCCAAACGGAGCAAAGCAAATTTTGGATGAACGCGGAGTGAATGCATTGATCGACTGGATCCGCGAGCAAGATCGGTTGTTAATAACAGACACAACCTTTCGCGATGCCCACCAGTCCCTCTTTGCGACACGCGTCCGCTCGCGCGATTTACTGACAATCGCTGAGGCAACAGGTAAACTCGGAGCGAATTTCTTCTCTCTGGAAATGTGGGGCGGGGCTACTTTTGATACGGCAATGCGTTTTTTAAATGAAGACCCTTGGGAACGATTGGAAAAGTTAAGGGAGCAAATCCCCAATTTGTTGTTCCAAATGTTATTGCGCGGCTCAAATGCGGTTGGCTATTCAAATTATCCGGATAATGTGATCCGTCGCTTTATAGAACTATCCGCCCAAGCTGGGATTGACGTCTTCCGTATTTTCGATCCGCTAAACGGGATAGACGGAATGAGGGTATCGATCGACACGGTCCTGCAAACGGGTAAAATTGCGGAAGCCTCGATTTGTTATACGGGGGATATTCTCGATCCAAACCGCGACAAATACTCCCTACAATATTATGTTGATTTAGCGAAAGAACTTGAACAGACGGGCGCGCATATTTTGTGTATTAAAGACATGGCGGGGCTTTTAAAACCGTTTGCGGCTTACAAATTGATTCATACGTTAAAACAAGAAGTTGGCATTCCAATTCACTTGCACACCCACGATTCAAGCGGAAACGGACTCGCCTCCTTATTGAAAGCTTATGAAGCGGGCGTCGATATCGTCGATGCGGCCATTAGCTCCATGTCTGGTTTAACCTCGCAACCGAGCTTGAATGGCTTAGTGACGACGTTAAATGGACAACCAAGGGAAACAAAACTTTCCGAGACCGATCTGCAAAAGCTATCGGATTATTGGGAAGATGTGAGGCAGTTCTATACGGGTTTTGAAAGCGGGATGAAAGCCCCGACGGCGGATGTTTATTTGCATGAGATGCCAGGCGGGCAATATACGAACCTCCACCAACAAGCCAAGGCGGTTGGGCTGGGCGAACGGTGGGATGATGTCAAAACGACTTACCGACAAGTGAACCAAATGTTTGGCGATATCGTGAAAGTCACCCCTTCTTCCAAAATTGTTGGTGATATGACTTTATTTATGGTCCAAAACGATCTAACAGAGCAAGATATTTATGAGAGTGGAGAACGCCTCGATTTTCCAGAATCGGTTGTTCAGTTTTTCCAAGGTTTCATTGGAGAACCACCCGGCGGGTTTCCCGAACAATTGCGCAGCATCATCTTAAAAGGAAGAGAGCAGTTTACCTGTCGACCTGGCCAGTTGCTCCCTCCTGTTGATTTTGAGCAAACGCGCGCCGAGCTTGAAGAAAAGCTGGATCGCCCGATTTCAGACTTTGAGATCATCTCCTATACGCTCTATCCCCAAGTCTTTTTAGACAAGGAGGCGCAAGCGGAGCGTTTTGGCAGTCTTGCTGGATTAGACACGCCAAGTTTCTTTTACGGCCTACGCCTCGGGGAAGAGATTGCGGTAGAGATTGAACTGGGCAAAACATTAATCGTGAAGTTAATTTCCATCGGAGAGCCGAACGCGGAAGGAAATCGGACGGTTTATTTTGAACTTAACGGACAGCCGCGTGAAATTATGATTCGCGATCAAGCCGCGCAAGTCACCACCGTCGTCAAACGTAAAGCGGACCCGCAGCATCCAGAAGAAATCGGGGCGACGATGCCAGGCAAAGTGATTAAAGTTATGGTCGAAGCGGGAGAAGAAGTGAAAAAAGGAGAACATCTAATTGTTACGGAAGCGATGAAAATGGAAACTACGATCCAAGCTCCATTTAACGCAGTGGTGGCAGCGATTCACGTTAAAAACGGGAACACGATCGAAACAGGCGACTTGTTAATCGAATTAAAACCTCATTTATAACATAAAAAGAAAACAAAAAAAGTGGGAGCTAACCAAATAAATTGGTTAAGCTCCCTCTTTTTTGTCTCGAATAGCGAAACTTCACTTTTACTGAAGATCAAACGGATCTTCCCCTTGATTTTTAATCGCTTTTTTGTTCGCGCTAAATTTATCGATCACCTGCGGAATATAATCCATGATCTTGTCGACCATCTGATTATGTCCTTCCAATGGAATCGTCTTTACGCCATTTTTACCAACGACGAGGAAAGCAACAGGCGTAATTGACACACCGCCACCCGCTCCACCGCCAAAAGGATTAACATCCTCGCCGATTTTCGACTCTTTTTCCACCTCAAAATCAGACCCTCCAGAGGCAAAACCAAATCCTACTTTGGAAATAGGAAGGATAATGCTTCCATCCGGCGTTTCGACGGGATCCCCGACAATTGTATTGACATCTACCATCTCTTTTAAGTTTTCCATTGCTGTTTGCATTAAGCCCTGAATAGGATGCTCTGCCATAATCCTTCACGCCCCTTTATAATTTTAAACAAAATTCGGGTGCCTGCAATTATAATATTCCCGATTCGAAATCTGAGTATGCAATGTAATTCTGTATTAATATCGCTTCCTTGAAAGGCGGCAATGACATTCATTTTCGGCTCCGTTTGCAGCGTTGTATACCGTGAGATGAGACCGATCACAATTGATTTAATCCCCCAGACCCCACCTGTCACCATCCCCGTCATCGCCGCATCCCCAACGCCTACTTTGCTGTACCATTCCAAACGATCACATTTTATCTGCTTGCTCATCACTTTCACCACTGCGTTAAAATCACGCATTCGATCCTTTATCTTATAAATCTTCCGATAGTAGTTCTGAACCTCATTTGGCGTGAGTCGAAACTTTTTCTTTTTGACGGGTTCCTGCTTTACCGCCACGCCTGTTTTATGTTTGATACCGACGCCCTTAAACAACATTTGCAATTCCAATGTAGGAATTTCGTACTTTAATTTGATGAGGCCCCAAATTTCGATTCGAATGCGAATGCGGTCATCTTCAGCCTTTCGGATGTATTCAAAGTTGATCCTTACCGATGTAAAAAAAACGATTGCGATAAGAGCAAGCAAAGCTAATCCGAACCAAATCATGTTATCCACCTCCTTACTAGTATGAACGAGCCCAGCTTCGATTAGTCGAATGAATAGGAGACAGAACAAATGGTAATTTATTTCATGTTTCAATTAAAAAAGGGAGAGACTAAGAGTGGGAGGTGGCGTCCATGAGCGACCAAAACAGATTAATGGAATTGATGGAAAAAGGGAAGAAAAAGCAGCTCAACAACAAAGAATTGTTGGAAATGATTGGCTTGCTCGGTCCAGAACAGGCGATGAAAGCAATTCGCAACAAGTCATCATAAGACCTTATAGAGCGGCGAATCTTCGTCAGATTTGTTGGGCCAAACTGCGCCTACGGCTACATTAAAACAGGACAACCCAAAGGTTGTCCTGTTCGCTTCCTTTCATCCAATGAAGGAAGTTGTATTCCATTATTATTGACGGAAACCAGCTAATTGTTGTTCAGCGAATTGAACAAGACGCTTTGTAATCTCACCGCCCACAGAACCGTTTACGCGAGAAGTTTGATCAGCTCCAAGTTCAACGCCAAATTCTTGAGCAATTTCATATTTCATTTGATCAAGAGCTTGAGCAGCGCCTGGCGCTACCAGTTGGTTAGAGTTGTTGTTGTTTGGCATGTGTGTTTCACCTCCTTGAGTGGTGTAATCATATAGTTTCTCAAAAGAGGTTTTATCATGCGCAGAAGGCCTATGTTAAATTATTCCACTGGTCCACAAAGAATCTTACCCACTTGGTAAGCTGCATCTGGCATTGAGTACTTGGCAATTTGTTGTTTAAGCAACCTTGCTCCCTGTTGATCCGCGAGAAAGCGATCAACCAGTTGAGGTAATTCGGCTTGACTTTTCACCCTTAGAGCCAATTGACTGTCCATTAAAAATTGACTATTTCTTTCTTCCTGACCGGGGATTGGCTTATAAATGAGCAGCGGTAAGCCGCAAGCAAGCGCTTCAGATACCGTTAGTCCGCCCGGCTTGCCAATTAATAAATCAGCAGCGCTCATCCACTCATCCATATTGGAGACGTATTCTTTTACATAGACAGGATGCGGATAAGACGTTTTTTCCAACCACCGTTCCAACTGTTCTTTTGCCTTCGTGTTTGTTCCCGTAATGACACAGACTTTCACTTTTTGGTCCATCTCAGCCAGTCCTTTTAAAATCTCAATGAAAGGAACTAATCCGAGTCCACCGCCCATCACCAGACAAAGGGGCAGATCTCCCTGCAAATTTAATTTTACGCGCGCTTGAATCGGGTCCAGTCGTTGACTATAACAGGGATCGATCGGGATACCCGTAACAAAAATGTTTTTTTCAGAGACGCCATACTGATCGATCAACCGACTTTTTAATTCCATCGCTCCTACAAAATAATGATCAATTTCTGAATGAATCCAAAATGGATTGACGGAATAATCGGTTAAGGCAACCCCGAGTCGAAACGGCTTTGACGTTTTTTTCTTTAATTCCGCAAGTCCCCCTAAGCAAAAAGCATGTGTGCTAACGACGACATCGGGACCACGCTCTTCCAGATAGGGTTGCAATTTTCTCGCTATGTATTTTCGAAGCGCTTGCTTCGTCAACAAACTCCATTCACGTTCTCGTTGATAAGCCCATCCCCACAATTTTGCGGCATGTTGAATCGTTCCCATATAAAGCTTGCTCGTCATCCGTTCTAGAAACGGATTAACATGAGTCAACGATTGGTCTACTTCTATTTGCGCATGCGGATAGACAGCCGCAATTCCTTTTGCCACATTTTTTGCTGCTTGATAATGGCCCGTTCCCGCGATCGACTCGGTAAGTATGAGTACTTTCATTAGATGGACACCTCACTGATGGTCAAAAAACACATTCTCCTATCAGTATGCCCCGAAGAATGATCCATTATTTTACATGATGAAAGGTGAATAAACTGTTTCGCCGCCACTTTCCTATGAACAGCGCTAAACCTGTCGCCATAATCGGAATCAGCGTGTCGAGGTAAGGTAACTTCCACCCCGCCAAATACGAAATCAAAAGCGGTTCTTCCAGCATCATCGATGTGGCCACAAAAACTAACACCCCCGAACCAAAATAGACGAGGATCGGATATTCATTCATCCACTTTGCAATCGCGGCGCTCCCCCACATTAACAAAGGAATGCTCAACATTAGCCCAAAAATCACGAGTCCAAAATTCCCTTTCGCCGCGCTTCCGATCGCCAGCACATTGTCTAAACTCATCACCACATCGGCAATTACAATGATCCGAATCACTTCCCAAAGATTGCGACCTTCCTCTATCTGAGCGACATCTTCCTGCTGGGTTAACAATTTAAGAGCAACCCAAATTAATAAAAAGCCGCCGATCAATTTTAAATAAGGAATCCCGAGCAACCATGTAATAATCCCTGTGAACAGAATCCGCAGCCCTACCGCGCCAACCGTCCCCCACATAATCGCTTTTTTTCTTTCGGGCGGCGGCAAACGTCGACTTGCCATCCCAACGACGACGGCGTTATCACCACTCAAAATGAGATCAATGATAATAATATTCAAAAAACTGAGCCAAAATTGCCCGTCCAAGCTGATTCCCCCCTCAACGTTCACCTCCATTCATCTATATTCGCTTGTCCACTGCGTCATACCAATGGAGTTGAAAGAGAGATGGAAAGGCGCGCGGGGAGGGCGAGTGCTCTAACGAGAGTTGCGACCTCTACAGAGGGGAAAACAGCGAAACAGGCGTTGCAGCGGGAGATGGGACCGTTACAGAGCGACAGGGTTAAATGAGAGCAGTCGGCGAGCCCTCTAACGGGAGTTGCGACCTCTACAGAGGGAAAAACGACGATTCGCGCGCTGCAACGGGAGATGGGACCGTTACAGAGCGACAGGGTTAAATGAGAGCAGTCGGCGAGCGCTCTAACGGGAGTTGCGACCTCTGCAGAGGGGAAAACAGCGAAACAGGCGTTGCAACGGGAGATGGGACCGTTACAGAGCAACAGGGTTAAATGAGAGCAGTCGGCGGGCCGCTCTAACGGGAGTTGCGACCTCTACAGAGGGAAAAACGACGATTCGCGCGCTGCAACGGGAGATGGGACCGTTACAGAGCGACAGGGTTAAATGAGAGCAGTCGGCGAGCGCTCTAACGGGAGTTGCGACCTCTGCAGAAGGAGAAACGACGATTCGCGCGCTGCAACGGGAGATGGGACCGTTACAGAGCGACAGGGTTAAATGAGAGCGGGGGACGGCCAGCTCGCTAACCGCCCCGAACCAAGCCGCGATGGCATCCCGCCTACGCGCCCCTTACCCTTTTACTAACAAAGATTTATGTTCTAAGAGTAACTTACCTTCTTTTCTTAACTGGCTAATTACCCTACTAGCTGTTTCGCGGCTGGTGCCGACCATATTCGCAATATCTTGGTGGGTCAGATCAATTTCTAGCAGGTAACCATCTTCCGTTTTCCGCCCCTTACTCTTCGCTAACGAGTGCAACACGTTCAAAATTTTGCCCGCCATGTCCCCGCTCAACACGTTGGATAAACGCCGTTGCAACTCGCGTATTTGTTCATCGAATTCCTTCAACAACTTTAATGTTAAACGCGGATTATTCTCTAACACTCTTACAAACTTATCCACTGACATGAAATAAAAATGCCCGTCTTCCAATGATTCCGCGGTCGCCGGGTAGTTACTGCCTCCATACCAACCGACGTGCGGAAATATATCTCCTTTTCCAAGCAAATTGACAATTTGCTCACGTCCATCTTCCGTCGTCTTATATACTTTCACTCTGCCTTGTTGAATAAAGTAAACCACCTCGCAAGGGTCTCCCTCATTAAATAAAATCTCCCTGCGTTTAATTTCGCGCGGCAACAACAAATCCGCCACTTGTTCAATTTCTTCCTCGGTACAATATTGAAATATTTCAACGCGGCTGAGCATCTGCCCCAATTCACTTTGCATTCTCTATTTCACTCCCTTTATTTCACCTGCTTATGGCATTATACCAGAACCGTTTTAGAAGCATGAAACTCGACGCTTCGCGCTTTAACTTTCACCAGAGACTATAGCCCTATGCAAAGGGCGTGTGACGCCTTTTATCGACACAATTTGACAATAACTTCGATAAAAATCAATTTAGCATTGTGCAAATTTCAATTTTCTGATACTTTATAAGTATGCTTTTTTAGCGCAGCACTAAATAAAGCGCTGGCATTTATTGAATACGCGAAATGAATTGAGGAGGATCTTCACATGAAAAAGAGAGTAAAAAAGTGGATGCTCGGCTTAATCGGGACAACGCTGGCGCTATCCTTAGCCGCATGCGGCGGGACCAACCAACCTTCCGACAATGCGGATCAAGGCGATCAAGATCAACAAGCTGGTGAACAACAAGTTAACGTCGGTGTCATTCAAATTGAAGAGCACGCTGCTTTAGACGCGGCGAGAAAAGGCTTTATGGATGCCCTAGCCGAAAATGGATACAAAACAGACGAGCAAGTCAAGTATAACTATCAAAACGCGCAAGGGGATATCAATAACGCGACAACGATTGCCCAACAGTTAGTTGGCGATAAGGTGGATCTAATTTTGGCAATTGCTACTCCATCCGCGCAATCGGCCGCGCAAGCAACGCAGGAGATTCCGATCTTAATTACAGCGGTTACTGATCCTGTTGACGCGAAGCTAGTAGCATCAATGGACAAGCCTGGAGCAAACGTGACAGGAACATCCGACATGAATCCGATCAAGGAACAGTTGACTCTTATAAAGGATATTGTACCTGATGCGAAGACAGTTGGTATTATTTATAACTCAGGGGAAGACAACTCGATTTTACAAGTGAATCTAGCGAAAGAATATGCGCAGGAACTTGGTTTTGAAATTGTAGAACGAACGATCTCAAACAGCTCGGAAGTAAAACAAGCGGCAGAATCTATGCCAAAAGTAGACGCATTCTATGTGCCAACTGATAATAAAGTCGTTGCCGCGATTGAATCCGTGTTGATGGTCGCTGAACAAGCGAAAGTTCCCGTCATTGCGGGAGAATCCGAATCCGTTAAAAATGGAGCTTTGATCACATACGGACTTGACTACTATGAACTAGGCAAGCAAACAGGCGAAATGGCGATCCGCATTTTAAAAGGGGAAGCAGAGCCTGCTGAGATGGCAATTGAAACACAAAAAAATCTTGGCCTCACAATCAATAAAAAAGCGGCGGAGCGCTTTGGCGTAACCATCCCGCAAAAATTATTAGATGAAGCCGTCGAAATCATCGAATAAATATCAAAAGCAGGCGAGGAATTTTCCTCCGCCTGCTTTTTTACGTGTACTCGCCCGCCGCGCTGCGCGGCTTGGCTTCTTATTTGAAATCATTCCGACAAAGGGAGCAGGAGCTGCGATTTTGGAACCTAACCACGACTTTTTGGAATCTGGGACCGAATTTTGGGACCTAGCGGTACATTTTTGTGACCTGCGCGCGATCTTCAGATCGGCCGCTCCACCTGCCTACCCGAATTCCACGATTTAGCGCGGTATTTCCGAGCTTTGGACTCAAACTTCCCCGATTTGCTCCGACCCAACGCAAATCCTCGTCCTCTCGGCCCACATTTCACGACCTGGCTCAAAATTTTCGAGCGCCAAGCTCGAGTTCCCGTGATTTCCACGATCAGGCGCCTTAATTTATGTTCCTTCTCCCAAAATAAAGAGGGCTTCTTGGAAGCGGGCAGCATGGACTAAGCTACGTTCACGTAAAAAGCGGAGCGTGTCTTGAACACACGGATCTTCTGTCAACGTAATAAGATTTTCGTAAATGGTTCTTGATCGCGCTTCGAGGGCGAGGTTGGACATGATGTCGGCGATGGGTTCGCCAACATGTTGCAGATAATCAGCGGTCCACGTGTTTCCGCTCGGATTTACATAAAAAAGTCCATTTCTATGTTCGACATAATGCTGGGCGATTCCCGACTCGCGTGCCTGTTTCGGTGAGAGTCCCTTCAATAGCTTACGGATCATGACGCCGATCATTTCCAAGTGACCCAGTTTTTCCGTGCCGATATCGACCAACAATTGTCGGACTCGCTTGTTTTCCATCGTAAAACGTTGATTCAAATATTGCATCGCGGCGGCCATCGCCCCATTTGGTCCCCCATATTGCGCCATCAACAACTGGGCTAGCCGCGGATCGGGATAAGTAACCTCCACATCACACAATAGATTTGCTTCATAAATCCACAAGGCTGCCAACTCCTTTCTATATAGATTAAGGCCGATTTTCGAAACAATCATCTAACGGATCGTATCCGTAACCTAACGCCCGCTCCCACCAACGCGGTCCATACCAACCCAATGGTCCACAAGATTGTTCATATTTTTGTTTTAACCCCGCCCAATGAGATTGCCAAGCGGTATATTGTTGACGAGCGGAGTGATCGAGCGGATGTGTATCCAGATACAACATCAAATCAATCATCGCCCGTTGCGTCGTTCTGATCTCAGCGCGTAGTTGCTCACAAACCTGGGCGATGTCATCTACACAAACGGACTCCTCCGCTCGCGCGTTTTTGTTACCCATTCGTCATCTCCTCCCTCTCCCCAATCAGCGTATTCAAATCACTAGGCAAATGTCACTAATAACCATAAAATTGCAAAAAAATAAGCCGATTCATCGGCCTATTTAAACTTTATCCCCCAAGTGATAAAGCAATCATCGAACCACCTCGGCTCATATTATCCTTTTTTCAAATACTATTATTTTCTTCCCTCTACAATCGCTAGTGTTCCACCCATCAAATTCGTATATCTTGCGTCTCTCAAACCATTTTCCGCAAACAACTGGGTCAATTTAGGGGCATCAGGAAAATGTTTCGCTGATTCATAGAAATAACGATACGCGTCGCTCTTGCCAGCTCCGACTTGGCCCATAATCGGTACGATCTTTTCGAAATATACCCAATATGCTTGTTTAAAGACAGGTGCGGTCGGTTTTGACATGTCTAACGAGACCAGCTTTCCGCCTGGCTTCAGGACTCGGATCATCTCACGCAAGGCGACTTCCAATTCAGGCACATTTCGTAATCCCCAGGCAACCGTTACCGCATCGAATTGCTCGTCCTCAAACGGCAAATCCATCGCATTGCCTTGCATCAACTCAATCTGCCCCCGTTGAGGGTGATCAACGATATTTTCCAAGCCAATTTCGATCATCTTTTCTGAAAAATCGAGGCCTGTTACTTTTCCTTGCGAGCCGACCGCCATCGCCAACTGCATCGATAGTTTTGCTGTGCCGCAACAAACATCCAACACATGCTGGCCGGGTTTCACACGCGCGCGTTTGACAACTGTCCTCCGCCACTTTTCATCGCGACCAAGGCTCATCATTCGATTCGTGCGATCGTACCCTTTTGATATATTATTAAACAGCTCTCTAACATACGATTCTTTTTTATCTTTGGACGGCAGATAGGACAACTTGAAAAGCCCCTTTCTCTCTACATAACAATAATTCTATTATACCGATTTAGTAAGCTCTACGTCCACCGCGAAACTCCCTTTGACACGTTTTAAATCAGGAGGAAACTTCCTCCTGATTAGGGTCCAACGCTGGTTTCATTTCATTCGAAGTCCGCAGCGGAATCTCTTTTAGCAAGAGAGTAGCGACAAAAGAGAGCATCACGATCACCCCTGTGAACAGAAAAACTTGCGTCAACGAATGATTCAGCGCCTCCCGTAAAACGACAATAAATTGCTCAAAATGGGGTTGAGCGTCAGCGGGAAGTCCCGCATGTATCCCTTGCAACGCCTCGGTACTCATCAACAACTGCGGATTTAACAATTCCTCGCCGCCAAGCGCATGTTGCTCAGGCAGTAGCGGGAGCGAACTCCCTTGTAACCGTTCAGCCATTTTTGAGCTCATAATGAAGCCCATGATCGCTACTCCAACCGTTCCGCCAATTTGTCTAAACAACTGTCCCGTCGCCGTCACGACGCCAAGATATTTATGTTCCACCGCATTTTGAACCGTTAATGTGAAAATTGGCATCGTCATTCCTAAACCAATTCCGCTAATTACAAGGTTTATAATGATCTCAATCAAATCCGCCTGCGGCGTCAATCTTGCATTTAGAAAAATCCCTGTCGCCATAATTACAAATCCGATTAAAGCCAGATTTTTATATTTTCCTGTTTTTGTAATCCATTGACCTGAAGCAGCGCTGACCGTCACCATCGACAGCGTCATCACCATTTCCACCAAACCCGATGTCGTCGCTGATTTACCGAGCACACCCTGCACATAAAATGGCACAAACATGATCAACCCAAACATTCCCATCCCAGACAAAAACAAGACAACGTTAGAGACGGACACTACACTATTTTTGAACAAATGCAGCGGCACAACCGGGCTCTCCACTTTATTTTGAACATAAATAAACCCGCCTAAGCAGATTAGTGTGAGGCTAAACAAACCAATAATCGGCCATGAAGTCCACGCGTAGACCGTCCCCGCCCAGCTAAAGCCGAGCAACAAACTTAAGATTAAGATCGACAACAAGATTGAACCGAAATAATCGATTTTTTCCTTCGCTTTTTTGTCCGCTTTCGGATACAGCTTGAAGATTAAAATAAAGGCAATCAAACCCACCGGGAGAAAAATCCAAAACACCCAGGACCAATCCATGTTATCGACGATATATCCGCCAAGAGTCGGTCCAAACAAGCTAGACAAGCCAAACACACTCCCCATAAAACCTTGCCAACGTCCTCGTTCTCGAGCGGAAAACAAATCACCTACCGTTGCAAAGGAAGTGGACATAATCATCCCCCCGCCGAATCCCGCCAGTCCCCGAAACAAAATTAGTTGAAAGATTGACGTGGAGAAACCGCATAACAACTGACCCACAATAAAAACCCAGATTCCAATCAAGATGAACACTTTCCTGCCATAGATATCAGATAATTTTCCGACTAGAATTGCGGTAATGCTCGAGGTCAGCATATAAATCATAAAAACCCAGTTAAAGTACTCCATTCCACCGATGTCCGCAATAATCTTAGGCAAAGACGTTCCGACAATCGTCATGTTTAATGCGGCAAACAGCATCACAGACATGACGGAGAGCATGATCGCAATCTTCCTTTTTGTATCTAAATGTTCCAATCGATCGGAACCTCCCCGCTAAAAATGTTACAACTCAACTCAAAATCAGGCGTAAAACATGCTTCAATCCACAATCCAATCCCTAAGAAAAAGATGACGCTACTCAGTGACTGCTTTCCTAAGCTGCTAGTAAAAAAAGCGCCAAATGGCGCTTTTTACTGTTTGGAGTCGATAGCATCGAGAACCTGATTCACAAAATCCTGCGTGGCTAACGCTCCTTGATCCCCTTCGCCCCGCTTACGAACGGCAACTTGACCATTCTCCGCTTCCGCTCGACCAATCACGGCCATATACGGAACTTTTTCTAGCTGAGCTTGGCGAATCTTGTAACCAATTTTTTCATTCCGATCATCCAATTCAACGCGAATCCCGACACGCTTTAACTGTTGAACGACTTCCGCGGCATACGCATCAACATCGCTCGTGATCGTCAACACTTTCACTTGCGCCGGCGCCAACCAAACCGGGAAGCGCCCTTCATACACTTCAATTAAGTAGGCGGTTAACCGTTCCATCGTTGATAAAATTCCACGGTGAATAACAACAGGACGATGCGGGCGGTCATCTTCGCCAATATACTCGAGCTCAAACCGTTCTGGCAATAAGAAATCCAGTTGAACCGTCGATAGTGTTTCATCATGACCGATCGCTGTCTTCACCTGCACGTCCAATTTCGGACCGTAGAAAGCTGCTTCTCCTTCCACTTCCTTATACGGTAACCCCATCGTATCCATCGCGTCTTTCAACATTTTTTGAGCCAGTTCCCATAGCTCGTCATTTTGCACATATTTCTCTTTATCTTCTGGATCGCGATACGATAATCGGAACCAATAATCGGTAATATTCAAATCTTTATAGGCCCGTTCGATCAATTCAACCGCGCGGCTAAATTCCTCTTGGATTTGATCTGGACGACAGAATATGTGCGCGTCATTTAACGTCATCGCTCGCACCCGTTGCAACCCAGACACGGCCCCAGACGCTTCATATCGGTGCATCATTCCTAATTCGGCAATTCGAATCGGCAGATCGCGGTAACTGTGTTTGTCTTGTTTATAAACCATCATATGATGCGGGCAGTTCATTGGTCGCAGCACAAACTGTTCATTGTCCAACTCCATTGGCGGGAACATGTCTTCCTGATAATGATCCCAATGTCCCGAAATCCGATACAAATCGGCGTTGGCTAAAACAGGCGTATAAACATGGTGATAGCCTAAGCTCTCTTCTAAATCAACAATGTAGCGCTCCAACGTTCTGCGGATTTTTGCCCCGTTTGGCAACCAAAGCGGAAAACCAGCGCCCACTTCTGGCGCATTCGCAAAAATTTTCATCTCACGTCCGATGCGACGGTGATCGCGACGGCGCGCTTCTTCAAGTCGCTCCAAATAATCATTCAGGTCTTTCTTTTTCGTCCAAGCGGTTCCATAGATTCGCGTTAACGAATCATTCTTAGCGTCCCCACGCCAATAAGCGGCGGATAAAGACATTAATTTAAACACTTTCAAATACCCTGTGGAAGGAACGTGCGGTCCACGGCAAAGATCCGTAAATTCGCCTTGTGTATAAAGGGTTAACGTCTCTTCATCTGGTAGATCTTCAATAATTTCAACTTTATATTTATCGTCGCGCTCTTTAAAAAAAGCAAGCGCTTCATCCCGACTAATTTCTTGACGCTCAATCTTCACATTTTCCTTAACGATCTTAGCCATCTCTTGCTCAATCTGTTCAAACTCATCTGAGGAAAACGTACGTCCCGCCATATCATAATAAAAACCATCTTGAATGACCGGTCCGATCGCCAATTTCACATCAGGCCACAGTCGTTGAATCGCTTGAGCCATCAGATGAGCTGTGGAGTGACGTAAAACTTCCATTCCCGCCTCATCCTCTGTTGTGAACAATTCGATCGCGCAGTCTTCCATGATCGGCGTCGTCAACTCAGTCAACTCCCCGTTGACGCTGCCGACAACCGAATCCCTTTTTAATCTTGAGGAAATTTGTCCTGCAAGGTCACGCAGATTGATGCCTGATTCAACTTCGCGGACACTTCCGTCCTTTAATTTGACCTGTACCACTGACATTTTCTCACACACCTCTTTTTACTATATCCATCATTTTTTTATCATACCGAATCTAGCCTAGAAAAGCCAGCTTGTCCTTACAAACAATGAGTTCTAGCGGTATAGTCGCTTTGCGTTGCCAATGAATGTTTGTGTGCCAACAATTAAAATTAAATCGACGCCAGGTTGTTGTTTCGCGAATTCTAAAGCCTTGTCTAAAGGAGTAATTTCTCGAGAAGATCGATTCATCTTTTTTGCAAAAATGAACGCCTCCGCCGAAAATGATTTGTGCGATAAATCGGGCGTGGAGATAATCACTTGTTCCGAAAAGCCGCTAACAACTCGAATTACGCCCTCATAATCTTTATCGACAGGAACGCCCACAATCGAAATCACTTTTTGAAAACCGATTGTTTCCACCAACTCTTGAATGTACAGCGCGGAAACGGCGTTGATCGCTCCATCCGCAATCACGGTCGGATTTTGACTGAGCAGTTCACATCTGCCTGGCCAGCGAGCTTGCGCTAACGTATCACGCAGTAGTTGTTCGGGGAAACGATCACCGATGATCGATTCGCAACAGGCAACAGCAGTCGCGGCGTTATTTGCCTGGAAAGCGCCTAACAACGGGAGGTGGAGTCGGCCATAATCCGCTCGTTCAGTCCGTAGCTGAAAAGTAATTCCGCTCCGATCTAGTTGAATAGAGTCAGCCTGAAATTGTTCACCATAGACACGCAGATCCTTTATATGACTAAGCTCTGAGCGCAACGTTTCAAGAATCGCGTGTTGTTGATGATTAACGATCACCGTCGTCGTTTCCCCTTTGACAATGCCCAGTTTATGCCATATGATGTCCTCAATGGTTGGTCCTAACGTATCAAGGTGTTCCGGGAACAGTGAACTAAGCGCGGCCCACTGATTTGAAACAACATTCGCTTCGTCAAATCTACCGCCGCGACCGGCCTCAATCACAGCAAAATCAATTTGCTGTTCCTTAAAGTAAAGCCAAGCAACACTCAACGCCAAACCGATCGGTCCTTGATAAGCGACGCGCTCGAGTTTCGTTTCTAGCTCATTTACATATGGCTCGATCTTTCTTGTGAGGCGCAAAAAATCTAGCTCGCTAATCTGCTGCCCGTTCACTTGAATTCGTTCCGTAAACTGGATCAGATGCGGTGAAGTAAACAACCCCACTCGGTATCCTAAGCCACGCAATAAAATAGAAATGAGATGGGATGTCGATCCTTTCCCTTTACTGCCCGCAACCAACACTGTTTTTATACCTTGATCGGGCTTGCCTAGTTGATCTAATAACCATCTGGCTCGTTTGGGATCACGCGTGACCGAATCATCCGCTTTTGGAATATAAGCTTGGGCCCGTAAAAAAGATTCGTACATAAAATTTTCTGCATCTACATACGTTTGCAACTTAGTTTTCAATCGAATCGTCCACTCGTTCCTTCTTCATTTTCCTTTCATTATAACGTATTTAGTTGATATAAAACGAGAGCGGTTGGAATAATAAATAAGAAGATCTATTGGTAACGGAGGAATGAACTATGCGACTACAAACCTTAAAGCTAGACCCCGCAACAATTATTTTATTTGGGGCAACAGGCGATCTATCGAGGCGAAAATTGTTTCCCGCCCTGTTTAATCTGTTTAAGCGCGAGATGCTGCCACCCTCGTTTGCAATCATCGGCGTCGCTCGTCGAGATTTTTCACAAGAAACTTTTCGGGAATTTGTGTTACAGGCGCTAAAAGAGTTTGGCGGGTATCAAGCGCATGATGAACAGCAATGGAATTCTTTTTGCGCCCATTTGAATTATGCCCAAGTTAATCTTACTGAAGCGGAACACTATGAGAAGTTGAGAGAAGTTGTAGAGCAACGAGAGTCCGAAAAAGACATTCCCCAAAATCGGGCCTTTTACTTGGCGATTGCTCCCGAACTGTTTAGTTCGGTGTCCGCAAATTTAAAAAATAGCCGACTCGTTGAAACCGATGGCTGGAAACGACTACTCATTGAAAAACCATTTGGTCACGATCGGAGCTCAGCTGAAAAGTTGAATCGAGAAATCCGAGCCGTTTTTGAAGAAGAAGAAATCTACCGTATCGATCACTACCTTGGCAAAGAAATGGTCCAAAATATCGAAGTAATTCGGTTTGCAAATTCATTATTCGAACCGTTGTGGAACAATAAATACATTGCCAATGTGCAAATTACATCAAGCGAAACGGTCGGTGTCGAAGACCGCGGCGGGTATTATGAACAGGCGGGCGCTCTACGGGACATGGCCCAAAATCACATGCTGCAAATGCTAATGATGATTGCGATGGAACCGCCGAGTAGTTTGCAAAAAGAAGCGACCCGCGATGAAAAAGTGAAGGTCCTCCGCTCGCTGCGAACCTATTCAGTTGACGAGGTGAAGGATCATATTATTCGCGGACAATATACACGGTTTGGCGAATATAAAGGGTATCGGGAAGAAGAGGATGTCGACCCCAGTTCCATGACCGACACATTTGTCGCCGCGCGTTTGTTCGTTGATAATTTCCGTTGGGCGGGGGTTCCTTTTTATATTCGTACCGGAAAACGAATGCCGCTTAAATCAACCGAAATCGTTGTGGAGTTTAAAAATGTGCCCGAAAATCTCTATTTTAATCAACATGGGAATTTGGAACCGAACTTACTCAGTATCCGTATTTTCCCGTATGAGGGCATCTACTTCAAGATCAATGCCAAAAAGCCTGGAACAGATGGAAGTGTATCCCCCATCGCAGTCGACTTCTGTCAGAATTGCGAAGGTGGCGTGAATTCACCAGAAGCGTATGAGCGATTATTACACGATTGTTTGGGCGGGGATTCCACTTACTTTACACGTTGGGATGAGGTTGCCCTCGCTTGGGATTTTATCGATCCAATCTCAACCGCTTTTAAAGAAGACAAAGTCGAACTCGTATCTTATTCAGCGGGAAGCTGGGGTCCACCGAAAGAATCCCACCAGTTGCTTGAACAAAACGGCTTTCATTGGTGGCCTGTCGGTGAGCAAGAACTGCCAACGATCCATTTTGCAAAAGCCCCTTTTTTTCAGGTACTACAGGACCAACCCAATCTAGAATCGTAAGGGGATAGTGGATACAGAACTAGGCGGAGTTTCTCCGACTATTTCCACACAAGCGCGCCGTGGTTGGCGGAATTAACCCAATTTTGCCAACCTAGACAAAAATAAGCGGAGTTTCTCCGACTATTTCCACACAACCGCGCCGTGGTTGGCGGAATTAACCCAATTTTGCCAACCTAGACAAAAATAAGCGGAGTTTCTCCGACTATTTCCACACAACCGCGCCGTGGATGGCAGAATTAACCCGTTTTTTCCAACCTAGACAAAAATAAGCGGAGTTTCTCCGACTATTTCCACACAAGCGCGCCGAGGATCGCGGAATTAACCCGTTTTCGCCAACCTAGACAAAAATAAGCGGAGTTTCTGCGCTTGCGCTAACAAATGAATAGCAGTCGTGGAGAAACTGACTCGTTTTCCATTCGACTGCTATTTTTGATCCTAAAAATTAATCACGAACCATACACCGAATCCGATCAGCAAGATCCCCAGTAAGATGAAGACGAGCATGACATAATATAAAGGTTTGCTATTTCGCCGTCTCCGAAAGAACTCTTCCACTTCTCCGTTCTCCTTCTCTGTTTGGTCGCGGTGGACGCGGGCCAAAAAATTGATAATAATCGACTTTAAGATTTCCGTTGAATAATTTTCTCTTTCTAGATGCTTTCTTGCCGATAATACGCTCGAAATTTTCATTTGAGGTCAGTACATAAAACGACCATGTATCAAGCGCTTGGAATACGTCTCCCATTTTCTGATACATGCGTTCTATTTCTTGCTGTTCACCCAGCCTCTCGCCATATGGAGGATTGCAAATGATCTTCCCGTACTTTTTAGATGAACGAACTTGCGAAACGTCCATCCGTTGAAAATGGATCGCATCATTAACCATCGCTTCTTCGGCGTTGAGCCGAGCGACTTTTAACACTTCATCGTCAATATCGGTGCCGATAATCTCAAGTGGACGATCATAATTAGCTAAATCATGCGTTTCCATACGGGCCTGTCTCCACAGCTCTTTTGGGATGACGGGCCAGTGTTCTGAAGCGAATTCGCGATTCATGCCAGGCGCCACGTTTTGACCAATCAATGCCGCTTCAATTGGAATTGTGCCTGATCCGCAAAATGGATCGATCAACGTCGTGTCGGGATTCCATCTCGACAAGCGAATTAGAGCGGCAGCCATCGTTTCTTTTAAGGGAGCCCCGCCGATCAAACCACGGTATCCTCGTTTATGAAGCGCCACCCCGCTCGTATCGATTGTTAGTGTAGCGACGTCTTTTAGTAGGGCAACCTCAATCCGATATAACGGGCCATCTTCCTCAAACCAACTTTGATTATACGTTCCTTGCATATGGTCTACAATCGCTTTTTTCACAATCGCTTGACAATCGGACACGCTAAAAAGGGTTGATTTGACCGATCTTCCATCGACTGGAAAACAGGCGTTTTTCGGAAGCCAGTCTGACCAGGGCAATTTTTTCGTTTGTTCAAAAAGTTCATCGAAGGTGCGCGCCTGGAATTCCCCCACTTTTAAGCGAATCCGATCAGCGGATCGAAGCCAGAGGTTGGCGCGGGGAATTGCGCTCAAATCTGAACGAAAAGTCACCTTTCCATTTTCCACACGAACATCCGTGTATCCGAGCTCGCGGACTTCCTCCCCCACGACTGCTTCCAGACCAAATGTGGAGGTTGCAATGAGCTCAATATTGTTCAATTTTGACATCTCTATTCTCCTATTCCGAAGTTGCATAATGTTTGATTATACACCTTGTTTGACGCGTAAGAAAGGGTTAACGGATCACTTGTTGAATCAGTTTCGGAACTTGAATCGGCTGCGGACTAAATCGAAACGCCTGTAAAGTCCTTTGCGCTAAAGCTTGATCTTGTTGCTGATTGGCATATAACGTCGCTAACGTGTCACCAGGAGTCACATGATCGCCCACTTTTTTAGCTAGCATCACACCGACCGCCAAATCGATCGCGTCCTCTTTCGTTTGACGACCGGCCCCCAGCATCATCGCAATCCGCCCGATTTCCTCGGCGGCAATCGCCTCAACATAGCCCGATTCGGTTGCCTTCACATCAAACTGATAAGCTGTCTGGGCCAATCGTTGCGGATGATCCACAATCCCGGGATCGCCGCCTTGGGCCACAACGAATTTCTTAAACGTATCGATCGCCTCGCCTGTCGTCAACATGGTTTGGAGTCGTTCATACGCTTGGTCATAGTTTTCCGCTTTTTCCGCTAACACAACCATATGCGCCCCCAGCGCGAGACACAGTTCCGTTAAATCAGCGGGACCCCTGCCTTGCAATGTTTCAATTGCTTCCCTTACTTCCAACGCATTGCCGATCGCAAAACCTAACGGTTGGTCCATATTGCTAATCAGAGCGACTGTTTTTCGACCGACCCGATTGCCAATCTCAACCATCGTCTGGGCCAATGCTTCAGAGTCTTGCAGCGACTTCATAAAGGCGCCGTTGCCCGTTTTTACATCTAACACAATCGCGTCAGCGCCCGAAGCGATTTTCTTGCTCATAATGGAAGAGGCAATCATTGGGATGGAGTTAATCGTTCCCGTCACATCACGCAATTCATAAAGTTTTTTATCGGCGGGTGTTAAATTACCGCTTTGACCGACAACTGCTAATTTTAGTTTGTTCACATTTTCTAAAAACTGATCATTGCCTAACGAAATATGAAAGCCTGGGATCGCCTCAAGTTTATCGATGGTGCCCCCTGTATGTCCGAGCCCTCTTCCCGACATCTTAGCGACAGGAGCCCCCGCGGCGGCGACAAGCGGTCCCAACACAAGTGTCGTCGTGTCACCGACCCCGCCCGTACTATGTTTGTCTACTTTTATTCCTTTAATTGCGCTCAAGTCCACCCGCTCGCCCGAGTCCGCCATCGCTATTGTTAAATCTGCGGTTTCACGCGCGGACATCCCCTGAAAGTAAACGGCCATCGCCCACGCGGAAATTTGATAATCTGGAATCTTATCTTCGGTATAGCCCTTGATCAAAAACTCAATTTCCGCCTGCGACAGTTGTTGACCATCTCTCTTTTTCTCAATAATGTCGACCATTCTCAACGAAGCGCGCCTCCCTTTTTAAAAAAACGGGCTGGATTCTGCGGCGCCAGCCCGTTTTGCTCGTTTCTAATCCCGACGGTACCCGACATCTTTGGTTGGGTGCATGAAAGGAGCCCCTTGCGACGGAAGACCGTTTTCCAGCAACTCCTGATTTTCAGCCGTGTTCCAACCGATATCGTTCGTCGGATGAACCCATTGATCACCCGCCATAATCGCGGGGTCCACGTCCACATTCCAGTTATTTAACGGGGAATGCGCGGAATCATAAAAATGATCCCCGATCACGACACCGAATTCATTGACAAACGGTTCTGTTTGTTCGACGGGAACATTGTCTTTTGAAGGTCCATGTATCTGATGTGGATTTTTCTTTTCCAGCTCTTTTTGACGCTTGCTCATCTATATCACCTCTTCTTGGCAGAGATACCTTTAGTTTGAACCATGCAACTCTGCGCAATGCTGGATAAAATAGACTTTTTCTTATTTTAGGGTCTCCCTTGGAATCAAGCCCATCCTTTGTTTGACTTCAATCATTTTCTGTTCCGCATATTCTGCAGCTTTTTCAGCGCCGGCTAACAAAACACGATCCAATTCATCTGATTCAATCCATTCTTGATACCGTTGTTGCATCGGTTCTAGCAGGGACACAACCGCATCAGCGACATCACTTTTGAACGCGCCATAACCAATACCGTCGTATTGCGATTCCAATTGCTCGATTGTTTGGTTAGAAGCGAGCGCGTAAATCGTCAGCAAGTTACTAATTGCTGGTTTTTCCTGTTCATCAAAACGGATCTGATTTTCCGAATCGGTTACCGCTCGCTTCACTTTGCGGACAATTTTCTTTGGTTCATCCAACAAAGAGATAAAGCTACCTTCATTCGGATTACTTTTGCTCATCTTTTTACTGGGGTCATCCAACGACATGATTCTTCCGCCCACTTTCGGAATGATCGGCTCTGGGATCGTGAACGTCTCGCCAAATCGTCCATTAAACCGCTGAGCCAAATCGCGCGTTAACTCCAAATGCTGTTTTTGATCGTCTCCAACCGGAACATGTGTCGCGTCGTAAAGTAAAATATCAGCGGCCATCAACGCTGGATATGTAAATAAAGAGGCGTTTACGGCGGCTTTTCCTTCCGACTTGTCTTTAAATTGGGTCATCCTCTCCAGCTCACCCATGTAAGCCGTACATTGCATCAACCAGCCTAACTCCGCATGCTCTTTTACATGCGATTGAACCATTAACGTTGCTTTCTGCGGATCAATGCCCGCCGCTAAAAACATAGCCGCTAACGAACGAACATTTTGTCGCAATAATTCTGGCTCCTGCGGCACCGTAATCGCATGCAAATCGACTACGCAAAAAATACAATCGCCCTCATCTTGTAGTTCAACAAACTGTTTCATCGCGCCGATATAGTTGCCCAGTGTGAGCAACCCGCTCGGCTGAATACCTGAGAATATTTTCTTTTTAGACATATGACTCACGCCTCCATTATTTCCTGGGTAAGAATACTCATTTAACAAGGTTAAGTAAACAAAAAGATCCTCCATCCGCAAGGGACGAAGGACCGTGGTGCCACCCTTATTATTTGATTACATATCAAACCATAATCAAATATCTTAAGTTCTCTTCGATAACGTGAAGATCATCTCGCCAAAGCCTATTTCCGCAGCGGTTTCGGTTTGGAGCTCAGAAGTCCATTCGCGGAACGCCCTGTATCAGTTTCCACCACCCACTGACTCTCTATAAACAGAAACGATCCCTACTCTTCTTCTTCATAGCCGTGTATTTATCTTTTTTTTATTTTACGCGAATCTAACCTCTTTTTGCAAGCCATGCGGTTTTAACGATTATTCGACAGACGCCTGTTTCAACACATGGGACGCAGCTTGCAAAGCTTGCTCCAAATCTTGCTGAAGATCGTGGGCGCTCTCGATTCCCGTTGAAATACGCAGCAAGCGATCACACACACCGACTCTTTGGCGAATCTCCTCTGGAATATCCGCATGCGTTTGTACCGCAGGGTACGTCATCAAACTTTCAACCCCGCCTAAACTTTCCGCAAAAGAAATTAACTTTAAATTTTTCAAAATCGGGGCAACCATTGCCGCGTCTTTAACTCGGAACGAGATCATCCCGCCAACACCCGCATAAAGCACATCTTCGACGAACGAATGACCTTCCAAGAAGGAAACCAACTGCTTCGCGTTCTCTGTATGCTTTTCCATTCGTAACGACAACGTTTTCATACCGCGAATTAACAACCAACTATCCATAGGCGACAACACGGCTCCGCTCGTGTTTTGCTGAAAGGCCATTTCTTCCGATAGCTCCTTGCCTTTTGTGACGACTAAGCCTGCTAGCACATCGTTATGGCCGCCTAGGTACTTGGTGGCGCTGTGCAACACGATGTCCGCCCCTTGTTCGATTGGCCTTTGGTAATATGGCGTCAAAAACGTGTTGTCCACAATCGTTAATGCCCCATGCTCTTTCGCCACCGCAGCTATGCTTTCCGTATCAACTGTGATCATCATCGGGTTGCTCGGTGTCTCGATAAACACGGCAGCCGTTTCTGGACGAAGGTGATCGCGTAAATCCGCGCCATCGCGAATGTCGTGGTAACTACACGTAATTCCAAATCGTCGCCAGACTTGTTCAAACAAACGGTAAGATCCGCCGTATAAGTCATGCGTAGCGATGATATGATCCCCCGGCTTAAATAGGCCAAACAAAATTTGAATTGCCGCCATTCCCGAACTAAACGCAAACCCTTGATCACCGCCTTCAATTTCAGCGATCGCCTCTTCCAAAACAACGCGCGTTGGGTTTTTCGTGCGTATGTAATCAAAGCCGGTGCTTTCACCTAATCCTGGGTGCAAATACGCCGTTGAAAAAGTGACAGGAAAGCTAATCGCCCCTGTTTTCTTTTCTTTGCGATTACCGATCTGAGCTAAAATCGTTTCTAAATCCACTTTATGTCCTCCCCCTATGCCATCTATCGCTATTTTGCTTAACTACAAACTAAAAAGCTCCTTTCATCTGATGAAAGGAGCTGGGTTTACATCGCAGTTCCCTTATCTCTCAAAATGAACTTCATTTTGTCGGAATTAGCACCGTGCCATAACAAACGTTGCGAAGCGTTCATTAGGTCGGTTGCCGGGCATCATCGGGCCAGTCCCTCCACCTTCTCTTGATAAGAGCATTCACTTGTTAACTTGTTGATCACAGTTATTATATGTAACAATCCGTTTTATGTCAAACTAAGCTGATCACCTTGATATGTATTGTTTTTCCACCCTTTTACCGAATAACCATAAGGCTGCAATTAACAAAGCGATAAACAGTAGTTTCCATGGTTCGCGCAACATCGCGGGCAAATCCGCCCCGATAAAGGAGATAATAAAAATCATGACTCCTTTGCCAAGTAAAGTCGCCCAAAAATACGTGTGAAACGGCAATCTCGATAATGCGGCTAGCACATTGATTAAACTGGACGGAGAAAAAGGGAAGCATCGTAACAGAAAAAGCACGGAAAAACCACGGTTCTCAAACCAACTCGTCGTTTTCACGATCGTTCGGTATTTCCTGAAAAAGAGATGCGTTCGTGTGCCTCTTAACTTTCTAACAAGCCAAAAGACAAGGATCGATCCTGCGCAAGCGCCAAGCCAGGTAAACAAAAATCCTTTCCATAGGCCAAACGCCGCGGCGCTTCCCGTTGCAATTGCGATCAGTGGAAGAGCGGGGATAAAGGCTTCGATGACGGGTAATAAAAAGGCCACGATCACGCCTAAGCGTTGATAAGCTTCAATCCATTGTAAAATATCTTCAACGTCAAGATTCATGATGCGCTCGCTACCCTTCCTTTTATAGTTGAGTCAGTTGACCAAAGGTTGTCCTTCCTGTAATTTAGACTAAAAATGAGGATCTGGTGGTTTATATGAAAAAATGGGTTCTATCTGGTTTATTCTATTTTATCTTTATTTCAATCATTGGCGTTGTAGCGCGGCTAAAAATGTTCCTGCCGTTTCTGCCAAAGATCCCCTTCATGCATCTTGTCCATGCCCATTCCCACGTCGCCTTTCTAGGTTGGGTTTATTTTATTTTAGCTGCCTTTCTAATCCAATATACAATGACCGCTTCGATGTGGAACAGCAGAAGACTTCATTTTCTATATTACGCGCTCCACTTTTCCGTGTCAGGCATGCTCATCTCTTTTTGTTTGCAAGGATATGGACTGTTTTCCATCTTATTTTCTAGTTTGCATATTTTTATATCCTATTATTTTGCTTATCTTTACTTTACAAATCAGCGACAATCGATTCCGCCCGTCGTTAAACTGTTTTTTCATACAGGCATTCTCTTAAATGTACTGTCATCGATTGGCCCCTGGGGCATCGCTGCCATTGGAATGATGGGCAAGAACACTGCGGACTTATTTGATCTGTTATTATATTTTTATCTCCATTTTCAATATAACGGTTCGTTTACTTTTATTATTTTTGGCTTGTGTTACTTATTTATGAATCGGCAGTCTACGACTGTCTTTTACTTATTATTAGCTAGTGTTTTCCCTGCTTATTTTATATCAATCATGTGGCTGCCGTTGCCTAACGCGCTTGAAACCATCGGAATGAGCGTTGGAGGCATCGGTCAATTTGCGGCGACGCTCTTGTTTGCTTTTCATATATTGCGCTCGATACGCCAAGAAACGAATCGTTCGCTTCAATTACTGCTCGGGTTATTCATCAGTAGCTTCCTTGTAAAATCTGTTTTTGAAATGGTCGGGGCCTGGCCTGCCATGGCCCAGCTCGTTTACACAAACCGACAAGTGATCATCGCCTATCTCCACCTTACGTTATTAGGTGGTGTTAGCAGTTTTTTATTGTATCTGACTGTAAAAGAAGCGGTCTTTCGCCATCGACAACTTCCAATATTGCGCGTGTCTGCTTCTCTTTATACCATCGGTTCTGTATTAATGATCTTGTTTCTGTTTTTGGCGGGGCTCATGCAATGGTTGACGTTGTCCATCTCGATCTGGCTGTGGATCATCTTGTTTCTAACAAGTATCATCGCGACGCTCGGGGTGATCGGACTAACCTTCGTCCAAAGGTAAAATAACCTTGGCTGCCTTAGCCAAGGTTATTTTTTGTGAGAATCTTTACGATTCTAGCCATTCTTCTTCATCGGATTCCCCGATATATCTTGGCAAGCGGACTTCAACTGCCGTTCCGTCCACTTCCGGATAAATCACAATTTTCCCGCCGTGCGCTTCAATAATTTGTTTGCAAATCGCTAAACCTAGCCCTGTCCCACTCTCTTTCGTTGTGAAAAAAGGATTGAAGATATCTTTTGCCGCCTCCGGCTTAATCGGATTCCCATTGTTGAAGAAGAGAATAAAGATTCTATCTTGCTTAACAATACAAGAAATCTTCAATGTTTTGTTTTTTTGATCGGGTGATACTTGAAACTCTTCACACGCGTTTTTGATAATATTAATAAATGTCTGTTCAAGTTCCTTGCCATTTCCTAAAACAAGCGCGCGGGGCTCAATTAGGACATCTTGTTCGATGCTTAAACGAATAAACTCAAATTCAAATAACGAAATACTGCGTTCAATTAACTGGGCAACATCCACTTTATCGAATTCTCGTTTCATTGGCACGTTTTTTCGTTTACTCAATGATAAGAAGCGTTCCAAAATATAGTCAAGTCGCTTCACTTCATCCTCAATAATTGTATAGTATTGGTGAATTTCTTCTGGATGCGGATGTAATTCGTAAATTAATTTCAAAAAACCTTTAATGCTCGTGATTGGGTTCCGTAATTCATGGGCCATTCCAGACGCCATGTTACCGATCGCGTTGAACTTCTCAACTTCCATTCTTTCCAGTTCAAATTGCTTTTCTTTCAAGATCCGAATGAGAAACTCGTCTACAAAACAATTCATAATTGCAAGCGCCCGCTCTAGTTTTTCACCTTTTACATTAGGGTAGATAATATGATGTATAAATCGGTGTTTCAACTCGGAGCAATCTCTAATGAATGATTCGGCATCGTGAAAATAAATAATATAATGTTCCGCATAGCTGTGGGCAAAAGCAATAATACCTTCCATCCCAATTGATTTATCTTCAATCGCTTCCATCACAAACATCAATGCTTGCTGAAGCATTTCCTTCATTTCCGTTCGCTTTTCATCAAACACAAACTCGTAATTAGGCGAATGTTTAAATATTTCTTCTACATAATCATGAGCAAAACAAAAGAGCTCTCCTCTCAATGCTCGAGCCGTTGATAGCATAGCTTTGAAACCCCTTAATCATAAATTAAACTTGCATTTCAAACTAGACGTTACACTAAATATTAATTCACTATATTATTATTCTAGAGTTGCATTCAAACTCCTGCCATATTTCGTAAATAGGCTGTTTTTACTATCTTTCTAATGGAGTCGTTCCACCCTCTTGACTCTTCGCCGGTGTTCATTTATTATTAGACAGATACAAAGTTCCCAAATCGGAATCATTATTTTTTAGAGGAGGAGTCACCTACTCGGTGTAACCATGAATCCAATTATTGAGTGTAAACATGTTGATTTCCACTATGGCCCGAATCAGGTCCTGCAAGATATTTCGTTTATCGTAGAAGCTGGGGATTATGTCGGTTTAGTTGGACCGAATGGATCGGGCAAGTCAACGCTGCTGAGCATTATTCTCGGGTTGATTAAACCCCAGCAAGGCGAAGTGTTCTTGTTTGGACAGCCAATTTCAATGTTTAAAGATTGGCGCCAGATCGGTTATGTCTCACAAAAAGCGAACAGTTTTAATAGCGGTTTTCCCGCCACTGTCTTTGAAGTCGTCTCGATGGGACTGTACGGTAAGCTCGGCTTGTTCCGCAGACCTTCGAAAGCGGATAAAGAAATGGTGGTGGAGGCGATTGAACAGGTCGGTTTGACCGCGTTCACCGACCGTAATATTGGTAAGTTATCAGGAGGTCAACAACAACGCGCATTTATTGCCAGAGCGATCGTTGCCAAACCTCGCCTGTTAATTTTAGATGAACCGACCGTTGGAGTCGATACCGAGTCGGTCGATCGGTTCTATCAATTACTCGCCCGACTCCACGAACAATATGAATTGACGTTGCTGATGGTCTCCCATGATATTGGAATGATGACTCGCCACGTCACCCAAGTCGCTTGTTTAAACAAGCGAATTTATTTCCATGGTGAGCCTAGTGAGTTCCAGGAAAAGCAGGATCAGATTCTTGCAAAAGCGTATGGCGCGCATATGAATTTGATCGAACATCATCACTAGGAGGGGGAACAAATCGAATGCTAGAACTCGTTTTTCGCTATGAATTTATGCAAAACGCGTTGTTTGCCGGGCTCATGGTTGGACTGATTTGTCCCTTGATCGGCGTCTTTCTCGTCGTCAGACGATTGTCGCTGATGGCTGACGCGCTGTCTCATATCACATTGTCTGGGATCGCAGCGGGACTGTTAATTCAAAAAAAATTCCCCTCCATGCAATGGCTCAACCCAATGTACATAGGTATGCTTTTTTCTGTGGTTGGCTCATTGCTCATTGAACAACTACGGAAAGTGTACCGTTTTTATCAAGAATTAGCGATCCCGATTATCCTTTCCGTTGGAATTGGATTAGGCGTCGTGCTCATTAGTATGGCAAATGGGTTTAATGTCGATCTATTTTCTTATTTGTTTGGCAGTGTTGTCGCCGTCAGCCGCAGCGACCTATGGACGATTATCGCCGTCGGTTTGATCGTGTTAATTTCGACGATCGTCTTATACAAAGAACTCTTTGCTCTCTCGTTCGATGAAGAGTATGGAAGAATCTCCGGAATTAAAAGAAAGGGTGTCAACTTTACTTTTATTCTATTAGTCGCTTTTACGATTGCGATTTCAATGAGGATTGTCGGTATTTTACTCGTTTCATCGCTGATTACATTGCCAGTCGCCACCGCCTTGCAACTTGCCAATAGCTTTAAGCAAACCATTTGGCTCTCAATCTTGTTTGCGGAGACCGCTGTGCTCGGCGGATTGACACTCGCATTCTATCTCGATTGGGCTTCTGGCGGAACGATTGTCTTATTTTCGGCACTGATGCTGATCATCACGCTTTTGGTAAAGAAGAGAAAAGCATCTTAAAAAAAACAGGTCGTTGCCATCTAGGCGCGACCTGTTTTTGTATGTGGACATTCTATTAGAACAAATTGAGCGGATTGCTTTGTCGCGGAGCGGTTGCTTCTACAATTTCAGTTCCTTCCACCGCATTGCGCACTAATGTTTCAATATCCAACTTCATTTCGAATTGCTCGGCCTTTTCAACGGTTGGACGCGTAACCGGAGATCGCGGGACAAAAATTGTACAGCAATCTTCAAACGGAAGGATCGATGTTTCATAGGTGCCAATCTGATGAGCAATTTCAATGATTTCTGCCTTGTCCATCGAGACGAGCGGACGTAAGATCGGAAAGTTTGTCACCGCATTAATGGTACTCATACTTTCCATCGTCTGACTGGCAACTTGTCCGAGACTTTCCCCTGTCGCGATCGAGAGCGCTCTTCTCTTTTTCGCAATTTCAACGGAAACCCTCATCATGAAACGTCGCATCAACGTAATTAAGTAATTTTCTGGGCACTTTTGGCGAATCTCAGTTTGAATTTCGGTAAAAGGAACGATGTGAACTTTCATTTCTCCCGTACCGTATTGACTAACCATCTTTGCCAGGTCCAACACTTTTTGTCTAGAACGTTCGCTTGTAAAAGGGGGACTCTCGAAATGGATCGCCTCTAGGCACACCCCTCTTTTCATCGTTAACCAGCCTGCCACTGGACTATCTAGGCCACCGGACAACAGCAACATGGATTTCCCGCTGGTCCCCACAGGCAAACCGCCTGGTCCTTGCACCCGAACAGAAGAAATCGACGTTCCTTCATTACGGATCTCGACCTTTAACTGGACATCCGGTTGGTGAACATCGACCTGCAAATTTTCCGTATTTCTCAAAATATGCCCGCCAAGCAATCGATTCATTTCCATCGAACGATGCGGAAATTGTTTGTTCGCTCGCTTCACTTCCACTTTAAATGTTTGCGGCGTCGGATGTGTATCGCGCATCACCTCTAAGGCCGCCGCTTCAATCTCTGCCAATTCAAACGAATCGACTCGTTTGACCGGGCTCAATGAAGTGATGCCAAAAACATGCTTTACCTTCTCCTTCACTTGCTCATACGGTTCACCATTAAGAGCGATATACATCCTACCGTACGTTCGTTCAACTTTGGCGCGTGGATAATCTTTAATACTGCGCTTAATATTTTGAACGAGCTGTCGATCAAACATCCCTCTGTTTTTTCCTTTTAAAGCCATCTCACCATATCGTATTAAAATATCATCGTATTCGATCATCGTTATCTCCTTACTTTTAACATCGATTGCAGTTCCGTTACTGCTTCATTCAATAGATTAATAAACTGTTCTACTTCCGCCTCGGTATTCTGATCGGAGCAACTGACACGCAAAGCGCTTTTCGCCCGTTCCTCTGAAAAGCCCATCGCCAATAACACCCGACTCGGTTGCTCCAACTTTGATGAGCAAGCCGACTTACTCGAAACGCGGGCCCCTTTTTCATCTAACGAGCGAAGTAACACTTCGGATTTCAAGCCTGGCGTCGAAAAATTTAAAATATGCGGCGCTCCTTTTCGAGGTGAATTGATCACACATCCAGCGATCTGTTCCACCCCATCCCACAACTTTTCCCGCAACAGTTGCAAATGGTTCGGGTTTTCCTGATAACGATCCAGTGTGATTCGCATCGCCTTAACCATCCCGACAATGCCCGCTACATTTTCCGTGCCTGCCCGCCGTCCGTTCTCTTGACCGCCTCCAGCAAGCAAGGGGATCAGATCGACACCCCGTCGAACATACAACAGCCCTGTTCCTTTTGGACCATGAAATTTGTGAGCCGATAAGGAGAGTAGATCGATTCCGAACGATTTCGGATCCACCTTTAATTTTCCAAATGATTGGGCGGCATCGACATGAAACAGGATTTTGGGATACGATTTCAACAATTGTCCGATTTCTTGAATCGGTTGGATGCTGCCGACCTCATTATTCACATGCATAATTGAAACTAAAATCGTCTCCTCTTTTATAGCAGATTTCAATTGCTCCACAGAGACCATTCCCTTGTCATCAACAGGAAGCGCAGTCACTTCGAATCCGCAGGACTCCAGTTGTTTGCACACGTCAAACACCGCAGGATGTTCAATCGCAGACGTAATAATGTGATTGCCCCTCGACCGATAGGCGAATGCCGCCCCTTTTAAGGCCATGTTATTGCTTTCCGTCGCTCCCGATGTAAAAACAATTTCGGCTGTCTGAACGCCCAATAAGTCAGCCGCCAATTGGCGCGATTGAGCCAGCGCCTGTTCTGCTTGGGCGCCAAGCGTATGTAAGGAGGATGGATTCGCAAAAAAACGCTCCAATACTTCGCGCATCGTTTCAATCACTTCCGGATAGGGAGCTGTTGTGGCGCTATTATCAAAATAGATCAAACAGGCTCGCCTCCTTTCTAACCTATATGTAGTATCTCCGTGTCCGTTCATAACATAGCCAAAACCATTCATATTTTATCATACGAAAAAGGATTGATCTAAAGCATCGTTCAAATCAATCCTTTTTTCTTCCTATTTTATAACGCCCGAGCTAAAAGGTCCATCACATGCATCGCTTCCATTTTTCCTTGCAAACCTGCTCGGATGATCCCATTTTTCATTTGCAATAAACAGCCCGGATTCGTTGTCACAATATAATGCGCTTTCGTCTGCTCCACTTGCTTCATTTTGTCGTCTAAAATATCCATCGACATCTCATAATTCGTAATGTTATAAATACCAGCGGAACCACAACAACTATCCGCATCGTTCATTTCAATGTACTCAACCCCTGGGATACGTTGAATCAATTGACGTGGCTGATTCCGCACCCCTTGCCCATGCGCTAAATGGCATGAATCTTGATAAGTCACTTTTGCCTCGATCCGCTTTGAAAAAGTAAGCGGCGGCAATTCAGCCAGCAATTCATTCGCATCCCGCATCTTGGCGACAAAATTCATCGCGCGTTGTTGCCACTCGGGCTGGTCATGAAACCAATGATGGTATTCCTTTAGGGCCGAACCACAGCCGCCTGCATTATTAACGATAAAATCGACCTCCGCCTGTTCAAACGCCTCGATATTTCTTTTCGCTAATTCAATCGCGCCATCCTTCTCGCCAGCATGGGCATGCAACGCCCCGCAACAGACTTGCTCCTGGACAAACAGAACATCGCAGCCCGCTTTTTGCAATAAACTAGCCGTTGCTTGATTCGTTTCAAAAAACATCACATCCATAATGCATCCACTAAAAAAGCCGATTTTGAGGGCGTTTGCTTGACCAGATTTCATTACGGGCTCGCGTTTTTTTCGCGCGATTGGCGAGGCGATTTTGTCGACCGCTTTTTGCATTTCAGCCATCGGCCGCGGCAACACCTTGATTAAGCCGGTTTTGTCAGCGAGCGTCTGCAAGCCTACCGATTGGGCCGCCCACAACGCCGTTCCTAATTGCTTGAACCGTTGCGGATTTTTAAACAACTTATCAAACACAACTGTCTTCATGACCGAAGGCTTGGCGCTGTCGCGTTTTTGATCCTCCACCATCTCTCGGGCAGTTTCAACTAGACTGCCATAGGGCACACCCGCGGGACAGGCGGTTTCGCAGGCGCGACAGCCGAGACACAGATTCATATGGTGTTCAAATTCCGCATCGACGGCTAGCTCCTCTTTGGCGACCCCTTTCATCAAGGCGATCCGTCCGCGCGGACTGGCAAACTCCATCCCCATTTGGCGATAAGTTGGACAAGCGGGCAAGCAAAAGCCGCAATGCATGCAGTTTAAAATTTCATTCATATCAAATTTGCTCAGTGATCCTTTACTGACCAGTTCCATTTTGTCTGTATCGCAAACAGGTGTTGCTTGGTTCGGTTTTAGAAGATTGTTCATTACTGTTTCACCACCACTCTGCGTCGGTCACTGTTCGCAAACATTTTACCTGGATTCATAATCCCGTTCGGATCAAACGCAGCTTTCAATCGCTTCATTAAATCTAACCCGGCCTCGCCCACTTTTAAACCAAGGTAATCCATTTTTGCCATGCCAACGCCATGTTCGCCTGTAATGGTGCCGCCCATCCGAATCGCGGCCAAAAAGATTTCTTCAAACGCCTGTTCCACGCGCTTAATCTCTTCCGTATCTCGTTCATCTGTCATGCATGTCGGATGCAGGTTTCCGTCACCCGCATGGCCAAACGTACACATCTGCAATTGATACTTGTCTGCGATCCTTTCGATTTCCTCGACTATCTCCGCCAATTTGGAACGCGGCACTGTCGCGTCTTCCAAAATGGTCGTTGGACGCAGACGAGATAAAGCCGCTAATGCGGAACGACGGGCGACCATCAGCCTTTCCCCTTCTTGCGGCGTTTGGGCCACTTCTACAATTTTGGCGCCTTGCGCGCGGGCAATTTCAGCTATCTGTTCGATATCGCGGTCGACTTCCTGCTCCGTCCCATCCTGTTCGATCAACAACATCGACTTCATTTCCAACGGCAGCCCCAACTTAACGAAATCATCAACCACCCTCATCGTCGCTTGGTCCATAAACTCCATCGTCGCCGGAATAATTTTAGAAGTAATCGTCTTTTCAACTGTTCGAGCCGCGTCTAACAGGTTGCTATAGTAAGCGATCAAGGTTCGTTTTGTTTCAGGCAACGGCAACAATTTCACTGTCATTTCGGTGATGATGCCAAGCGTTCCCTCTGAACCAACCATCAACCGTGTCATATCGTAGCCAGCGACGTCTTTCACGTTTTTACCGCCGCAACGCAAGATTTCTCCCGAAGGCAAGACATACTCGAGGCCCATGATGTAATCTTTCGTCACCCCATACTTCAATCCCCGCATCCCGCCCGCGCACTGCGCCATATTTCCGCCCATCGTTGAAATGTGCATACTGCCCGGATCAGGCGGATAAAACAGCCCTTGCGCCTCGACGGCCTGATGCAATTCAGACGTGACCACTCCTGGACCGAGCGTCGCTGTGAAATTCTCCCTGTCAATTTCATAGATTTGATTGAATCGACTCAAATGTAACACAATCCCGCCCTCGACAGGCACCGTTCCTCCCGCCAAATTTGTGCCTGACCCGCGCGGAATAATCGGAATGCGATATTCGTTAGCCAGCTTCAAAATTTGCGCGACCTCTTCCGTCGTTCCCGGAACGATCACCGCGTCAGGCATAGACTGGTAAAGCGGCGTGGCATCATAAGAATAGGCATAACGTTCATTGTTGCTATCCAAATAAAATCGGGTTCCCACAATCGAAACCAATTGATCTTTCAATTCTTGCGTGATCATCACGCCACCTCTCCTTCTCCGTATTCTATCTATGTGATTCGTCCAACTTTTTGCCTTTAACTCTATCATATTTACCCGCTTTTGGGCAGCAGGGCGTACGCAAATGGGTTTGTGAGAATACGTTAGCGTCACCCCTTTTTACAATTATTGTTTATTTCTTCCCGCTAATTGTTCATAATGTGAACATAACGATTTTGATAGAAAAGAGGAGCTTTATGTTTCAAGTAATTCGCTTCATGTTCCTATATAGTTTTTTCTTGGTTGCCTGCCAACCGCAAATTTCAATAAATGAGAATGATTCCACGCCTGTCCATTCAGGTGACATTGGGCCAACCAAGGAGCCGAGATTTTCACTGCTTGAACCCGATCCTCTAGCAAACGAACCAGCGATTCGCCTCTCGTTTGCCGGTGATACGATGATGGCAGGGCGGGTTGCCGATGTTGTCGAAGAACGAGGGGCCGATTTCCCCTTCCAGGATGCAACCCCGATTTTTAAAGAAAGTGACCTAGTCATGCTCAACTTAAAAACGACCATTAGTAACCGAGGCGCAAGTCAACAAAAACAATATACGTTTCGAAGTCATCCTCAATTGGCGGCGGCCTTAAAAAAAGCAGGCGTTGATCTCGTATCGATTGCCAACAACCATGCGTTGGATTACGGACAACCCGCTTTTTTAGACACATTACAATATTTAAGAGAAGCTGACGTTAGTTATGTTGGGGGCGGCGTTGACAAGGATGAGGCCTATGCCTCGAAAACATTCACCGCAAAAGGGAAAACGGTTCAGTTTTTTGGATTTAGTCGGGTCTTTCCACTGGCAGATTGGCATGCGGGAGTGAAGCACCCTGGTATGGCGAGCGCATATGATCCGACTGTTGTATACAACCATGTGGAGGAAGCGCGGCAATCTGGGATTTTGCAAATCAAGTTGCAGGGGGAGGAAATCATACCCGAATTCATTCCAATGATGATAGAACTCGGAACTGTTCGATTAGCTAATGAGCAACAAACCGAAGTGATTATGGATCGTTTACAAAGGCTATCCATTGAGGGTTTGTGGAATCGCGAGAGGATTTTTGAGCCTGCCGAGTAAGTCAGTCAGTGTATGTACACAAATACAGTGATAACCCTTGTCCTATGAGAATATATGTATAACAACTAGGTGGGGGGGGGGAGCGCAATGTTTACCAATTTGTTCAGAAGCAGAAAAAGAGCGAGCTTAATCGTTGAATTTACATTGTTGGCAGCAGCTTTTATTTCTATTTTTATAACATCGGGATTAGCATACTTTTTTCTGTTTCTAGCTTTCGTTTACTTCAATCGATTTATTGAGAAGCCAGCGCAAAGATCTAGCTTAATCAACATTGCCATCTTTTTCGCGGGCTTTCTCACGCTTGTTTTTCAACAATGAAAATAAAAAGGGCAGCCAGCGCCGCCCTTTTTAACCTCTCTACAACTACACCCGAAATTAATTGCCCTTGTCTAGGAGTAGGAGTAAAGAAGAACTCGCCCACAGGAAAATAGCGATTTGCGTTACGATATAAACAAGATGTTCAATTCCGATTAACTTTCTTTGTTTCCTAGTTTTCCTGAAGTGATAATAATAATAAATTACGCAAATCAGAAGCGCTAATCCTGAAATCTGGTATATGTTTTCTAACATACTTATCAATTAACCCCACTCCTTCTACCCCACCAATCCTGGCGAGTTAAACGCGTTGAAGGTGACGAGCATCATCCAAGCAAGAAACGCGGCTAGTCCTAAATAGGACACGCCATAAATAAAACGCGTTCGAGTCGGTACTTGATAATATTCTTCCCCTTGAAATACAGATGGGACTTGCTCTGAATAGAGCTGATATCTAAGCGCCAATCTCATCTCAACAATTCCGTATTCACTCTTATGTTTCGTCTCAATCAAGGTTACCTGTTTAACCAACCCGATATCAAACGTTACGGGCGCTGACGACAAAGCTCCAATTCCCGGGTAATAAACATGCAGCAACTCTGTTCGCGTTCGCAAATCACAACTCTGTATAAAAGTGAGCTCCCTGCGATGAGATGTAGCGGGGATCGGTAAGCCGTTTGCGACAAAGTTTTCTTCGGCTGTGGAAATAACGAGTGTCGTCTCTTGTTCCTCTTCAATCGGCTTTTTCTTGCGCACATATTTCTTGTACAACTCCCATGCAAACATCGCCCAGAAAATTAAGAAAATATACATACCTAAATAAAGTATAACGATAAGTCCACCGATCAATCCAACAACCCACAACCATCTTGAAATTGCGGTTACAATTCTGCCTCCATCTAACGGATGAATCGGAATTAAGTTAATCAAATTTAGAAAGAAGCCAATTTGAGCCACGGATAATAAAGCGGGTGACTGTAAAGCGACGCCAAGCCCATAAGCGCCCAATGCCCCAACCGTACCAATTAATGGACCTCCGAAAGCGAGGTAGGCTTCCTCTTCCGCATTGAGCGGCTGTTTTCTCATTGTGATCAACGCGCCTACAAATGGAATAAAAGCGGGCGCCGAAACAGGGATTCCTTTTCTTTTCGCCGCGAGCACATGGCCCATCTCATGGATAAAGATCATCACGACAACACCGATCGCAAAAAACCAAGGGTAAAAAATCGCATAAGCCCAAACCATAAGAGCCATGCTCCAAATCGTTCCTCCGAATTTTCCAAGTTTCAAAAGGGGTAACAAAAATTTGAATTTACTACCAAAAAAGGCGAAGAAAGCGATAAGACCCGGGCCCCACGACTTCCAACCTTTTTTTTGTTCCTTCTTTGTGGTCATGCTCTTCTCCTTTTCATTGCTATATAATCGCTATTTTCCTATACTGTTGAATCAGTTTCAACCATTAATGCATAGGTCACTCTTTTTTGTGAAATGATGTATATAAGCGTAATGGAAAAAGCAGGTGAAGAATGTCTCCATCCTCACCTGCTTTTGCGATGATCAAACGTTTACTTTTTAGGTTTAAATGTGCGGCAGCACGTTTCCGCCGATACTTGAGCTGTATCTTGGTGTTCAGTCTGGATTCCCAGTTCACTTGCCATTTCACTATCATATTCGGAATGACGGTCCACCTCAACCATAATCGATGGCGCTTCACAATTATTTCCCTGACCCCAAAACGAGCAGTTTGAGACGGAACATTTAACTTCTACCTTCATGAATGATCACCTCCACTTTTTTTAGCTTTACCTTGCATCCCCAAAACCATACTTGGCAATAAAAGCGAATAAATAAAAACAGCCTCTGACCCTATTCGGGAGAGGCTGTCTTCTACTAACTACTCTCTAACAGTTCATTATTGAATTTCCTTCAATTCATTGATCGCAACGGTCTGTTTATCCTCAGGTCTTCCTTCCGGATACACCCTTGCCGTTTGGCTTTGCGCATCGACATCTTCGATCCAAACAGCAGTCCCGTTATGTTGAACGTCGATTTTATTGCTTGAATCCAAAATTTCTTGAGCTCTATTTACATTCATCATCCTAAAACCTCCTTTCGTGTAAACACAGTTCTCTATGTATAGGTTCGTCCTTTCCTAAAATTTCTATACTGTGATCGGCTTGTTCTTTTGCAAATGTAAATATTAAAGCCTTTCCGCGTCCATAATAACAAGCGACCTACACTTCGAAGGGAGAATCAATATGAGTACTTCAATTACAAAAAAACAGCTCCCTAACGGACTGCTGCAAAATAAATGGTTTCATCTCATCTGCGCCGTTTTATTAATGACCATGATCTCCGGAGTTCAATATTCTTGGACATTATATTCCAATCCGCTAAAAGATAAACTTGGCGTATCGCTTGCCGTTGTACAAACTGCCTTTACGCTCTCACAAGTTATTCAAGCGGGTTCTCAACCCACTGGCGGATATTTCGTTGATAAGTTTGGTCCAAGAATGATGTTAATTTTATCGGGCGCGATGGTTCTGCTCGGTTGGTCCTTTATGGGGCGCGTCAATTCAGTGCCAGCTTTGTACGCGCTTTACACATTAGCGGGAGCCGGGGTAGGTATCGTTTACGGGACAGCGATTAACACCGCGACAAGATGGTTCCCTAATAAAAGAGGATTGGCGTCCGGATTCACGGCTGCTGGTTATGGAATGGGCGTACTTCCGTTTTTACCCGTCATCAGCTCCGTGTTGGAGACCAAAGGTGTTGGCACAGCCTTTATGCTTACCGGATTTATTGAAGGGATTGTCATTATCCTGATCGCGTTTGTCATTCGCTTCCCACAAAGCGCTGGAGCCCCAGGCGTTAAAAAAGTGGTTACTGAAAAGGATTTTACGTCCAAAGAAATGTTAAAAACCGCTCATTTTTGGGTGCTTTGGGCCGCTTTCTTTAGTATAAACTTCGGTGGCTTATTGCTCGTTGCGAACAGCGCTCCTTACGCGAAAAGCATCGGAATACCGATTGCGACGATAACAATCGCCGTTTCCATACAAAATATTGCGAACGGCTCAAGTCGGCCGGTCTGGGGAGCTGTATCTGACAAGATTGGCCGTTTCAAAACGATGTCGATTGTGTTCTTTATTAACTCGATCGTCTTGTTCTTTTTCCCCACTGTAGCTAAAATAAATGACCTGTTATTTATTGCGATGTTAGCTTTAGCCTTCTTTACCTGGGGTGGGAGTTACGCGTTATTCCCATCGATCAATACGGATTTATTCGGAACCGCTTACTCAGCTCAAAACTATGGTTTCTTCTGGGCGGCGAAAGCAACAGCCGCTATATTTGGTGGAGGGGTAGGAGCCGCGGTAGCAACAGCGTTAGGCTGGCAAGCAGCTTTTACAATCACAGCAGCCACATCGTTTATCGCCTTTGCTCTTGCCACCTTCGTCATACCAAGGATGGGCAAGCCAACCAAAGGAAAGTCCGTTGTTGTTGAAGCAACTTCAAAATAACCATTAAGGATTTTAAGCCTGAAACAATGGTGTTTCAGGCTTTTTCCTAAATTATTTAATACCAATTTATTTGGGTTCAAAGGGGATGAACTAGTGTTTACTACCGAGACCTGGTTATCTTTATTAATGATTATCGGAATTGATCTGGCCCTGGCCGGTGATAATGCGGTTGTGATCGGTATGGCTTCGCGAAATCTACCTGCCATCCAACGAAAAAAAGCGATTCTATACGGAACGTTAGCTGCCGTCGTGATCCGCGTTTTACTTACGTTCGTTGCGATTCGACTACTTTCTATTCCTTTCCTGATGGCGATAGGAGGACTGTTTTTAATTTATGTGGCGATCAATCTCATCGTCGGTGATAAACCACCTGAAGAAGGTGAGTTAGCTAACCCCCAAAATATGCTCGCGGCAATTAAAACGATCGTCGTCGCTGACTTAATCATGGGTCTCGACAATATTTTAGCGATTGCGGGGGCCTCACGCGGAAATTTTGTATTGATCCTCATCGGACTAGCGATCAGTATCCCAATTATCATATTTGCCAGTCAACTCATTTCTACACTAATGAATAAATACCCGTTTCTCGTTTACGTTGGAGCAGGCATCATCGCCTATACTGCCGCTGTTATGTTTTTAGGCGATCCGTTTATCCATCAGCATATTCTAGTCAAGTACCATTTTTTGATTAAAATCGTCGTCGTGATTTTAACGCTGCTATTTGGTAAATGGAGGAATCAAAAACAGACGCGCGCCCTCCCGAAAGCATCCTGATAAAAAAAGCGGATCCAACAACTTCATGTTGGCTCCACTTTCCTATGCTAATCGCTATACACTGATTGACTTAATCGGCAATTGCTTCTCATACTTCTTAACCTCATTCTGATTGTATCAATCTTAACAATTCAAGCGTTCGTTTTTTTGATTTCCGTTTTACAAGTATCTGTCACACTCGTACATCCCATCGGCAAGAGTAGTCCCTCCAGTTGGCGAATAATTTCATTCGGTTTTATTCGCAAAAAATAACCATCTTGAGCTCCTCGCTTGCTATCTCCAAACTTATTATTATAATCCACATCTGTGAAGTTTGAATTGGGTGTTAGACTACTATTCTTATTCATTCATACTTTTTTCTCGGACTTGTCATATGATTATGAAGCAATGCCTTATGTTGCTACCTACAATCATATTTTTTAAAAAATTAACGAATTGGGATGTCAATGACCTGGTTATATGTCTTAATGTAATGCATTCCTTTAATTAACAAATACTTAGGTCGCTCATTTGTATCAAACAATAGGACGCGCTCCTTATAAACGTTTTCTTCCACATACTCGGGTTCCCGATGCTTTACCGTCGTCTGTAACGGCGTCTCCCCCTTTTCTCCAACAATCGAAACCCCATCCAGCAAAATTTCATCGTCAGTGATGACCGTGATTTCAACACCTTCTGGAGTAACGGATACCCCTTTGATCTGCAGAAGTTTATCGACAAGCAAAATCGGCTCACCGACCACCGTATTGAGCGAAATTTTCTGTTCTAATGATTGATATCCAATAAAACGGTTAAACGCTAATTGAAGTATATCAATCTGTTCCGGCAACGCGTCATATTCGATTTGAAATTTAATCCCAAGCATCCCTCTAAAAGCCGAACGGCTGCCACCGCCCATGATTGGGACAGATGTTCCATCTGCCAGCAGTTCAATCCCATATAAACCGAGAGGAAGCCTGTCATAGTTATCAACCTGTAGCGTTCCGTCAATGACCGTCATTGTCGGTGTCGCCGTAAGCGACTTAAACTGAACCTTGCCCCGATCAACGGCCACCGTCTTATTAATCGATTGCTTAATTCTCTTTTGTAATGCTTGGGAAGGATCGTAAGGAAATGTGATGGATTGATCTGACATCAGGTGTAACGTCAATTGTTTAGCAAATGGACTGACAGGCTCAAACGTCTTCGTACCTTTTATCTCGTTTAGCTGATCGTTTGGAATCGATATTTCGCTTACCCCGTTAGATTTTGTGAGAAATCCGCTGAGTGACGCAAACGTTAAAGGGGAATCCATGGGATCTAATTTTCCCGTTGGGCGCGCCCACGTATAATACAAGATCAGTTGGTTCTTGTCGTCCATTATCCCATTCACAGTTAACCTGGAACCATCTTCTAACTGAATGGTTCGATCGATTGCTTGCCCACGTCCCTGCTCATTTAGCGCTTGTAAGGTTTCATTAGTCACTTCATCAAATCCAAAGAACTTTTTCCCATAATAAGCGACCGCCTGATACTGATTTCCAATAAGCATCACCGTTAATAAGACGACGGCGGCGATCCCCCCACTTTTCCAACCGAATCCAACCCTGTTGTTTCGCTGTGGTTCCACCGACGCTAAAGCTTCTCTTAGCTTCGTTTCCATTTCTATCGGGGCCTTTACTTTTTCTATTCGCTTTTTTTCGTCTAACAACTTTTTCTCAATGTCATGCATCGCCATCCCTCCCGAACCGATCCCTTAGCTTTTTTAAGCCTTGATGAATCCTTGATTTTACAGTGCCTAATGAGACATCCATCATCTCCGCGATCGTTTCATAATCCAAATCGTGAAAGTACCTCAGCTGAATCGCCTCTTTTTGATGTTCATTCACGTGACGCAACAAAGCTTCGATCTCTAGTTGCTGTTCCGCTTGAAGTTGTGGTTGGGCGCTTCGCTCCGTTGCTCGTTCGAAACTCTCCTCCACAGAATCTCGCCAGTCCAGGGGTGTCACTTTATTTCGCTTACGCAACATCGTTTTACACTCATTTACTAAAATCGTTTTGCTCCAACTATAAAAAGCATTTTCTTTCTTTAACTGTTCAATTTTTTCATACACGGTCACAATCATATCTTGCATAGCGTCCATTGCGTCATGGGAATTGCCCATGTACATCCGCGCCAACCGATAATATGCGTCTTTTTCATCCAAAATCAGTTGAAGTAACGCTTCTTTATCTCCCTCTTTTGCCTTTTTCACCTTGCGCCTAACATTCATGCCTTCACCTCTCTTTAATAAGAGTCCCCTTAACAACAAAAAGTTCATTTCAATGCAAAAAAAAGACCGATCGCATGCAAATGCATCAGTCTACTGAGAAATACCCCGCTTTATATCCGCGACCCGTCTTTTTTCTAACCTTTGGACAAGACCTAATGGAAGAAGCAGACAGATCACTGAACACAAAACAGAAAGTGGCAACACCCAGATTGTAGTCGGGTGGGAAAAGAAGGGAATTAGAGCGACAGCGAGGATTGGAGCCGCTCGCCATGAAAATTTTTGCATCAGCCACAGCGTGGTGAAAGCGGTTACAAACATGGTGAAGATTGATGGATACCAAAAATATAATAGGCTGCCAATCGCGGATGTGATCGTTGCTCCTAACGCGATTACGACGAGCTCTCGGAGGTAGTTTCCTTGACCCATCAAGATTACACTGAATGAACCCAGCGAAGGATAGAACAACATGCCGAGCGGCGGATAATGCAATGAAATCCAATAAGCCGCGCATAAGTAAATGCAAAAAATCGTTATTTTCGTGAAAAGAAATCGTTGTTGATTCATATAACTTGCCCCCATAAAAACAGATCAAGCGGTTCACTTTTCTCTACATAAATTGTATCATACGACTCAGGACATTGGGACCATTTTTTATCCAATCAAATTTTGTAAACGAAAAAAACGAGTCAGTTTGGAATCATCTCTTCCATCCTGCTCGTTTTTTTATTTTATCGTTTAAATTTCGATCTACCGCCACCGCGACGCATCGCTACTTCGTAAGCCTCTGTCGCCAATTCATCCGCTCGCTCATATTCCGCATTTCGAAACGCTTCTTCCGCCTCGTTCAACAAATCGTTCACTTCTTGCGATCGGCTTCGATAACGATTCGTTGCTTGAATCTTTTCTTCGACGGACTCGCTTAAGCTAAACATATGTTGGGTATCGGCTATAATCTTCTCAACATCCGCTTGCGCATCTTTCACCAAGGCGTTAATTTTTTGCAAGTCAAGCGGCGCCTCATTTAAAACCGCCTCTACTTCAAACAAAGATTGCTGTCCTAGATGAATTCTCTCTATAAATTGAGTCGGAATACCCGGTAGATTTTTTCGCCGTATTTGTTGTTCAACACGAAAGAGGTCCGTATGCAATTGAGCGACGATGTCTTTTGCCTCAAATTCGCCTTTTCTTAATTGTTCTAGTTCTTCATAGGCTTCCTCGCGCAACAACATTAGTTTTTCAATTGTTTCTTGGGCCGCCTCTAAATAATCGATCGCTTGAATGAAATCAAGGTCATTCGTTGTGTCCATTTGTTTCACTAAAAACAATTGATCGCCAACTTGTTGACAGGCAACTTGTAATTCTAAATAGTAGTTGAAGATCGCCCCTTCTTGGACACGGTAACGTAACGACAACTCTTCTAATTCCGCTGTTAACTGTCTTTCTTCCGTTTCTAAAGACGCAAGCATGTCAGGAAGTTCTTGTAGATAATGAACAATCTTTGCTTTTTTGGTCACGATTTCTTCCATCAAATCGTAGAAAGAATCGATCTGGTCTTTCAGTTCATTTACTTGACCTAATACCCCTTGAATCCGTCCGCTCTTGATTGATCGTTGCAGAGCTAAAACTTCTTTTCGCATCTGCGCCGTATGATCTTGGTAAAATTCAACTGGAATTTGATAACCATGGCCCACCATTTCCTGCAAATCTTCCTGTAATTGAGCTAAGTCTCTCTCCAGCGTGACCGCGACTTCCTGCCTTAAATTTGGAAATTGCTCAACTTCTCTCAGATGTTCAATTATCATCTGTTTTTGTTCCCTTAACTGATCGAGAAAAGCAGGTGTATCGAGGTCCGTCTGCGCCTGATTCGTCTCCAACCAGTTTTTTGCCTGGGCTAACAGGTCACGCATTTCCCTGAAAGAAACGCCATATTTCGCGCTGATTTCGTCCATTTTACGTTCAAGAGCAACACACGCTTGTTCTGTTTCCGCCAACAAACGCTCGCATTCTTCTTCCGCGACCTTAGCTTGAAACAACTTGCTTTGCATTTGACTAATCTCATGATCGACACGGGACAAGATACTTTTTGTTTCCTGCGCAAATTGTTCTGTCTTCCGAAAGCGAAATTTCTCACACATCGCATCGGCTTCTAATAGCGTAAACTCCGCTTGCGGCAACGATTCGTTGCGGGCTTGTTCAATTAAACGTAAAACAGGATTTGGATGATCCGGATCGTTCCTGTTTTCTTGCGCTTGTGGATCTTCTTCTAGACGCTTTAAGTTTTCCTCAATTTTATCAAGCCAATCTTCAAGATCATCCATTTCCTGCGTCCACTTCTTGCGTTGCATTTGAACATACACACCGCTAGCAATCATCGCAATGATCAACCCAATCGCGCCATACAGCCAACCGCCCGAACCTTCACTATTCCCCGGTGGAACGGGGTCAACTGAACCTTGCCCTTGAGCAGCGGTTGCCGCGGATGGACCTTTCTGAATGACGTCACTCAATCCTTGAGCCGTCGTTGAAATCCCGCTCATGTACGATTTTTGTTTCGAATGAGGGCTAAAGAAATGATCAACGGTTTGTTGTACAATTTCATCTGTTAATCCTTTAGCCTGCAATCCCGCGCCAATTTTAACCCCCAACTCCGCCTTATCCAAATTGAAAACGAACAACACGTGATCTCGGGCCAAACCGTATTCGACAAATAATTCATCCGTATATTGTTGAGTTGTTAATTCCTCTGTCGAAGGAATGATCACAACTTTGTATTTTTCAGGTAGTTTCTTGATGATCTCACCCAACTGCTTCACTTGTGAAGGATCCATCACTTGTTCTTCATCCTGGACGATGCCCTCTGTCTGTGGAGGGAAACTCTCCGCGCCAACCACACTGCTACAGAGCCATAAACTTGCATATATTATCATAAACGACTTTCGGAATCTCGCAATCATCAACTAATTCTCCTCATTCCAGTCAAGTGTATTGTCTATTCTAGCAAACTCATTTTATCAGAACCTTCATAGGCAGAACAAATATAGTTTTTTACAATCGTATTTTAAAAGTAAAATGTCTCCTACTAGTAATAGTTCTTGAAAAGTAAAAAAAGTTCCTGCTTAAACAGAAACTTTTTCAACAAAATTCGTCATTATTTCATTCCGCAACCCTAAAACGGTCCAGTTCTTCGAGCTAACTCGCTAAAAACAGTCCTAAAAACGCGAGCAACCACACTTTCACCAATTTTAGGAAAGGGAATTTAATTCTCTCGAACAAACTGACTTCGCCAAATATTGGCTAAATACTGAATATACGTTTCAATATACTCCTCCGACATCGGATCCACATAGAAAACCTCGCGGATGATTTGCGGATTAAAATAAGGAAAGAAAATGCTACTTAAGACGTGAATCAACTTCATGTCTTGGTTTAGATCCGCGCGAAATTGTCCAGCTGAAATCCCTTCATCTGCAAGTGAAGTAAACAAGGCTTTCAGTTTCGCGATATAGGTGCTCATTACTTCGCGCACGAGCGTGGAATCCACACTCAGTTCCCGCTGAATCATCCGCGTCACCTTTATGTGTTCACACTGATAACGGATTAGTAGTTGAACTATCTTCATCAGTTCGTCAAAATAATTGAACGCCTCTGTTGTCCGTTCGATTCGCTGGACAGCAAATCGTTCAAAGAGGTTTTCGAAATATTCAATCATAATCATTTCCAAAACACCCTGTTTATTTTTAAAGTGGTAACTAATCAAGGCTGAATTGACGTTTGCCTTTTGGGCAATTTCTCGAATCGATGTACTCCCAAAGCCTTGTCTAGAAAAAAGTTCGATAGCCGCTTGCGCAATATGTACTTTTGTGCGATTGACAGGCTTCCTCACGATCCAATCCCTCCTAATCATGCTCACTACAAAAGGATAGAAATTACTTCCTTCTATTCTATCACGGGGCGTGTGGCAATGCGTAAAAAAAAGCGGCTGTAGAAACTACAAGCCGTCGTTTTTCTTCTCCCCGAACTCAAGATGAGCGCAATCATTAATCGTATGAATGTCCCATTTTCCCGCTTCATAAGAGATATGATTTAAGGAAGTGTTCAATATTTTTGTCTTCCCCGTCCCCACTTCCCCGTCGCTAATTAAATGTAAAATGGAATTAATAAATCCGCCGTGACTAATAATCGCAATATGTTGATTCGGATGCGCCCCGATCAATTCCGTCAACTTGGACATCCCTCTTTGTTGCATCGCTTCGTATGTTTCAATTCCAAATTCGCCGCCAAGCGGTCGTCCGCCGCCGTAACCTGGATATAGTTTTGGTATTTGGTCCCAATGCAACCCTTCCCATTCTCCGTAACAACGCTCTCGAAATTCTTCAGCTTGCAACACAGGCTTCAAATCGTGATATCTTACAATTTCTTGCGCAGTCCGCTTTGCCCGTTTTAAATCGCTTGAATAAAAGTGATCGATCGGTGTTGTCGCCAACCGTTTTGCGATCCGTTTGGCCTGCTTTATCCCGCTTTCATTCAATGGGATATCGGTATGTCCTTGCAGTTTTTTCAGATGGTTCCAGTCTGTTTCCCCGTGCCGAATCAAATAAAAATGCGTCACCTTCATCTACCCCTTTATTATCTCTCCGATGTTAATAACCCTATTATATGCGATGAAACGTTTAGTTTCACCACTTCGCGGCAAGATTGATCGGACAAACCTTGACTTTACCGAATGAAAATATATAATATATCTTATGTGCATTTTTTAGGGTAGCAATGATTTTAGGTAAAAACAGTAAGGGACCCTCTTTAGTTTATTCCCATAGTGTCTGCGGCTGCACAATGCTATGGTACATGTTGCGGAAACGCTACCGTCTGACGTACATGAGATAAAGAGTAAACTAACTTACTGGAAGTGAACACCTGAAAATCTATAATAAAGGAGTAATGAAAAAATGGCTCGTTATACAGGACCAAAACACAAATTAGCTCGTCGTCTGGGTATTTCTTTAGATGGCACAGGAAAAGACATTAAACGTAACTATCCTCCTGGACAACATGGACAAAACCGTCGTAAATTGAGTGAGTACGGACTTCAGCTACAAGAAAAGCAAAAGCTTCGTCACATGTACGGAATGACTGAAAAACCTTTCCGTAAATTGTTCACGCAAGCTTCCAAAATGCCTGGCGTTGCTGGTACTAACTTTATGATCATGCTAGAATCCCGTTTGGACAACCTTGTCTACCGCATCGGATTCGGATCAAGCCGTCCAGCTGCTCGTCAATTAGTCGCTCACGGTCATGTGCTTGTTAACGGAAAGAAAGTAGATATTCCTTCTTACCGTGTGCAACCTGGCGATGTAATCGGTCTTCGCGAAAGAAGCCGTAACCTTGACGTTGTGAAAGACGCGCTAGCCGCTCGTGTGTTCTTGCCTAGCTATTTAAGCTACGATGAGAACAAAGTAGAAGGCACATATATTCGTCTTCCTGAACGCGAAGAGCTTTCAGCGGAAATCAACGAAACGTTTATCGTCGAGTTCTACTCGCGTTAATAGCTAGATGATTCATTAGCGATGAACAAAGCCCCAAACCTTTTATTAAAAAAGGTTTGGGGCTTTTCTTATTTTACGCTCACTAACCCGAGATTGAACGAGACATCTTTGCCCATAAAGCTCGTTTTTCAAGGCGGTATTTGAGATACACGCCGATTTGTCCTAACAGAGTCAGTAAGACGATCACCGACCAAAACGACAAAAATTGAACTTGAAAAGCTTGTAATGGGACAGGAATAACGTAAGACGGGTTTTTGTGTACAAATAATGTAAATGCATAGAACATACCAAAGGTAAAGTTCCGCGACCATTGTGTAATATGGTAATTAAACAATCCTTTATTCCATCCATACCGCTTAACCCGAAGGACCGCTCGAAAGATTTCGATTGTTTCAACAATCACTAACAAAATAAATATAACGACCCACAAAACAGCAACAAACGCGGATGTAAAAGTATTTGATGATACAATCGCTAATCCTGTAATTGATAGGGCGCCATGAAGAATACAATTCGTATTTGCCCAATCATCAACAAGTGTCCATCCTCGTTTCAACGCATACCTATTTACAATCAAGCTAGCTCCAATCAGGTAAAAGAGGAACCCTAATGTAATAATCAAGCTAGACACCATCATCGGCAACTGAAAGAAAACATTGTTTAATAAAACGATGATGGATTGCGTTCCCACCGTGGATAGCAATAATATGCCATGAACGGGATATTTTTGATCGTTGAACAAGATTTGTTTAAAATTATAAAAGCACATCGTTAAAAAGAACACCCATAACAATGTATTGATAAGAGCCATCGCTTGCGTGACTATGATCATGCTCGGATAATATTTAAGAAATACATTACATAAAACGGATACACCCGCAATCCATGTCCCCATTGCAAACGAATGAATTGGATTTTTCAAAAATGGAATTAAGAATTGATGATGGAAAAACTGGACAGATAATCTGATATAGATGACAATCCAGGAAATCAATAAAAGAAACGCTAAAATTTTTCCTAACCGATCGTTCAAAAATGGAAAGGCTTCAATCGCGCCGATTAAGAAAATCCCGTTTGCCATAATAATCGCGGCGGCTGTTGGCTCAATTCTTTTGAAACTCCCTTTGATTAACACGAGTAAACACACCCTGTCCAAATCCGTTTTTTTAAAAGTTAAGCTTAATCTTCAGTATAAGCCGATTGATAAGTTCTGACCATAGGGATCCCCCTAAAAAATATTGAGTATGCGATATATGAGCGATTGAAGTGGCGAAGAATTAGATGGCGTATTATAAATGAAAAAGATGACACTCAACGTTGAGAGTCATCTCCTTGGAATTGCATTACACATCAGATCGCGTAGTTCTATAACATGCGGCCTCTTTCCCTTATTCTAAAGAAACTTTCGCGAACTTCCTTCTACCCACTTGCACGACCATATCTTGTTCAACAGTAACTTGCTCCTGTACATCTTCGATCCGTTGTTCGTTAATTCGGACTGCTCCTTGTTGAATCATCCGTCTTGCTTCCCCAGAAGATGCAGTGAGAGACAAGTCTTGCAACAACTTCACAACCCAAATCTGATTGTTTTCTAAGTCAGCCGTGGCAATGTTCACTGTTGGAATGTCCGTCGGCAATGCCCTTTGCTGGAAAACACGTTTGAATTGTTCTTCCGCTGCTTGGGCCTCTTGTTCCCCGTAAAACATATCGACGAATCGCTTCGCTAAGTTCATTTTCGCGTCTCTCGGGTGAACCGAGCCATCCTCAATCCCTTGACGCAAGGTAGCAATTTCTTCATTCGTCAAATCTGTCACTAATTCATAATACTTGACCATTAACTCGTCAGGCACGGACATCGTCTTGCCGTAGATTTCTTGCGGCTGTTCAGCGATCCCGATGTAGTTGCCTAAGCTCTTGCTCATTTTTTGAACGCCATCCAACCCCTCTAACAATGGCATCATGATCGCGACCTGTTCCTCTTTTCCATATTCACGTTGTAGTTGACGCCCCATCAACAAGTTGAATTTTTGATCTGTTCCGCCCAACTCAATATCGCTTTCTAACGCGACGGAATCGTAGCCTTGCATTAAAGGATAGAAAAATTCATGGATGCTGATCGGCTGGTTCGTCTGGTAACGTTTGGAAAAGTCATCACGCTCTAACATGCGAGCAACGGTCGATTTCGCAGCGAGACGAACAACATCGGCAAAATTCAACGAGGCTAGCCAGGCGCTATTGTAATACACTTCCAATTTGCTGACATCCATTACTTTTGCGAATTGGTCCACATACGTTTGCGCATTTCGTTTCACATCTTCTTCCGTTAACGGCTTACGTGTCTCAGAACGACCTGACGGATCACCGATTTGACCCGTAAAATCTCCGATCAGCAATTGAATGGTGTGACCCAATTCTTGGAATTGGCGTAATTTATGAAGCACAACCGTATGACCCACATGTAAGTCTGGCGCGCTCGGGTCCAAGCCCAATTTGATCTTTAATGGTTTGCCTGTCGCCACCGATCGGACCACTTTTGCGGCGAGCTCGTCCTCTGGCACGATCTCCGCGACACCTCTGCGGATAATCGCTAATTGTCTTTCCACTTCTTGCTCTTGTTCTGCTGTCAATTGTACTTTTTCAGTCAGCCTTGACGACATGATTCTCACCTTCCAGATATATTTTAAGTAAAAAAAGGAAACAAAAAACACCTCATCCACTTAGGGACGAGGTGTTGTCTCGCGGTACCACCCTAATTAAAGAATAGATTGCTCCATTCTTCCACTCATACACGTAACTCCAGGTTGTATTTCTTTCCTATATCTGGATCGGTTCACACCACCCACCGACTCTCTTCAGCCATGATCATAGAAAATACTTGAATCCCTTCTTCGCTACTCTGTTAAATTCTCTATAATATGCATATCATAAACATAATCAAAAAGCAATTAATCCATTCATATTGTTTTCTTTTCATCAGATTTGCGCTCTAGCGTGTAGGAGGAATGAGTTGACAACTATGCATACCGATCAACCTAACAAAGCAAAGCGCCAACCCTCGCCTGGACAAGTTCTCTGGAATGTCGCCAAGTGGTCGTTACTGTTCCTGGCAATGATCCTCTGTTTCTCGGTAACAACTGCAACTGGCTACATCGCTTCTTTAGTCAAAGATGATCTGATTCGTTCGTATGATGAAATGAGCCGAGACATCCTTACCAATCACCTAACAGGGTTTGCTTATTTTCGCGATCAAGAGGCGATTGGACAATTGCGCGCGGAGCAAGATCGTCGCCTTGTAAAAAGGGAAGAGGTCTCTAAATATTTAATTGATGCCATTATTGCCACTGAAGATAAATATTTTTATAAACACCCTGGGATTGATCCAATCGGGACAAGTCGGGCGACATTAGAGGGGTTACGCGGCAGTTCGATTCAAACAGGCGGAAGTTCTTTAACCCAGCAATTAATTAAGCAGACGATCCTTTCACCAACCGTTAGCCATGAAAGGAAAGCGAAGGAAATCTTGCTGGCGCTTCGCTTGGAAAGAATGTTTTCTAAAGAAGAAATTCTAGAGGCTTACATGAACGAAATGTATTTCGGACGCAGCGTCAACAATACGAATATATACGGCGTTCAAGCCGCGGCAAGAGGCATTTTTGGGGTCGATGCAAAACAGTTAAACATCCCGCAAGCCGCCTATATCGCGGGCATGTTGCAAGCGCCGTCTCGTTATATTCCATTTGAGGAAAAAGGACTGAAAGCCGGTTTGAAACGGCAAAAGATCGTATTAAAGAGAATGCATGAGAACGGCTATATCACCGCAAAGGAAATGAAAAACGCGCTCGACTATGATATCCAAGTGAACTTGGCGAAAAACGCCCCGAAAGCGTACGCTCGGTATCCATTTTTAATGATGGAAATTGAAGAGCGAGCAGCGCGGGTTCTCGTTGATCAGGAACTTGAAAAGGATCCAAATAGAACGAAAGCGGATCTCTCACGCCAACAATATCGCGAATTAGTCGATGATAAACGACAAGAAGTTTTGCGAGGCGGCTATCACATTTATACAACAATCGATCGCGACATTTATGAAATGATGAATCGAATTAGCAAGAATCCAGCCAATTTTGGACCTAACCGCAATTATAAAGTAAATTATGGTTCTGAACCGAAACAAATTAAAGACGCTTTAGAGGAAGTTGGCGCAACGTTGATTGAAAATAAAAGCGGCGCGATCTTAGGGTTTATTGGCGGACGCGACTTTAGCGTCCAGCAGGTCAATCATACAACCCGACCGCGTCAACCCGGTTCAGCGATGAAACCCATCGCCGCCTATGCCCCCGCCTTTGAACTCGGATTGCTGCAACCCGGTTCTGCAATCGATGACGCGCCGCTGCCATTGGACAACGGAACAAACAAGGCGCCACACTATCCCGCAAACTGGAACAATAAATTCCAGGGGTTAATTACCGCGCGAGAAGCGTTTAAATGGTCCTACAATATTCCCGCGATTAAAACGTATTTAAAAGTTGGCATCCCGAAAGCGCTGGAATTCGTTGAACAAATGGGCGTCACAACAATCATCAGTCCCGAAGATAATCCGAAGACGAACGATTTCCAAGCCAAAACAGGGGTGTTAGGCGGACTCACGCAAGGCTTGACGGTCGAAGAGATTACTAATGCCTATTCAGTTTTTGCCAATCAGGGTGTCTTCCAGGATGCGTACTTGATCGATAAAATTGTGGACGCTAACGGGGAAACCATTTTTAAACACCGACCAAACTCCAAGCCCATTTTTAGCAAACAAACCGCCTATTTAATGACCGATATGATGAGAACGGTTGTCCAAGAAGGGACGGGCGCGGCAATTCAACGTTCAGTCAAAGGGAAGCGAGACATCGCGGGGAAAACAGGCACGACGAACGATAATCACGATTCATGGTTTGTAGGGTACACGCCTGAACTAACGTTAGGGGTCTGGATCGGATACGACATCCCATATCGTCTTCCCCAAGCAAGCTCGGCCCGTTCAACAAAAATTTGGAGTCAGGTGATGAACGGTCTTTTTGAGCTTGATCCGCAAAGCTATCCTGTCGACTCCACATTCAAGCAACCGTCTGGGATCAAGCGTCTTTCCATCTGCAGCAATACAGGGATGCTTGCCTCCCCGCTTTGTCGCAAAACTGGCAAGGTTGTCACCGAAATTTTCAATGAAAAATACGCGCCGACAAAAATTGACGATAAACATCGTACGGCGCGCGTTGTCATTCACGATGGAAAAACATATTTAGCGAAGGATGAAACGCCAGATGATATGGTCCAAGAAAAGGTTGGCGTCCAATCTCCTGAACCCATTCAATTTCCAAAAAATCCAGAACGCTATCGCATGTCTTTTCAACCACTCGATTGGGAAGACCGTCTGCCGCAAAAACAGGATCCGCGAGTCGATGACGGGAAGCCTCCGACCCCGCCGCAAAATGTTGTCATTCAGCCACAAGGAAAATTAGAGTGGAGGGCGAACACGGAGGCGGATGTTGTCGGATACCGTATTTATCATTCACAAATGGGAGAACCGTTTGCTAAAGTCGGCGTGACTCAACAAGCAAAACAGAGCGCATTCTCAGTAAAAAAAGACGGATTATATTATGTGACCGCTGTCGATGTAGCTGGCAACGAGTCGGAAGCATCTGAAACAATCGCAAACGATCAAACAATCGATGACAATGACCAACGCGCGCCTCTTGATTCAACGGAACTTACTCGCCCTAAAAAGGACCAAAAAAAGAAACTTGAAAAGAAGCCAGCAAATGAGGAGGTTAAAGAGATCCCAGATCTGCTTTTACCTGATTTTGAATAAAAAAAGGTGGGATAGAAAAGATTCATTTTCTAACCCACCCTTTGTTCTATTTGAAAGTCTCGCCTCAAATGCCTACCACCCGGTAAAATAAACGTTAGTCTTCCAATGTGGAGAGGTCGCCCGTAGCCAAACCTAATTCCCACGCTTTTAGCACGCGACGCATAATTTTACCTGAACGCGTCTTCGGAAGTTTCTCTTTCACTTCAATTTCTCGCGGAGCAGCATGCGCCGCTAAACCCGTTTTTACAAAATTGCGGATTTCTTCTAACAGATCGTCGGTGGCATCATAACCGTTTCGCAACGCAATAAAAGCTTTTATAATTTCACCGCGCGCCGCATCCGGTTTTCCAATTACCCCCGCTTCCGCTATGGCTGGATGTTCAATCAGCTTACTCTCAATTTCAAATGGGCCGACTCGCTCACCCGCGGTCATAATCACATCATCAATACGACCTTGGAACCAAAAATAGCCATCCTCATCCATAAAAGCGGAATCGCCTGACACGTACCAGCCTTTCGTTTGGAAGTATTCATCATACTTTTCGGGACTGTTCCAGATTTGCCTCATCATCGACGGCCAACCTTGTTTAATCGCTAAGTTCCCCATCCGATTTGGCGGCAACTCATTGCCTTCGTCATCCACAATCGCGGCAATGATCCCTGGCACGGGTTTCCCCATCGAACCAGGTTTAATTTCCATACATGGATAATTACAGATCGTTTGGGCCCCTGTTTCCGTCATCCACCATGTATCATGGATTCGCTTTTCAAACACCCTCAATCCCCAGTGCACAACCTCGGGATTTAACGGTTCGCCAACGCTCAAAACATGGCGTAATGTCGACAAATTGTATTTCTTTACACTCTCATCGCCAGCACCCATTAACATCCGAAAAGCAGTTGGCGCGCTATACCAAATCGTTACATTAAACTTCTCAATCGTTTGGTACCAATCATCCGGACTAAAGCGTCCCCCGCGCACGACATTAGAAGCGCCATTCAACCACGGACCAAACATCCCGGCCGCAGTGCCCGTCACCCAACCTGGATCCGCCGTGCACCAATAAACATCTTCCTCTTGCAGGTCCAGTACCCATTTTGCTGTTTGGTATTGTTGAATCATCGCGTTATGAACATGCAGTACACCTTTTGGCTTTCCGGTAGAACCTGATGTATAATGAAGGACCAGACCGTCTTCACGGTCTACCCATTCAATTTCAAATTGATCACTCGCTCGACTCATCTCATCCTGGTAAGAGATGTGCCCTTGATCGTTTTCATCCGCGTCTCCAACGAGAATTATATGCTTAAGAGTTGGCAATTCTGAAATTGGAATCCTCGCCAGTAACTCGGGCGTAGTTACAATCGCCACCGCTTCGCTATCCGCTAAGCGATCCTTTACAGCTTCTCGCATAAATGCTTCAAATAGAGGTCCAAGAATAGCGCCCGTCTTAATCGTACCGAGCGCGGCTGTATACAGTTCAGGTGAACGAGGCATAAAAATAAAAACACGATCGCCCTTGACAATTCCTAATTCCTTTAAAATGTTAGCGAATTTATTGGAGAGTCTCTTTAGATCAAGGAACGTGTATTGTTCGTCGCGATTCGCATCGCTATAATATAATGCTACTTTATTTTTTCTGTGGGTTTCACAGTGCTTATCGATCGCTTCATAAGCCATATTTACTTTTCCAGTCTCATACCAAGTAAATTCTTTCTCCACTTCAGACCAATCGAATGTTTTATAGGCTTCTTCATAATTTTTAAGATTATATTTTCCTTCCACGATCGGAAGCGCTATCGGTTGCATCTTTATGTTTCAACTCCCCACTCTTGTTTGTATATCTGAATAATGGGTTCATTATAACACGTAAAATCCAATTTTCTCAATTTTAATATTTGTTACATAAAGATAAGAGACATCTTATTGCAAATTCGTGACAATGTATAAACTTTCAATTGTATATATAGGTGGATTATGTATAATTTTAGTATAGGTAACACGCTATTTTTACCAACTTTGAAAAGGGGGAGTTCTCGTGCTAGTCGAAGATATTATGAATCGAAATTTAGTCACGATCAAACCGTATGAAACCATCCGTCTGGCCATGTTATTGACAGCGCAACACCGCATTCGCCACCTGCCTGTCGTAGACGACACGGATAAATTAGTCGGTATTGTATCCGATCGTGATCTGCGGGATGCAGGTCCCTCTCGTTTTGATAATGAATCGGATAGTGAACAGAATGAAGACATTTTCAATCGAAAAATTCAAGATCTCATGAATAAAAATGTAATCACCGCTCATCCTTTAGACTTCGTGGAAGAAGCGGCCTACGCATTATACGAGAACAAAATTGGTTGTCTTCCTGTCGTTGATGGAGATAATCTTAAAGGGATTATTACGGACACAGATATTCTTTATACCTTGGTGGAGTTGATGGGTGTTCACACGCCAAGTTCCCATGTAGAAATTCAAGTCGATGATCTGCCTGGGATGTTAGCTGACATTAGCGCTGTTTTCAAAAAGGCAAATTACAACGTGAATAGCGTGCTAACTTTCCCTGGTAAACATCAGGGCAAAAAAAATCTTATGTTTCGTGTTCAAGCCGTCGATACGCGCAGATTAGTTCAATCGCTTCAGGAGAGCGGGTTTGATGTGATCTGGCCAAAGGAGCCTGAGAAATAAACATGAGACCGGCTTGCTACTTTGTTCATAGCGAGGCATACAAGCAGTATAAATTTAATGATGAACACCCATTCAATCAGAAAAGGCTTGATTTAACGCTTGACTTGATGCAAAAATATGAACTTATTAAACCGAATCAATTTGTTGAACCGCGCTACGCAACAACGGAAGAATTGGAATTGATTCATGACCCTAACTACATTGAAGCGGTAAAAAAATGCGGTGAAAGTGAGAAACTTCCGATCATCGCCGCCAGTTACGGGCTTGGCACAGAAGATACACCCGCTTTTCCGGGGATGCACGAAGCGACGTCTTTAATCGTTGGCGGCACACTGCGCGCGGCGGAACTTGTGATGTCGGGGGAATGTGATCACGCGGTTAATTTAGCCGGTGGCCTACACCACGGTTTTCGCGGACGCGCCTCTGGATTTTGCGTTTACAATGATTGTTCTGTCGTGATCGCTTACTTACGCAAACATTACGATGCGAAAGTGCTTTATATTGATACAGACGCGCACCATGGCGATGGAGTACAGTGGGCGTTTTATGATGATCCTCATGTGCTAACGGTCTCCTTTCATGAAACAGGGAAATACCTATTTCCCGGCACGGGCAAAATTTTTGAGCGGGGCGACGGCCAAGGATTTGGCTACTCAATCAATGTGCCGTTTGAACCGTTTACAGAGGATGAATCCTGGCTAGATGTATATGAACAAGTGTTGTCCGAAGCGGCCCGCGGCTTCAAACCAGATGTGATCGTCACGCAAAATGGATGTGACAGCCATTTCCTCGATCCACTTACGCATCTGTCTTGTTCGATGGAGATTTACCGCCAAATTCCTAAATTGGCGCATCGTTTAGCGCACGAATTGTGCGATGGTCGTTTAATCGCAACGGGCGGCGGCGGATATGATATTTGGCGTGTTGTGCCAAGAGCTTGGACCCTGTTATGGGCTGAATTGTCGGACCAAGGATTTTCGGACAATCCCGCGATTCCGTCAGAGTGGATTGACCGCTGGCAGGCAGACAGCCCCGTTCAACTTCCTCCATTCATGTTTGAAGCGGAAGATGTTTTGCCCGACATCCCACGCAGGCCGGAGATCACAAGCAAAAACAAACTATATATTGAAAAGGCGTTGTTACACGCTCCAAAATAAAATGCGTCGAGGGAAGCAGGTAAAGATCATTCTTTGCCTGCTTTTTTGTTATGTGTGGGAGGAGCGGAATTCTGGCCGCGGCGTGAGGGTGAAGCGTAGTGGACAAAAGTCCAACTATGAACACCGGCGATCGCATATCTGAACGAGTTAGTTGTCGAAAGTCCACTTATAACTGTAACGGGAGATTTGACCGCTGCAAATGGGAAGTGAAGATTCCAGAGACTGTAACGGGAGTTGTGACTTCTACACAAGAGGTTGAGTCGAATTCCTCCGCTTCAGCCGCTGTAACGGGAAATTTGACCGCTACAGACGGGAAACGAAGATTTCAGAGACTGTAGCGGGAGTTGTGACCTTTACACGCCACTCCTTCTCCCCCAACTGTGCCTATCCATCCCCAAAATAAAAAGGGCTGCCACAGGGCGTCAGTTTTTTCTGACTTTCAGGGACATCCCTTTGTTCCATCATACTTTTCCGTCACCTATCATTATAGTCAGCGATCGCCCACCATCAGATCCCGCCTTCAAATCCGCGCAAACGAGTATCCTCATAGCTACATCTTTTTCAACATGCGGGCGACAATCTCATAAGAACGGTTCGAAGCGAGTTTAGTAAATTCCAAAAAATTAACGTCTGCTGAACCATCTGCTTTATCTGACATAGAGCGGACAATTACAAATGGAACATCGTTCATGTCGCACACATGGGCAATCGCCGCTCCCTCCATCTCGACGCATGCCGCGTTGAATTGATGATGTAACTCCGTTACCGTAGTCCGATCCGCGACAAATTGATCACCGGAAATGATACGGCCCGTCATCGTTTTTCCTTCGGTGATTTCTTGACTCGCTTCCATCGCTATCTCAATCAATTTTGAATCGGCTGCAAAGACCGACTTTTGAGCAAACGGAATTTCGCCTTTTTCAAAGCCGAGCGCGGAAGCATCCAAATCGTGATATTGACAGTCCTCGGAAATAACGATGTCTCCGATTTCAAGTGTGGGGTCCAACGCCCCGGCCACCCCTGTAAAGATGACACCTGAAACCCCGAAGCGATCAATCAAAATTTGCGAACAAACACTCGCGTTGACTTTACCCACTCCTGATTTGCACAACGCGATTGGCTTCCCTTGGAATTCACCGACATAATAGGTGATCCCAGCTTTCACCTTTTCTTCCGTATGTTCCATCCCTTTTTTAAAAAGGTGGATTTCTTCATCCATTGCTCCGATGATGCCGATCATCCCGCGACGACCTCCTTTGCAAATGCCACTAGTTATTCGTCTCTCAAAAGAGTTGTTGACTGGCGCTCCTCAATCCGATGCGGCAACACAACAATATGGTCGTCCACATCTTCATTATTCATGTATTTTGTTAAAAGGCGCATCGCAACCGCCCCAATATCGTACATCGGCTGCACGACGGTGGATAATTTTGGACGCACCATTTCTGATAAACGAATATTATCGAAACCGATGACCTCAATATCCTGTGGGACTCGTTTCCCCATATCTTGCAAGCCGTGGATCACACCGACAGCGGTTTCATCACTTGCCGCAAAAATAGCCGTTGGCGTTTCTTCCAATGACATAAACGATTTTGCCGCGGCCATCCCCGCCCGATACGTTAACTTATCGCTGATCACATAGTTTTGACGGAAATCAATATTGTGTTCCTCTAACGCTTTTCGATAGCCTTCAAATCGCTCCACTCCCGCGAGCGGATCTTGGAATGGACCTGTCACAATCGCAATTCGTTTGTGCCCGCCCTCAATTAAACGAATCGTTGCGTCATACCCCGCTTGAAAATGGTCGATATTGACAGATGGAAGTTCAGATGATTTTTCCTTCGTCCCCGCGAGCACAATTGGCACATTGGACGTATTGAACACGCGCATATGGTCTTCTGTAATTTCCCGACCCATGTACACAATCCCATCCACTTGCTTCTCCAAAAGCGTATTAATCAATTGAACCTCTTTATCCAAACGGCTGTCCGAATCGCACAAAATAATATTATACTTGTACATGCTAGCAATATCATCGATTCCCCTCGCTAATTCAGCAAAGAACGCGCTTGAAATATCGGGAATGATTACGCCGACTGTCGTCGTCCGTTTACTAGCGAGCCCGCGGGCAACCGCATTCGGACGATAGCCTAGCAATTCAATCGCAGCTAGCACTTTTTTTCTTGTTGTTGGTTTTACGTTCGGATTTCCGTTGACCACACGTGAAACTGTAGCCATGGATACTCCCGCTTCTCGCGCCACATCATAGATTGTAACCGTCATGGTCGTCAGCTCCTCTATTTATAAATTACACCGCGACGAATCCGTTGTCTAAAAATCCTTTAAGTATCCTCCAAAAGAAGATGTCAGGGACTGCATTGCCATCAGATCACCTTCGCCAAAGAGTGAACCCTCTCCACGCGCTACGGTCTTCTTGAAAGCTAGTATGCGTCCGCCGCAGGCTTTTACTACATTTGTTCTCATCGTTTCATCATTTCACATTTTAATTGTATGATACGACATATTAAGACAACTCGCAATTTATTATTACGGACTAGATAAAAATAGGGAGATTTAATATTAAAAGCAAGCAAATTTAGCTCATAAAGAAAAGGATTACCTGCATGAATTGAGGCAATCCTTTTCAATCGGACTAAACCGATGCTATTTTTGTTCCTTTTAACTCGGACATAAACTCGCGGAATTGTGGGATATTGATCTGTTGTTTCGCGTCGCTCAACGCTGTTTCCGGGTCTGGATGCACTTCAACCATCACACCGTCCGCTCCAATTGCAAGGGCCGCGCGCGCTGTTGGCAATAACAGGTCGCGACGACCAGTGGAATGAGTCACGTCCACAATGACAGGTAAGTGCGTTTCTTGTTTTAAGATCGGCACTGCGGAAATATCTAGTGTATTTCGCGTGGCGCGTTCGTACGTGCGGATCCCACGCTCACATAAAATAACATTCGTATTTCCATTGGCTAAAATGTATTCAGCCGCATAGATAAACTCTTCTATCGTCGCTGACAGTCCTCTTTTCAACAGAACAGGCTTATCGACCTTTCCCGCAGCTTTTAACAATTCGAAGTTTTGCATGTTTCTGGCCCCGATCTGGATCATATCCAGGTACTCAACCGCTACCTCGATATCGCCAGGCGTTACAATTTCACTGATGACTTTCAAACCGAATTCATCCCCTGCTTGACGAAGAATCTTCAGCCCTTCCACACCAAGACCTTGGAAGTCGTAAGGAGATGTCCGCGGTTTAAATGCTCCGCCTCGTAAGATGAAGAGACCTTGTTCCTTAACCGCCGCCGCTACTTGACGAACTTGATCTAAACTTTCAACCGAGCAAGGTCCGACGAACATTTGCGGATGACCTGCCGCGCCAATTTTAACATCGTCAATTTGCACGACCGTGTCTTCACTTTTTTGCTTGCGACTGACTAACAACGTTTTCTGACTGGAAACCTTTTGCAAATCAAGAGAAGCTTTGAAAATTTGCTTAAACAAATGTTGCACCGTACTATCCTCAAACGGTCCTTGGTTATGTTCCGCAATCTGATTCAACATATGGCGCTCACGCTCAGGATCAAACTTATTTGTTCCCTGGGCCAGTTTCAATTGTCCGATTTCCTTCGATAGCGCCGCTCTTTGGTTTATTAATTTCAATATTTCTAAGTTTAATTGATCGAGTTCCTGTCTCTTTTGCTCAATATTATCGTTACTCATCTTGGTTACCCCACCCAACTCATATAATTATGATCATTCGCCTTGTTTCACATGTTTTCGACTATTATATCATGAAAGTCAAAATAGAGACCAATCTGTATTGGCTTTTTGTCTTTCCTTATTCTCCAATTATTACTCTAACACTTTAAAGCGTGTTAGTAAAGGGGTTTGAGCACATTATATATAAGCATGACAAAGATTGAAATTACTTTGTTTATTGGCGGTAGTCTTTTGGATCGAATGCATCCCTCATTCCGTCGCCAATAAAATTAAAACATAAGACAGTAACCAAGATTAGCATGCCCGGAAAGAGTGGGTACCAAGGGGCTAACACCATCACAGACAAACTTTGAGCGCTCTGTAACATATTTCCCCAACTCGCTAATGGCGGTTGAATCCCTAATCCCAAAAAACTTAATCCCGATTCGGCTAGGATGACACCGCCAACCCCTAACGTTGCGGAGACGATCATCGGTCCCGCCGCATTCGGCAGTATATGCATAAACATGATTCTTGCGTCTGAGACCCCGATACTTTTTGCCGCCCAAATAAATTCCCGTTCTTTTAAAGAAAGAAACTCCCCACGAACGAGCCGCGCGGTACCTGTCCAGCCAAGTAAAATAAACACAAAAATGATGTTTGTCAGACTAGGCTCTAATAAAGCAACGATTGTAATTAATAGAAATATAGATGGGAACGCATTGAATATATCTACGATCCGCATCAACAGATTGTCGATCCATCCCCCATAATAACCAGCGGTTGCCCCGATAATCGCCCCAATCGTTAAAGAACCAAGCACTGCCGTAAAGGCCACCGCCAATGAAACGCGCGCGCCATATAATAGCCGACTAAACACATCTCGTCCGTATTCATCGGTCCCCAACCAATGCGCGCTTGACGGAGCGGAAAATCGGTTCATTAAGTTTTGTTGGGCGGGATCATGTGTCACCAACGAAGGGGCAAACAGGGCCAAAACAAAGATAACGATTAAAATAAATAGCCCGAACGTCGCTAATCTGTTTCGTTTAAACCGCTTCCAAATTTGGCGACTCATTCCTTCGGCAGTATAGCCGGGGCGATTACCATCATCCATAAATTGTTTGATTGAGCTTCGCTTCATCTGGATCCTCCTCTGTTTCCTGGCTATCCCCATTCTTCTATTTATATTCAATCCTCGGGTCTAGGGCGGCATACAAGATATCAGCTAATAGATTTCCAAGCACAACAAGGCAAGCAGAAATCATCGTGATTGCCATGATAATCGGATAGTCTCGCTGAAAGACAGCATCCAAAAACAACAATCCAATTCCCGGATACGCAAAGATTTTTTCGACGATGACCGCTCCTCCGAAAAAAGAAGGCAAGCTTAGCCCGAAGATGGTCACAATCGGAATGAGCCCATTGCGTAAACCGTGCTTATAAATAACGACCCATTCCCGCAACCCTTTCGCTCGCGCCGTGACCATGTAATTCTGTCCGAACACTTCAAGCATGCTCGACCGCGTATATCGAGTTAAGGCCGCCATATCCGCCGTTCCTAGCGTGATCGCGGGCAGGATCAGATGTTTAATGAAGTCCAAAATATGTCCTTGTCCCTCGATCATGCCAACCATGCCACCCGCGGGAAGTAGATTTAAATATACGGAAAAAACCATCATTAACATCATCCCAAGCCAAAAGTTCGGTGTAGCCAGTCCTAAAAAAGCGACGAAAGACGACGTATAATCAATCCACGTATTTTTGCGTTTGGCCGCTAAAATCCCAATCGGAATTGAAAAAGCCGCCGCAAATAAAAACGAACTCCCCATCAACAACATCGTTTGCGGCAAACGTTCCAAGATCAACTCCAAAACAGGTTGCTTGCGAATAAATGACACGCCCCAATCTCCCTGGGCAAACCGTGTCACCCAATGTACATATTGCAGCCAAGGCGGCTGATCTAAACCGAGATCTTTCATCATTCGTTCGCGATCCTCGGGTTTTACTTGCGGGTCCATCATCACGTCCGTTGGGCCGCCAGGAGCAAGATGCATCATAAAAAACGAGATCAAACTAATCCCAAATAATAGCGGGATCGCTTGCAACAACCGTCTAAAAAGATAGGCTAGCAATTTTCCCACGACTCCTTCACCACATTACTTGTCCCTTTTTATGTCTATGATCGGTTGGACAAGTTTAGAAGCGGGTTCATCGCGGACGAAAAAAGAGAAGCCTCATGATTGAGACTCCTCTTCCGATGGTCTGGAAAATCGCCAGTGATGAATATTGTAAAACGAAGCGGCGGGATGCGGAATAAACCCTTGTAATTGCGGGGGAAAAGCGGTAATCCCGTTTGAATAATATAGAAACGTGTATGGTTGTTCCTTCGCGATAATTTGTTGAAACTGATTTAAAATTTGTTTCCGTTCTTGTGGATCCAATGCCCGTGTATTCGCCTCTAACAAGCGATCCACTTCAGAATTATCGTAACTAATATAATTCAAACCGCGTTCACTTTCCGCGCTATGCCAAATCGCGGTCGGATCAGGATCGACCCCTAACGACCATCCTAATAAAACGGCGTCAAACTTTTTAGTATCCACATAATTGTGGATAAAAGCGCTCCATTCCATAAATTGCAGAGTCACATTCACGCCAATTTCTGCCCACTGTTGTTGGACGATCTGAGCAGTCATCTCACGAATCTTATTGCCTTGGTTCGTCAGCAAAACGAAAGTAAGTTTCTCCCCGTCTTTTTCTAAAATGCCATCACCATCTGTATCGATCCATCCCGCTTCTTTTAATAATTTCTTCGCCTTTTCAGGATCATACTCAAAAGTGGAAATGTCGTCGTTGTACGCCCAGCTAAGCGGAGAACCATGCGTATGAGCGACTTGTCCTTCTCCTTCTAAGACAACGTCCACTATTTTTTGCCGATCAATCGCATACGTTAAAGCTTGTCTAACACGAACATCCTGAAACTGAGATCGGTTCAAATTATAGCCAATGTATGTATAGGATAGGGATGGCGCTGAATGCAACTTCGTTTTCCCCTGTTTTTCAAATAAACGGCCGACCGTCAAATCGGTAGCGGGAATGCCCATCCAGTCGATCGCCCCCGATTGTAATTGAATCAATTGCGCATTTTGGTCGGGAACAATCCGAAAATAAAGGTACTCGATGCTTGGCGCTGCCTTGAAAAAATTAGGGTTCGCTTGCAGCTGAATATATTGTCCGTCTTTCCACTCGACAAAACGATAAGGACCGGTTCCGATCGGCTGTTTCGTGTTAAACGGATGTTCAGCCAATTGTTCGACAGGGACTTGTTCCAATTGGTGGGCGGGTAAAATCGCGAACGAACATACACTTAAAAAAGGGGCGTACGGCTCGCTTAATACAAATTGAACGGTGTGACGATCCACGGCGCGAATCGATTGAATCTTCTCAAAGTCAGAAGCCCGTGGCCCCGCATACTTTTGAGAGCGTGGTATATTGTATGAAAAAACGACATCACGGGCGGTCACTTCTTGTCCATCGTGAAATTGGACCCCTTTTTTCAAATGAAAAGTCCAACTATAACCGTCCTCTGACACTTCCCAACGCTCCGCAAGATCTGGAATCGGTTGTAATTGGTCGTCGTAAGTAATCAAGCCGTTAAACAACAACGCTTCCACCTGTCCGCTAGATGAATCCGCTGAAAAATACGGATTAAATAAAGTCGGTGACCCAATCGTTCCAATAATCAAGTGATTTTTAGTTTCCTTAGTTGAGCTTGTCAAAAATTTTTGCCCCACGCTGACTTGAACCAAAACAAACAAAAATACAATGAAAAATGTCGTTGGAAGCAGGATTCGAATTTGTTTCATCTCATTTCAACCTCCCTGCCCCCATTTTGCCCTTAATATAAAAAAACAAAACTAACCCTTTCAGGTCAGTTTTGTTCGTTTGTCCTCTTACGCGATTTTATAAAAACGGTAGTTAACAAAACAATCGGAATTGCCATCGATGCAATCAAACCAAACATCGTAATCGTTTGAGACCCCATTAAAAACCCTCCCCCTGTTTTTAACATTAATTAGATTAAAACACAGCTAGAACAATCAAGTACAGTATTCAATGGGAAGTGTCGTTTATTTGTCACAAAATTTAAAAAGATCTCAGCGGCCTTCCCATCACCCGCGAGATCTTCTATAAAAGTTCGATTAATATTTTGCGTTGACACGCTCACAGTCTGGACAAGTCGCAATTTTCCCCATATTTCCATACTGGTCTTCGACTTGGTATCCTTTTAACGATTCGGAATCGCAATATAAACATTCAAACTGAAAATCCATGTGATGACTTGCTCTCCATGCGTAAGGTTTAAACGTTTGTCCGATCGAAATTTGAAAAATAGGAGTCTCTTCATCCCCAATTTGATTCACTTGTTCCATCTTTAAACCCTCCTGTTTCTGTTGCTGTTCCCATTATTTCCAAGAGGTCTCTAAACTAAACCAATTTTCTAAAAATAGATACATATGATTCTACTTGACGTTTCGTTCATGGTAGTATAATATTTATCTAACAAATCAATACCCTCACAAAGGGGAGTAGCTGTCAGGGATTTTAAAAACACCCTGAAACAAAGTCGTCATTACGTGGTTTTCTTCCACCGGCTTTGTTGGTACATATGAATGACGTGCTTAGCAAGACCTTTGCCTTCTTATCTTTGATAAGGGCAGGGGTCTTTTTTGTTTTTTAACAGCAACAAGCATTGAAAAAGGGAGGGAAAAAAATGATTTTTGAAGCAGAATTTTGGATGAGCCTAGCAACGATTATTATGATTGATATCGTGTTGGCTGGGGATAACGCGGTCGTGATTGCCTTAGCGAGTCGCAATCTTCCGCTCCAACAGCGGAATAAAGCAATTTTATGGGGAACGTTCGGGGCAATCATTGTGCGAATTTTAATGACACTTGGCGCAGTTTGGCTATTACGGATTCCATTTCTCCAAGCGATCGGTGGATTGCTATTGCTCATTGTTGCGATTAAATTATTAAAAAGTGGCGATGATTCCGAAAATATTAAAGCAGAAACGGGTTTGATGCAGGCGATTCGGACAATTATTATTGCTGACATCATTATGGGTGTCGATAACGTGCTGGCAATTGCCGGGGCTTCTCAAGGTAATATGTTGCTTGTCGTGATCGGTTTAGCAATTAGTATTCCAATTGTTGTCTGGGGCAGTAAATGGATTGTCACACTGATGGACCGTTTTCCGGTGATCGTCCAGATTGGAGCTCTCATTTTAGCTTGGACTTCGGGGACAATGATTGTTCACGATCAAATGGTCGGGGAACTTGCGCTTGCCCAGTGGGGCTGGTTGTCTTGGGTGATTCACGCATTCACGCTTGGTCTCGTATTATTATTCATTTTTTTTCAACAAAGGGCAAAACGAGCCCAAATAAAACCTGATGTTCAAAATGTTGTCTAGTCACTCGATTAACGTTGTCTAAATCAGCGCAACGGGGCTGTCATGTTTGACACCCCGTTGTGATAGACTACGCGCGTTCAGCTATAATTTAACGATATGGGTCCCCGCTAACTCATTAACCGCGTTTTTTAAACTTTGCGGGTTCGTAATAATCACTTTCGTGCCACTTTTCTTCAAAAAGTTTAAACTCGCCTCAATTTTAGGCAACATGCTCCCATTTAAAAAATGTCTCTCCATTAAGTATCGTTTCGTTTCTTCCACTGTAATCCGATCCAACGACATTTGATTCGGCTTTCCAAAATTAATGCATACTTTTGGAACCCCTGTCGTCATAATTAAAATATCCGCTTCAATTTTTTCCGCGAGCAAACTCGTCGCATAATCTTTATCTATTACCGCGTCAATTCCCGCATACGTGTTGGCGTCTGATTTAACGACTGGAATCCCGCCGCCGCCGACCGCGATCACCACATATCCGTCATGGATTAATGATTTAATCGCATCTTTCTCTAAAATGCGAATCGGTTTCGGGGAAGGCACCACCCTTCTATACCCACGGCCCGAATCTTCAATCATCGTCCATTCTGGGTAATCCTCCATTAGTTGCTCCGCTTGTTGCTTTGTATAAAAAGACCCGACCGGCTTCGTTGGATTTTGAAACCCTGGATCATTGCTGCACACTTCCACTTGCGTAATCACTGTAACAACTTTTTTGTTAACGCCTCTGTGAATAAATTCATTCATTAATGCCTGTTGGATTTGGTACCCAATCCCGCCTTGCGTGTCTGCAACACAATTGACAAGGGGCGAAACGGACAAACCCGCGACATCATGAGCAATTTCCGATCGTCGCAAAGCAAAGCCGACTTGCGGCCCGTTTCCATAAGTAACGACCACCTCACAACCCTCTTGAACCATATCCGCTATATTCGAGGCAATGATACATACCGCTTCATATTGAGCCTGAACAGAAAAGTTATTATCCTTTACTAACGAGTTCCCGCCTATTGCCACAACGGCTAGCTTTCCCATGTCATATCCCCACTCTTATTTCTAAATGATCTCCTTATATTTTCGCTTACTTTCTCCAAACCTTCAACAGCTTATTGTGTAATTTCCAGAAAATAAATCAAACCTCAACTTTCCGCTCGGTACATTCGCGGATATTATCGCTTTTATAAGGCAACCGTTCATGTTATTCATATATTGAGTTAAGAACCTGTCGTCACGTAACCAACCGAAGATGAAGGAGGGTTCATCAGGTGAGACGGAAACCCGTATATTCCACTCGATTTCGATCAAAAACAGCCGCTTGTAATCACCCAGGAAATTACTTCGTTCCCATCGTGGAAAAAGCAAAACATAGTGTGATTTCCATCGAAACGAAAGATAAGGCAACGAATAGACAAAGTGAATTTTTGTTCTCTTTTTTATTACCGAACAGCGATCAAAACACGAGCGCGACGAGAAGTTTTGGAACAGGATTTATTACCCATCCAAACGGCTACATCCTGACAAGCGAGCACGTGGTGAGTCAAGCGAAAGAAATTATGGTGAAATTATATAGCGGCGAACAACGTACCGCAAAAATTGTTTGGTCGGATCCAAAAAGAGACCTCGCTGTTTTACAAATCCCTACCCGACGTCCTTTACCACCTTTGCCTATTGGTAGCTCAGAAGAAAGCAAAGTTGGCGAGTTTGTCATTTCCGTCGGCAATCCAATGGGACTTGAACACTCTGTTACGAAAGGAATCATTAGCGCCAAAAATCGGCCCGTGCGCATCTCAAGCAAATTATACGAAGACATTATCCAAACCGATTGCGCGATCAATCCTGGAAATAGCGGAGGACCGCTCATCAACTTAAACGGTGAAGTAGTTGGTATGAATGCCTTTATTATAAAAAATAATCAAGGTTTAGGGTTTGCCGTAGGCATTGACAGTATTAAACAGCGAGTCGGGAAGTTTTTAGGAAAGTAAAAAACTGCTGACAACATAGCCAGCAGTTTTTTACTCTGTAATGAGAAGATGCTTACTCATCGTGGGCTTTTCGAAAAGCAATCAAATAAACAGGATCATCCACATCCTTATTGCTGAGGCTCGCTTCTGCCTGTTGAACAATACTCAATTGTTCTGATGTTAAATCGGCTAAAGGGACTTCATCAAGATAATTGTATTTCGACATAACTACACTTCCCTCCCGTTTATTGATGCTTTTCAAGATTAGTTTCTCAATTATGACAACGAATTATGTTGCTTACTCGCTAAAACTTTTTGTACTGTGGGAATATCAGCGGGGGCCCAATCTAATTTGAGCAGATTGTCGAGGGAAACCCAATCGAGTTGCTCATGTTCCTTGGCGATCGGCGCTCGATCAAACTGCGTAACCCAATACGTATGAAGACGCACTCGGACATCTTCATAGTCATGCGTGATTGAAACGATCGGTTCGCCCACGTCGATCACACAACCTAGTTCTTCCTTGATCTCCCTTTTTAAAGCTTGTTTATGATCTTCGCCTGGCTCTACCTTTCCCCCTGGGAACTCCCATAACCCAGCTAATGACATCTTTGGTCCCCGTAAGGCGCAAAGAAAACCTCGTTCTCGCTCATAAATGACCGCGGCGACAACTTCTATTTCCTTCAAGTCGACTCCTCCCTTCATTCATCATTGACAAGGCTGTTTTGGTTCCCAATTACCCCTTCCAAGAATAGGCTACTATAAGCGTAGTATCGAAGGAAGGGAGATTGACATGAGTTTTTTTGAAGACTATAGCGGTTGGATCATCGTCGCCATCGTCGTGTTATTGATCCTATTCTTTTTTCAAGATGATGAATATAGTGGCGGTTTTTTTGATTAATAACACTAACATAAAAAACAGAGGAGCCGATTTCGGTCTCCTCTTCCTTGCCATTTGCATCCTTATGCCTGTTCCAATTGAATTTGGATGACGGATTTCACATTGAGGCAGTCACTTCTGCCATCAGGCACGTACAGACGAGCCCCGGCATTCATCGGTTCTCCATTCTGTTTAAACACAAAAAACGCTTGGTCCAGTTCTTCCTTGCTTGCCTTTTGTTTAAAACCATCTTCCGCAGTAAATACTGCCCGTGAAAATCCTTCTAACAGAGCATGCTGGCGTAAAATATCTTTTACATAAACCGCTTCCGCCTGTTTGCCTGGAACATATTCCTCTACAGGAATGGTCGCATCTTTCCAACGCTCCAGATCATCATATGAAACGGATAAGGCTTGTCCATCAACCGTTTCAATCTGCAATTGCCAGTGACTCATTTAGTTACGCCTCCTTCGTGCTCCGTATTGCCTCTTAAAATTTGTAAAGCATGGGGCAACACATCTTGTATCGATTCAAAACATTCCCGAACACCTTTCGGACTACCGGGCAAATTGATGATCAGTGTATTGCCGCGAATACCGGAAGTCGCCCGCGATAAGATGGCGAATTTCGTATGGACGAGCGTAGCTGCCCGCATTCGTTCCGCTAAGCCTGGGGCTTCCTTATCGATCACTGCTTTCGTCGCTTCAGGGGTTACGTCGCGCGCGGCAAAGCCTGTCCCGCCTGTCGTGAGAATCAACTCACAGTGACGCTGATCGCTAAGTTCGATCATCTTTTGTTCAATCAGTGGCTGTTCATCTGGAATAATCTCATACGCAGTAATTTGTCCGTTAATTCCCTGAACAAGCTCCTGAAGAACTACTCCACTTTGATCCTCGCGTTCCCCTCGACTCCCTTTGTCGCTGATCGTTAAAACGCCTACTTTCCACTCCACTCCATTCCACCTCCGCTCTACTTACGATTCCATTGATTCACGAGAGAAATCGCCACTTTTACCGCCTGTTTTCGTAACGAGATAAGTCGGTCCGATCACCATCGCTTTATCCATCGCCTTGCACATATCATAAATCGTTAGAGCAACGGCGCTTGCAGCCGTTAAGGCCTCCATCTCTACACCGGTCACCCCCGTTGTTTTAACCGTCGCCTCTATCAACACGGTATCTTCAGAAGAATCATCAAATTGAATGTCAACACCTGTGATCGGAATCGGATGACACATCGGGATGATTTCCGCCGTCTTCTTAGCCGCCATAATTCCGGCCACCTGAGCGACAGATAATACGTCCCCCTTGCTAATTTTACCTTCTTTAATGCGACTCATCGTCTCTTTGCTCATTACAACCTTACTAAAAGCGACCGCTTCACGCTTGGTCACCGCTTTTTCAGATACGTCGACCATTTTCGCTCTATTTTGTTCATTAAAATGCGTTAATTGTTCATCCATTGCTTTTCCTCCAGCTCAATAGGTTCTGTTACTAGTATAACAAATATAAGTCTTAAGCATGAAAAAATACTGTTGATTTTATCCATATCAAGCAAGCTCTTAATGATCATTGAAGGTCGGAAAATCACCATTAAAAAAGTGGCGCGCCAAGGTTAGCTGACGAGCCACTTTTTTCTTAATGCTATCTTGTAAACTTTTAATCAATTAAAGGCGTATCTAATGGCTTGTTATTATTTCTAGCGCGGATCACCTGCAAAACAAAAATAATCGCAAGTGAACCCATGCCAATCGTGTCAGATGTCCAACCCGGGATAATTAATAGCAGTCCCGCGCCAGCAGCCCAAATTCGTTCCCACCAATAAACGGGGGCTAACCAATAACCAATTAACCCTGCGCTGATTCCTAGCATTCCGATGATCGCTGTCAAGATAACAAAACTCGCTTCAAAGAACGTCGCGTCAATCAGCAAGATTTGCGGTGACAAGACGAAAATGTAAGGAATAATAAAAGCGGCAATTGCTAATTTGGTTGAATTCACTCCCGTTTTCATCGCTGCGCCCCCAGCGATTCCGGAAGCCGCAAATGCCGCTAATGCAACGGGCGGCGTAATATCGGCCACGATCCCAAAATAGAACGTAAACATGTGAGCCGACAATACGGGCGCTCCCATGGCAATAATCGCTGGAGCTGCGATCGTCGATGTAATAATATAGTTGGCTGTTGTCGGGGTCCCCATCCCAAGTAAAATCGATGAAATCATCGTGAAAAATAACATGAGTAAGGGAACTCCTCCAGCAAATCCAATCAAACCGTTAGCAAATTTTAGTCCAACCCCTGTCAACGTAACAACGCCGACAATCATGCCCGCTGTCGCTGTCGCCGCGGCAACACCGAGCGCAGCTCTCGCTCCAGCCTCTAGGGCGCGGAAAACACCTGGAAGGGTCATCCGCGTCTCTTTACGGAACATGCTGACAATGATCGTCATCACAATTCCTTTTAAAGCGGCGCGCATGGGCGAGTCACCCAGCATTAGAAAAGTAATAATAGCGATGATTGGCAACAACAAATAGGAATGTTTCCAAACATTTTTCCGATCAGGCATCTCCTCTTCTGTCAACCCGCGCAAACCAATTCGCTTCGCCTCAAAATGGACCATGATCCAAATACCGGTAAAGTAAAGAATAGCGGGAATCGCGGCTGCCTTCGCAATTTCCCAATAAGGCACCCCTGTAAATTCCGCCATTAAGAAAGCAGCGGCTCCCATGATTGGCGGCATAATCTGTCCGCCTGTCGAAGCTGCCGCTTCAACCGCGCCGGCAAATTCGGGTCGATAACCGAGTCGCCTCATCATTGGGATCGTAAACGACCCTGAAGTAACGACGTTTGCGACAGAACTTCCGCTGATCGTCCCTTGCAACGCGCTCGAGAAAACAGCTACTTTCGCAGGTCCGCCAATTCTTTTTCCCGCCAGCGTCAAAGCTAAATCATTAAAATAAGCGCCGACGCCCGTTCGTTCAAGAAACGCCCCGAATAACAAGAACAAGAAAATAAACGTCGCGGAAACACTGAGTGGTGTCCCCAGAATTCCTTCAAGTGAGAAATACATATGACTGATCAGTCTCTTCAAAGAAACGCCACGGTGGTGCAGAAAACCAGGCATATGGTTCCCGTACAAAGCATACAGCATAAACAGAGTCGCTATAATCACAATCGGAACCCCAACAACTCTTCTCGTTGCTTCCAAAACTAACACAATTACCAAACCGCCAAAGAAAATATCCGTCTGATTATAATTTCCTGTTCGGGTAATTAATTGATCAAAATTAAATACCCAATATAAACTGCTAGACACCGCAATTAGCGCTAATAAACCGTCATACCAAGCGATTTTGGAGCGATGTCCTCTACCTGTTGCGGGGTATAATAAGTAAATGAGACCTAATGCAAATGCCAGGTGAATCGTACGATGGATTTGGGCAGGAGGCGGAGGAAGTATAGATGCATATAACTGGTAAATTGAAAAAGCGACGGCAAGGAGAGCGACAAACCAGCCCATTTTCCCTTTTAAATCGCGATAAGCTGATTCCTTGTCGTATTTGGATAACAGCTCTCTTACTTGCTCATCAGGCATGCTTTTTTCACTGATGATCTTTTTTTCGTCTGTCATTTAAGCATTATGCCCCCTTCCATAGCGTCAAAAAGGATACTTTTTTTGTTTCAAGGCGCGCCCAATTCCCAGGTGGGTTTAGCCTCGTCATCGGAATCCAATTATCCCTAATCCCCAATTGATGATTTGCGACACCTGGAGCTATCGCTAAATCAAGATGGGGTAGCTTTCGATTAATATTGCTAATTTTGTACTTTCCATCCTCTATCATAAAGGTTTGTCCTGGTTCAGCCGCGGATGGATTCCCCACTCCAAGTGATTCATAAGTGACCTGATCAAGAACCATATGCAGCTCGCTATCGATATAATATTCTTCATAGACAGGTGTCTTATGAATCGAATGGATAAATTGAATCGCAAAACGCTCCTCTATTTCAATGGGTGATACATAGATTAATCTTCCTGTCTTACCATCTGTAACTGTCAACGCGACTTGATTCGGCCAAACAGTCACTGCAATAGCAACAATAAACAAAATTACAATAGGAAAAATCAGTTTATATTTATGCTTCATTATAAAAATGCGGGGAGGCGTTTACCTCCCCACCCTTTCACTACTTAATCCCTTTTTCCTCAAAATACTTGGCCGCGCCAGGATGAACATCTAAACTCACACCTTCTAGGGCTTGCTCAAGGGTAATTTCCTCAGCCTTTTGGTGGTTTCCTTGCTTATACGCATCTAAATTGTCAAAAAGAGTTTTCGTCAAATCATAGACCAACGCCTCATCAAGTTCCGCTCGAACAACAAGTTGAGCTTTTACAGCCACGGTTTTGATATCCTGATCAAATCCAGAGTAAGTCCCAGCTGCTATCGCTTGTTCAGTGTAATATGGATATTTTTCGATTAACTCCGCGATGTGTTCATCGTCTAAACCGATTACACGAACCCCTTTTGTCGCGGCAAGCTCATTTACAGCAGCTGTTGGTGTTCCAGCCGTAACAAAAGCCGCCTCCACCGTTCCATCTTGGATATGACTGGTTGATTCGCCAAAGCTTAACCGTTCCGCTTTGCCCAGATCATCAAACGTAAGACCATAAACTTCTAATAATTGCTCAGCATTTGCTTCTGTTCCACTGCCTGGCTCACCAACGGAAACGTGCTTACCTTTTAAGTCTGCAACCGTTTGAATGGAGCTATTTTCAGGGACAATAATTTGTACCGTTTCGTTATATAAAGAAGCAATCGCTTGGATATTATCTATTGCTCCGCCTTCTTCGAACATGATTGTTCCTTTGGTAGCGTAATCAGCAATATCCCCTTGTGTAAAAGCCAGATCGACTTCCCCATCTTTAAGTAAACGCATATTAGCAACAGACGCTGCTGTTACTTGAGCGGATGCCGGGATCACATGATCTTGAAAAAGTTGAGCCATACTGCCACCCAATGGGTAATATGTACCAGAACTTCCTCCAGTCGCAATAATTAAGGATTCTAGTTTCTCTCCTGCTCCATCATTTGTTTCACCTGACGGTTGACCCGCATTATTTCCGCCTCCACCGCAAGCTACTGCAAATAAAGAGAAGACAATTGTTAATACTAACATTGTAACTAAACTTTTTTTGCGCTTATTCACTTTCATACCCCCTGCTTCTTTTTTTAGTAATCAGTAGAATTTTACTATACTTTGAAACTTTAATCAATCACGGAGGGAACTGTATGAGATGGAAATTAATTAACCTTATCTTACTCGTAATTACTTTGTTTTCCTTTGTAAACGGCTCCCAAGCTACCGAAGATCAAGTCCACATTGTTGTTTCAAAATCTAAACATACATTAGAAATTATGCTGAATAATCATCCTGTCTACTCTTTTGAAGTCGCGACGGGAGCGACTCCAGAAAAAACGCCAGAGGGAGTTTATTCCATTATTAAAAAAGTAAAAAACCCCTGGTATCTTCCGAAAGATATTCCAGGGGGCGATCCAAACAACCCGCTCGGTTCGCGATGGATCGGGATCGATGTTCCAAATACAGATGGCTACAAATATGGGATCCATGGCACAAACAATCCCGAATCAATCGGTCAAAGTGTGAGTCAAGGATGCGTTAGGATGCAAAATGAGGACGTTGAATGGCTATTCCGACACATACCCATCGGCACAAAAGTGGTCATCCAGCCTTAAGCGCTCATTCATTCCATTCATTGAATTGAAACAACAATACTTTAGGTAAATACTTGTTCATATTGTTCCATCGTAATCAAAACATCGCGTGGTCTGCTGCCTGATTGTCCGCTGACAAAACCTTCTGCTTCCATAAGGTCAATTAATCTGGCGGCTCGATTGTAGCCAATCCGGAATCTTCGTTGCAAAGAGGAAGACGATGCTTGACCTTGTTCAATCGTAAACAACAACGCTTCCTCAAACAGTTCGTCTTCAAAATCTTCGACACTGTTCGCGCTGCGATTAAGTTCTTCCTTATCGATTAAATAGTTCACTTGATGCGTTGATTTCACATGATCAACAACCTGTTCTATTTCTTCATCAGAAACGAAGTTTCCTTGTAAGCGGATCGGTTTTGCTTGCCCACTTGGATAATATAGCATATCCCCCTTACCTAACAATCGCTCCGCTCCACCCATGTCCAAGATTGTTCTTGAATCGGCTTGGGAAGAGACGGCGAAAGCAATACGTGTTGGAATATTTGCCTTGATTAAACCTGTAATCACGTCTACAGAAGGACGTTGTGTCGCAACCAGTAAGTGAATCCCGCAAGCGCGCGCCTTTTGGGCAATTCGACAAATCGCTTCTTCAACATCATGGGGCGAAACCATCATCAAATCGGCTAACTCATCGATCACGATCAAAATATAAGGCATTTTCTCCCGTTGCTGTTGCTCCGCTTGAACATTATAACGAGCAATATCGCGAGCTCCCGCTTCTGCAAATTTTTCATATCTTTGTTCCATTTCTTCCACTGCCCACTTTAATGCAGCCGTCGCTTGTTTGGGATCCGTAACGACTGGGGTTAGCAAATGAGGGATATGATTATACGGCGCGAGTTCCACGACCTTTGGATCAATCAGAATTAAACGAACGTCGGAAGGATTCGCCTTATAAAGCAGACTGACGAGTATCGAGTTAATACAAACACTTTTACCTGATCCCGTTGAACCAGCAATCAACCCGTGCGGCATCTTTCGTAAATCACCAATAATTGCTTTTCCGCCGATATCACGACCTAATGCAACCGCTAAGGGTGATTCATGACTCTGAAATTCCTCAGATTCTAAAAACGAACGAATAAATACAGGCGAGCTCTGTTCATTTGGCACTTCTATACCAATTGCTGATCGTCCTGGAATCGGAGCTTCCATACGGATATCTTTGGCTGCTAAAGCTAGCTTAATATCGTCAATTAAATTTGTAAATTTGTTTACTTTCACACCTAAGCCAGGTTGAAGTTCAAAACGCGTCACTGTTGGACCTTTGGCTACTCCAACGACTTGAGCATTAACATTGAAACTTTCCAGGGCAACGGTCAATTTTTCAATTTGGTCATCAAGATACTCTTGATCATCGTCTAGTTGAATCGGTTCCATATTTAAAAAATCAAAGCTCGGATATTCATAAGGCGTTCGCTCAATAGAATCTGGATTCCATTTTGAAATCGCAGTTGCTTGCCTATTGTTTGTTTCTTCCTTATTAATTGGGTTTGTCGGTTGAATCGCATTTTGCTGATCTTGTAAAATCTCATCTTGTTGAACAATTGATTCCTTTTTTGGAAAAGTGATAACTTCCGCAAGTTTCGTGACCGATGGTACGACTTCTTCTTCAACCGCCTTTTCATATTTAATATCAGATGATTCTAATACCGCGAAATCATTCGATAATTCATCCGCTGATACCTCTATGTTCTTATCCGTTTTGAATAATGATTCAGTCGGAATAGATGAGGACTGCGATTCCTCTACAGGCTTTGTTTCTGGCTCATCAACGAACATAATCGATAAAGAGGACCTTCCTTCAGATGGTTCAAAAGAAGGTTCTAATAAGGGTCCCCACGCTTGTTGCGAAGATTCAGTTGAATCCACCTGGATCTCATCAGTTACAGGGCGCCGTTCCTTTACATCCGTTAATATTTGATTAGGTAAAACATCGTCCCTTTGTTGTTGTTCTGATATCCCCCTTAGTTCAGTTTCAGGACGGTTTGCCCCATACACGGGCGAAAAGAATTTAGATGGCCTGAACGGCTCTTTTTGATCATTCTTAACGAAACTCGTAGCGTCTTCATCTTGTTGATGATGACTTACTTCAGTCAACCGCTGTTCGCGACGTAACTGCTGCTTATGTTTATCTGGAGTCGTATTAACATGAATCGTTTCCCACGTCTGCGGACGCGTCTCTCTTTCATCAGGAATAAGGGGAAATCTAAATTCAACCGCATCATCTTTCACTCTAGGATAAATCGTCTTGGTTCTAACTTCCGCCTCTGTCCTCGGTTCAGTACGAGTTATGTAATCGAACTCCTCAATTTTACTTTGTTCAACTAAATCCGAGGATTTATCTGAACCTAGCAGTAAGTTCACCAACTTTTGAAATATCGTTCTCACGTTCACTCACTTCCTTTAAGAATCAATAAACCAACTATGGGCTAAAACCAACGCTTCCCTATCTACCTATGATAGCAAACGTTTGTAAATACAGAAACTAGATTTAGCGAACCTTTCGAAAATTAATAAATAAAATAAAAAAAATCGCTCTAGGCGATTTTGTTTAAAATATGTATGGCGGAGGGAGAGGGATTCGAACCCCCGTGGGCTTGCGCCCTAACGGTTTTCAAGACCGCCCCGTTATGACCACTTCGGTATCCCTCCCAAGCAAGAAGACTACTCTCTAAAGTGTGACTCATGCGCATTATTAAAGAATCATGGCAGGGACAGTAGGAATCGAACCCACACTAGAGGTTTTGGAGACCTCTGTTCTACCGTTAAACTATGTCCCTAAATTGGTTGCGGGAGCAGGACTTGAACCTGCGACCTTCGGATTATGAGCCCGACGAGCTGCCAACTGCTCCATCCCGCGTTCATGGTAGCGGCGGAGGGACTTGAACCCCCGACTTTACGGGTATGAACCGTACGCTCTAGCCAGCTGAGCTACACCGCCATTTCCTTTAATTATACGTTTAATACTGGTGGCGGAGAGTGAGGGATTTGAACCCTCGCAGCAGTTGCCCACTCTAACGGTTTAGCAAACCGTCCCCTTCAGCCTCTTGGGTAACTCTCCAAATAAACTGGCTCCTCAGGACGGACTCGAACCGCCAACCTACCGGTTAACAGCCGGTTGCTCCACCATTGAGCTACTGAGGAATATTAAATTGGTGGAGCTTAGCGGGATCGAACCGCTGACCTCTACACTGCCAGTGTAGCGCTCTCCCAGCTGAGCTAAAG